>JADYZM010000063.1 GCA_020853105.1 Flavobacteriales bacterium | reverse complement strand
CTGATTTCAGACTCTTGTTTTTATTCGGGGCTGATAAAAATTAAAACTGAAGATGACGGTAAAAACCAAGAAAAGTGGAGACCAAAAGCAGTTTATCATTATATTCAAGACAGGTTTATTAAACCGGATTTTGTGGTTGATGTAACTCCATTTGTCGATAAGAAGATTGAAGCTATAAAATGTTTCAGTTCTCAATTTTTCAACCCGGAATCAACTGAGCCAAAAACGCCAATTAGTGGAGAGGATTTCTTTGAATTTATTGCAGGAAGAATGATGCAATACGGCAGAGAAATAAATGTTAAATATGCTGAAGGATTTACTGTTGAACGCTATCTTGGGGTAGAAGATTTACTTGGTTTGAAATAGTTATTTCTTCTTTATTTCCCAAAAATTTAGGCTGGGTATTTAATACATAAACATCAATAACAGCAACAGTTCTGGCAAAAAACTCTCTTACTCTGGTTTTAAACGAATACAATTGTGGGGGAGTTTTTGCAGCAAAACCAATTGCCTGAATTCCGAATTTTCCGGCTATAAACAAAGCCCTTTCCAAATGAAATTGTTGAGAAACTATTATAAAATCATTTTGACCAAAAACTTCTTTACACCTTACTACAGAATCTAAAGTTCTGAATCCGGCAAAATCAAGAGTTATTGCACTTTCAGGAATACCTTCTCTCACTAATGCTCGCCTCATTTCCCGTGGTTCGTTGTATTCAAACAAGCTGTTATCTCCACTTACAATAATGTGTTTGATTTTACCTGAATTATACAATTCAACGATGGTTTGAATTCTATATCTAAAAAATAAATTTACATATCCCTTAGTGGTGTATCTGCTAGTTCCCAAAAGCAATGCAACATTTTTATTGGGAACTTTCTCATACCGTGTGAAAATTTTGTTTTTAGAAATTTGTTTAACTGCTATGTTCGAGCCAATAGAAAACAGTATCAATACAAGTGAAATTAGTAAATTCCACTTGTTGAGGAATATTTTTTTTATAATAAAAATGGGTTTCAAGGTTGATTAGAAAAAATAAAGATCAAGCAATACAAAAGCAGAGAATATAACGCTTGCAACTCCGTTTGTTGTAAAAAATGCCATATTTACTCGGCTTAAATCGGTTGGTTTTACAAGAATATGTTGATAAATTAAAAGTGAAAAAAATACGAAAGCACCTATCCAATAAAAGGTATGGAATTTTCCATAAAATCCGGCTGCAACTATAAAAAATATTGTGAAAAGATGAAGGATTGATGATAAAATCAAGGCGTTATTTTTTCCTAACAAAACAGGAATAGAGTTGAGTTTTTGTTCTTTATCAAATTCTTCATCTTGAAGAGAATAAATAATATCAAATCCACTAACCCAAAACAATACAGCAAATGAAAAAAGTAAGGGTAACAAGTTAAATTTCCCTACCACTGCCAGGTATGCACCTATGGGTGCCAGAGCCAATCCTATGCCCAATATTAGATGGCATAAAGCTGTAAATCGTTTGGTAAAGCTATAGCCTAAAATTACAATTAACGCAACAGGCGACAGATAAAAACAGATTGGATTAATAAAAAAAGTTGTAGCAATAAATAAGAATGAATTTAATATTACAAAAACCAATGCTGATGCAGGTTTTATAGTTCCGTTTGGTATTTCTCTTACTTGAGCAGTTCTGTTATTTTTTTTATCAATTTCTCGGTCAATGTATCTGTTAAAAGCCATGGCTGCACTTCTTGCAAATACCATACAAAGTATTACATAAATAAAAACTACCCAATTTATTTTTGTTTGACTATGAACTACAGCTATAAAAAACCCAATTAGAGCAAAAGGAAGAGCAAAAACAGTGTGGCTAAACTTTATTAACGAGAAATATTTTAAAACAGTTGCCATTCTTCTTTGTATGTTGGGCTAAATTAAACAAATATAAAAGCAGAAGTTAAATTTCGATTATCGAAATTTAACTTCTGCTTTCCAACTTCGGTTATCAAACCACCATATTCTCTACTTCTTCACCATTTTTTTAGTGGCAATTAACTCGCCATCAGCAATAAGGTTGTAAGTGTAAACTCCTGTTTTAAGGTTGTTACCATAAACAGTTAATTTACTTTCACCACGTTCTTCAATAACGAGTTCTTTGATGATACGTCCGTTTAAATTGTAAAACAAGAGTTTTGCTTATGTAACCTCTGTCGGAATGTTGTAATTGATAACTGTGTTTTCTGCAAAAGGATTGGGCAGGTTTTGGTCTAAAATGATACCGTTGGTATTGATTAACTCAATGCTTTTTTGGTTGATTCCTGAGTTCGAATTTTGATTAATGGTTCTGTTGCCTTCTTCGCAAATGTTGGCATTTCTGATGCAACCTTCAAGGTAAGCTAAACGAGCCTCTAAATCATTATTGATAGAATCTTGCTCGTTTACAATATGATGTAAACTATCGATATTTACTTGTTGTTCTTGCATTCCTTTTGTTAAAATTGCTATCAAAGCGTTGTAGTTTAACGATTTATATTGGATTGCTGCTTCAATTTCATTACCTAACGAATCATAAACTTCAGGAATAATTCCTTCTGAAATTAACGTAGGTAAAACTTGTTCTACCTCTTGAGCAATAAAGCCGTATTGTTCGCCCAAAGGGAAGTTTAATTTTGGAGAAAGTGAAGCAACATATTCATAATTTCTTGGGTTAAGTTGAGCAATAATTTGTAAGGCGTTTTGTAACGAATCAATATTGGTTTTAAACTGCTGGTCGGAAACCACAGCTGGATTTGCCAAGTAAGCAGTTCCGCTAACAAAAACATCTCCATCGGCAAATAAAGCCAAATTAGCAGGTGGCGTAGGAGGAAAAGTAGAAGGTGTAACCGGAGCTGTACAAAAAACACCGACATTGTTGTTTGGAGAACCTAACGCCTCAAAATACCCACCATAGTTCTGCCCTCCGTTTGTATTTTCTCCGATACCATGAACACCTATTGCTCTAGTTTTATTACCTCCAAACCTAATTTGTCCAACAACACCTCTTAAAATGGAACCACCAATATTCGCTTGAGCAGCTGTTCCATAAACACCAACAGCAAAATCACTTTTCCTTCTCATCGAAACACCTGCTACTCCAATCATATTGGTTCTTACAAAATTACCACTACTTGTAAACCCAATAGAAGAACCCGAAAAATTTTGTTCATCAGAAACAAAAGAACCGGCAATCAAATCATCTTCGTTATAGGTAGAGAATTTTGAGGTTAGGTTTGTATCCCCTGTTAGAGCAGGGATCGGACTTGGTTTTCCTAAGCTAATTTGATTTGCACCTTGAACTCCTAAACCGTCGAATTGAATATTGAAATTATTCATAGGCACTTGTCTGTTATTCACCAACATTGCCGGGTTTAATGTGTCTCCCACATCTTGACCCAATTGAACTTGACTTGTTGCAGTATCTATGCTGGTTCCGTTAAAAGCTGTTACATTACCTCCCAAATTACCAATACTTCTCCAATGCACTCGGTTGTGGTCAGTACTGTCTATTACTAAAACTTGCAACAATGTATCTCTTTGAGTTACGGTTCTAATTCGTAAATCGCCATTTATGTCCAGTTTTGCATCTAGGGTGTCTAAAGAAAAATTGCCTATACCTACCATGCCATGATTTCCTGCTAATGTAGATGCTGATGCAGGAACAATTCGGACATCTTCAACTGCTCCAGTGTATAAAACCAAAGGTAACATTTCCTGTTGTTTGATGTGGGCTGTTCCGGTGTCGGTTATCCCTATTCTTAGTCCGTCGGCTGCTGTTTCAGCTGTTCCGGTTTGGTTGGTGATTTGAAACCAGGCGTCTTGTAGTTTATAGCTACTCATGTGAAACATGGATTGGGGGCGAACATAAGCCGAATTGTCAATGGTATAACCGAAATTGGGACCTAATCCAAATTCGCCGGTTGGTGTGAATCGGGCAATGTGTCTGCCGTCCATGTCGTCCGATTTGGTGAAATCATTGTCTATTCTTCCGTTTGTCGGTGGGTTTGGTACTGTAAAATCATATTCACGGGTAAATCGAAATGCCATGTCGTCGGGTCCGTAGGTTGCAACATCGTTGCTCCAGTTTATCACAAATTCGTTGGTATTGCCACCAACATTACGATAACCTACATAAGCAAAATCGTTAAAGTCAGTAAAACTTACTCCCGTTTGCATCCATGGGCGAAAGCCCAAATCCTGAACAGGTCCAGGCACACTTCCTCCGTTCAAATGCAGCAAAGAGAAAGGTCCTTTGGTTGACCACAGGTTTAAGGTGTTTGGTCCGATACCGACATAGCCGTTGGTAGGTACATTAAATCCGCCCAAAGCAGCTCCTATCGTTGCACTTCTATCTCCATTTACTATCATCCGATTTACACCATTGGTATAAGTGTAAATAGGGCTGTTCCACATCGTGCCGAAGATGTTGGCTCCTGGAGGATTAACCCCACCACCAAAATTATTACCACCTCTATACCAAGCGGCATTTGCTTTTGCATTGGTGTTATTTGGAGGAGGATTGCCTTGTGGAGCAGTTTGTGAAAAAGCCATATAAGACGTTAGACAAAAGCCAACCGTCATACTCAATTGTTTAAGTGTTTTCATAAGCTTAAAAATTTAAAAGGTTAATATAAAATTGTTATTGAATTGTGTTTTGATATTTGTTTACCTGTACTCGTTATTGCGTGTATAATATAAAAATAAGTGCCTTCACTTAATTTCTTATTTTGATTATTTTTCCCATCCCATTTTAGCTGAGCATCGTTAGATTTAAAAATCTGATTCCCCCACCGATTAAAAACTGTAAATGAAAGTTCTTGTAGGTCGTAAACAGAAAAATCTAAAAAATCATTACTGCCATCTGCGTTGGGTGTAATAACATTGAAATTAAAATTTTCAATATCAAAAGTTTGTTCAGATAAGGTTAAGCCATCTACAAAATAATATGTCCAAGGGTCAAAAATGGGTTCTCCTATAATTGAGTCATAACCATCAGGAGGAATGAAGAAAATAGAATCATTTGTTAGAGTATCACCAAACCAACCTATGGTTAAATAATTTTCGTTGCCTGTAGCGGTAAATTCTCCTGATACCAAAGTCCAACCCAAAGTATCGGTTAAAAACCCGGTAGCATTTAAAACGGTCGGTGTTAAGTTATAAGGTTTGGTATTTGAAAAATCTTTATTTGCATTTTCTGAAAAATGAGCTCCTATATTTTGTACGGCAAGATAATAATCATTACCTCTATTAATACGCATTGTAAATTGATAGGTAGTGTTTGCTTTTAGTGGTTGTAATAATTTTGTTTGAATGTATTCACTCCACATTCTATTATTCATTGTCCAGTCATTACCATAAGCATAAAACCCACAAAATGCTACACCCTGAAATGGTAATTGAAATCCTCCAATACTTGTGTTAGGTGCATTATTAGTCCCAGTTGAACACGCATTAAAATAATCACTTGTACCTTGTGTTGGTGCATACCAACCAACAACGCTATCTATCCACATTGCATTTGGGTAAGCAGAGTTACTTTGTGGGCAAGCGGTATAATCTTCAAAACTTGGGTTTTGTATGTATTGGCTGGTAACATTAACCCATGTTTGGGCATTTATCCCTATATAAAAGAAT
>JADYZM010000062.1 GCA_020853105.1 Flavobacteriales bacterium | reverse complement strand
TACCCAATTCTCAAAATAATTTCGGTCTGCTGTTTCGTCTTTGAAGTACGATTTACTGTAAATTTTCATTTTTGTCCGTGTCGTTTAGTAATTGTTGTGCGGTCTGTTAGCCTTGCTTGTAACGTTTCGCTAAACGTATTGCTGATATTTTTCACTTATACGAAAAGCTTCGATGTAAAAATAAGGATTTAAAACTGAATATTTAATTTTTCCAGAGGGCTTTTAATATCTTTTAAACTTTTTGTTGAAACACGAGTATATATTTCGGTAGTTTTACTGATGTTGCTCCCAAAAGTTCATGAAAAAATATTAGGTCAGTTTCGTTTTCTAACAAGTGTGTTGCAAAGCTGTGTCTGAGGGTATGGGTAGAAAATTCTTTGTTTATTTTAGCTTTTTTTAAGCACTAAAAGTTTCTAAATCTCTATCCACTTTTTTAAATAAACCTTGAAGTACTTTTCCTGGACCAACCTCAGTAACAGAATTTACGCCGTCAGCCAACATGTTGTTCATGATTTGAGTCCATTTTACAGGAGCAGTAAGTTGCTCTATTAAGTTCTTTTTGATGTGTTCAACATCTAAAACAGCATAAGCATTAACATTTTGATAAACCGCACAAGTTGGCTGGTTAAATGGTGTTGCATGAATTGCTTTTGCCAATTCTTCTTTTGCAGGAGCCATTAATGGTGAATGAAATGCTCCACCAACAGGCAATATTAACGCACGTTTTGCTCCTGCTTCTTTTAATTTTTCGCAGGCATTATTTACGGCGTCAATACTTCCAGAAATAACCAACTGACCAGGGCAGTTGTAGTTGGCAGGAACAACAATACCATCAACCTCTGAACATATTTTTTCTACAATTTCGTCATCAAAACCTAAAATTGCTGCCATAGTACTAGGAACTGCTTCACAAGCGTTTTGCATAGCCAAAGCTCTTTGCAAAACCAATTTAAGACCATCTTCAAAAGTGAGTACTCCGCAAGCAACCAAAGCAGAAAACTCCCCCAAAGAGTGTCCTGCAACAGCTTCCGGCTTAAAATCATTACCTAAAGTTTTAGCAAGAATAACAGAATGTAAGAAAATAGCAGGTTGCGTAACCTTAGTTTGTTTTAATTCTTCATCGGTTCCAGAAAACATAATATCTGTTATTCTAAAACCTAAAATTTCATTAGCTTTTTCAAACATTTCTTTAGCTAGTGGATTGTTGTCGTATAACTCCTTGCCCATTCCTACAAATTGAGAACCTTGCCCTGGAAAAACGTATGCTTTCATTGTATTAAATTTATTGTTTAAACGCCTCAAAAATAATAAAAACTACAACTTGCCCTAAACATATCTTTACAATTATTAATTTTATCCAACCATGAACAGAGCATCTATCAGAACCATTATTTTTTTAGCAACCATTTCGTTGGTGGGAATTATTGCAACTCAATTTTTTTGGGTAAAAAATGCCTACAACTTAGAAGAAAAACAATTCAATGAAAGTGTACATTTTGCCCTTAGAAATGTGAGCAGAAAGATTTTAAAAATCAACAAAGATGAATCTGAATTAGTAAATCCGGTGAAGCAAATCAGCTCCAACTATTACATTGCTTTCATTAATGATACAGTTCATCCGTATTTGCTCGAAACACTTCTCAAAAAAGAGTTTACAGCCAGAAATATTAACACTGATTTTGAATATGTGATTTACGATTGTTTTACCGATTCAATTGTTTTCGACGATTACGTTTCTATCAACTCAGAAGACAAAAGCAAGCTGCAAAGCCAGTCGTATCAAATGAAGTGGGACAAAGATGGGCATTATTTCGGCGTTTATTTTCCGTCAAAAAGAACGTATATTGTTAATGAACTCGGTATTTGGGTTTTTTCCTCATCAATAATTTTAATTATTGTTATTTTCTTTGCTTATACCATCAATGTAATCATTAAACAAAAACGACTTTCCGAAATAAAAAATGATTTCATAAATAATATTACTCACGAATTTAAAACACCAATATCTACCATTTCACTCTCTGCAGAAGTTTTGATGCAGCCCAATATTGTTAATGAACCCACTAGGCTATTCAATTATGCAAACATCATCAAAGACGAAAATAACCGACTAAAAAATCAAGTGGATAAAGTGCTTCAATTGGCTACGCTTGAAATAGACAAACTCAAACTAGAAAACGAACTTATTGATATTCATGAAATTATCAAAGAGTCAGTTAAAAGTTTTGAAGTGATAATTGAGCATAACGGCGGAAAAATCACAACCTACTTTGGTGCCAAAAAAACACAAATGGTTGGCGATAAAATTCATATTTCAAATGTGCTGTTTAACTTGATTGATAATGCCATTAAATATTCGCCTGAAAATCCATTGATTGAAATATTTACTGAAAACTATTTTTCAGGCATTGAAATAACCATAAAAGACAACGGAATAGGAATTTCAAAAGAAAATCAAAAACATATTTTTGAAAAATTTTATAGAGTTCCAACCGGAAACATACACAATGTCAAAGGGTTTGGACTAGGATTAAACTACGTTAAAACCATAGTGGAAGCATACAAAGGTAAAATCAGGCTTCTGAGTAAAGAAAACGAAGGAACAACTTTTATATTGAAAATACCTTATAATACCTAATGAATATGAGCGAAAAAAAAATACATATCCTCTTGGCTGAAGACGATAACAATTTAGGCTTTGTAGTTCAAGATAACTTAAAATCAGCAGGTTTTGATGTTACCCTCTGCATGAACGGTGAAGAAGCATTAAAAACATTTGCAAACAATGAATTCGACTTATGTCTGTTAGATGTAATGATGCCCAAAAAAGATGGGTTTGTTGTGGCTGAAACCATCAGAGAATTAAACAAAAACATTCCAATTATTTTTTTAACAGCCAAAACCATGCAGATGGATAAGGTTAAAGGATTTACAGTTGGTGCAGATGATTACATCACAAAACCATTTGACTTTCAAGAGTTGTTACTTCGAGTAAATGCTATTCTAAAACGATATCGATTAATTGTAGAAAAAGAAGAAAAAACAGTTGATTCATACCAAATTGGAAGGTATTTCTTCGACATCAAAAATCAGGTTTTAAAAAATAAAAATTCTGAACAAAAATTAACAAAAAAAGAAGCCAGAATATTGGCGTTTTTGTGCGAAAAAATGAATGATGTTGTCCCCAGAGAACAAATTTTAAAAGCAATTTGGGGAAATGATGACTATTTTAGCGGAAGAAGTATGGATGTTTTTATTTCTAAAATCAGAAAATATTTAGCCGATGACCCCTCTATTCAAATCAACAATATTCATGGTGTTGGGTTTAAAATGGAAGTAATAGAGAATTAACAATTCAAAAATCAATTGAGTACATTTTTACAAAAAACAGCGAATTATCTGCACCAAACTTTTGGTAACGAGTTAAGCGAATGTTGCATTGTTCTCCCGAATAAGCGAGCAAGTCTTTTTTTAAAACAAGAACTAAGCATGCTTATTAATAAACCCATTTGGCTGCCTCAAATTTTTGGAACAGAACAACTTATTGAAAAATTTTCAGGAACTATTATTTTAGATAATATCGCTTTGCTTTTTGAATTGTATGGCGTGTATTGTAAAAACAACGAAACTCCCGAAACCTTTGACGAATTCAGCAAATGGGGGCAATTGTTGCTGCACGACTACAATGAAGTGGACCGATATATGGTTCCGACAAATTCATTTTTTTCTGCAATTAATAACATAAAAGCAATAGAAACTTGGAATCTGGGAGCAACAGAATTGTCTGAAATTCAACAAAATTATTTGAATTTTTGGAAGCAAATGGGTAATTTATATTTTGAATTTAACGCTCATTTATCATCAAAAAATTACGCATATCAAGGCAGGGCTTTTCGAACTGTGGCTGAACAGATTATTGCTAATCCGGAAATTTTTATTCAAGAAAAGGTTAAATGGAATAAATTAATTTTTGTTGGATTTAACGCACTAACTATTGCAGAAGAAACTATCTTAACTCAGTTGAAGAAACACAACAAAGCCGATATACTCTGGGATGCTGATGAGTATTATTTAAACAACAGCATACAGGAAAGTGGACTTTTTTTGAGAACTTTTAAGCAAAAAGAAATTTTTTCGCCATTCAACTGGGTTAGCAATAAATTCACCACAGAAAAAAAAGAAATCCAAACCATTGGTATTCCTCAAAATATTGGACAGGCAAAGTATCTGCCTACTATAATAAAATCGCTAAACAGCACCAATCAATACAAAGACACAGCAATTGTTTTAGCTGATGAAAACCTTCTTATACCTGTTCTTGACTCAATTCCCGAAGAGGTCGAAAACATAAACGTTACTATGGGATATCCTTTGAAAAATGTGCCTTTAAACAACTTTTTTGAATTGTATCTTTCCACAACCCTCAATGCCAATAGATTTGGAAAAGGCAAACATCTTAGGTATCATTACAAGGATATTATTAAACTTTTTAAACTCTCCTTTAGTGAACAGCTTTTCGGCAAAAACACTACCGAAGAATGCATAAGCAAAATCGTTGGAGAAAATATAATTTTTATTGAGAAAGAAACACTGGAGGAATTAAACCGGAAACTAACCATTCCATTTTTAGAAATATTTCACGCAGACAGCTTAATTAACAAATTTATTCGTTGTATTGAACTGGGCAAAAACCATTTTATCAATGAAAAAAATTCAAGTTTAGAATTAGAACAACTGTTTTTGTTTGCTAAGCTTTTTAATCAACTCAAACAACTAAATATTGAATATAACGCCATTAATGAAATTAAAACGTTTGTACAGATTTTCAAACAACTTTTAAACGGAACAACAATTGAGTTGTATGGAGAACCCCTCCAAGGGCTTCAAATTATGGGAGTTTTAGAAACCAGAAACATCGACTTTAAAAACGTAATACTACTTTCGGTAAATGAAGGGATTTTGCCTGCCGGAAAGACCTTTAACAGTTTTATTCCTTTTGATGTAAAACGTGAGTTTAATCTGCCCACACACGTTGAAAAAGATGCCGTTTATGCATATCATTTTTATCGATTGATACAGAATGCAGAAAATATTTTTTTATTGTATAACACAGAAACCAACGAGTTTGGAAGCGGTGAAAAAAGTAGATTCATTACTCAAATAGAAAATGAACTGAAAAATTTTTCAAATATTTCCATTCAAAATAAAATTGTTTCGTATCCAAACACCACAACCAAAGCAAACAAAATTCAAATTACAAAAACGAAAGAAGTAAGTAAAAAAATAGACGAATTCTTTAAAAATGGAATATCTCCAACCGCACTAAACAACTATTTAAGTTGCCCGTTAGATTTTTATTACAACTTCATTTTAAGGGTTCGAGAAGAAGATAAAATTGAAGAAACTGTTGAAGACAGCACTTTTGGATTAGTTATTCATGAAGTATTGGAAAAATTATTTAATCCACACACAGTAGAAAATAAGACACTTAAAAAAGAAGATGTAAAAAATATGAAAATACAAGTACACGAACTTGTAAAACAAGCATTTATTAAAAGAAATTATAGAGAAAGGGAGCTTAAAGCCGGAAAAAATAAAATTGCGTTTGTAACAGCTGTTAATTTTATTGAAACTTTCCTCTTGTCGGAATATAATAGTCTGGACAATTCAAATTCAACAATACAAATTAAATCACTCGAAAAAACATTAAAAATTAAGTTAGCACTGAACGAAAAAATAATTCTTTTGAAGGGTAATGCGGATAGAATTGATGTATATAACAAGAACATACGAGTAGTTGATTACAAAACAGGTAGCGTTGACAAAAACGATTTAAAAATTGAAAGTGTGGCTGAAGTGTTAGAAAAACCAAAAGCTTTTCAAGTGTTGTATTACGCCTACCTTTATGCTAAAGAACATCAGTTGGTTAATGAGGTTCTTACATCAGGAATAATTTCGCTTAAGAAACCGAGTAACGGATTTATGCCGTTACTCATTAATAACAATGAAACCATTACACCAACCATTTTGGCTGAATTTGAAGTACTTCTATTACATCTGCTAACTGAAATTGCTAACCCCGAATTGGTTTTTGAGCATAATGATGAAGCAAGTTATTGCTTGTATTGCTGATTGGAAAATACTTATCTTGAGTTATCTTCAAAATAAGCTTTTAAGTTCTGTTCCAACAAAAGTTGATTCGATTTTAAGAGTGATTTGCGAGTATTAGGAACAGCGAAAATGAAAGAGTAACTTGTTGTTGATAGTACAGCTAATTTTAAGGACAAAATAGTGGTGGATGGATTAGGAAAATTTAATGGAGATATCAAACTTACAGGAGAGTTTATATTTGGAAATAATAAAAGAATAGGTTATTTACCTG
>JADYZM010000061.1 GCA_020853105.1 Flavobacteriales bacterium | reverse complement strand
TTCGATAGCAGCAACTTCTTGAGCAATAAAACCAATGTGTTGTAAACTATCTAAATTCATGTTGTTTTGAGCATCATTACTCCACTCGTAAGAAACTCCACGCATTTGTTTTACTTTATCCAACGAGTTGGTTAGCGTTTGTACGTTGGTTTTTACGTTTTGGTCGGATAAGGTTGATTTATCTATTCGTTCAGTTATTTCATTCACTGCCTGAACTGTAATAGGGATAATTGCGTTGTAATTTAATGATTTATAACTCACGGCAGGATAGACCTCATTGCCTAAACTATCCAATTCAGCCGGCATATAAGAATCGTGTACTAAATCAGGCAGAACACTTTCCACCTCTTGTGCTATAAATCCATATTGTTTTCTATCTTGAAAATTGAATTGAGGAAAACCTACAATGTCCATTTTAAAAGTTGACGGTTTTAGTTTTCTTAACACGTCGGTAGCTCCTTTGATATTATTTATATCGGTTTTAAACTTTTTGTCTGAAACCAACATTCCATTAATAATTTCAACATCACCATTAAAAAAACCTGCCCGACTTGCCCCAGTTACTGGTGCAGAAGCCCAAACCCCAAAGTTATCGATGCTATTACTTGCAGCAAATATGCCTCCAAAAGTTATTGATGAAATATTTGTTCCTGATTGAGCGATGCCTCTTACTCCAATATTTCTCCATGTTGCATTTCTTGCTACAAAATTACCTCCAATATTAATTATTTCTCCAATTGTTTGATTTCCGCTAGCTTCGCCATATACTCCTCTAAACACCAAGAAAGGAGTGTTTGCCACATCTTCGTTTAAAAAGCCTCCGGCAATTGTATTAACTCCTACAGTTGCACCTGCATTTTGATAACTTACCAATTTTGCAGGTAATACAGTATTACAAGGAGTTCCCACAGAAACACTATTGGTGTTGGGTAAGCCATTGCCCGTAAAATAATAATTAAAATTATTTAAAGGTATTTCGTAATTTCCAGTTAGTGGATTTTGTGGTTGAGAGCAATAATTACCAACTACTGCTCCTCCCAAACTACCAATATTTCTCCAGTGCACTCGGTTGTGGTCATTGCTATCTATTACTAAAACTTGCAACAATGTATCTCTTTGGGTTACGGTTCTAATACGTAAATCGCCATCAATATCGAGTTTGGCATCTACAACATCTTGAGCAGCTGTATTTGGTCCTGTTGGGGAGAAATTTCCAATACCCATCATACCATAGTTGGTTGGTATTGTAGAGGCTGCGGTGGGCTCAAAACGAGCAGTTTCTAAACCATCGTTACTTTGAGAAACTGGATCGCCTTGCCCAGGAGGCAATGCTGTGGTAGTAGAGGTAAAAATAAAACGTAAATTATCGGGTCCGTTTGGTGTTGTTCCTGCTACTTGATTATCGCCCCAGTTGATAACAGCATCAAATCTATCAACACCTTCTTCTTTCAACCCTACGTAGATGTTATCAGTTCCATTATTAGTAAATGTTCCTATATCCATCCAGTCTCTCCAACCATCAACTATACCACCTAAAGGAAATCCATTTCCTGTATTGTAGCCTAAATGCAATAAACTTCGAGGCTCTGTAACAGGACTATTGCCTTTGTGGCTAATAGATACCCGAGTAATATTATTATTGTTTGCACCATTTGGATTGGGTACATTAGGTGCACCAACACTACTGATACGCATACGTTCGCCATTATTAATTCCTCCTGCATTATTGTTCCAATCTGTTTGTATAATAAAAGGGGTACGTTCCTGCCAACGTAAATAAGCAGGAGAATTGTTTCCAGCCTCTATACCCAAACGTAATCCATCATTAGCGGTTTGATTGGTACCATTTTGGTTGGTAATCTGCATCCAAACAGCATCTAAATTAAACAAACTCATGTGTAATAACGATTGAGGTCGAACATACCCCACTCCTGATTGAACAAGACCGAAGGTATTCCCTAAACCCATTTCACCATTTCCAGTAAAACGTGCAATATGACGACCATCTAAATCGTTTGGTAAACTAAAATCAGTGTTAATTGTAGAGCCTGCTGCTCCTGGTGCTCTTCCTGATAAAAATCGAAAAACCATATCATCTGGTCCATATTGAGTTGATGTTGGGTCATTGCTCCATGCCATTGTAAATTCGTTACGGTCACCAACCCCATCTACAACCCTATTACCAAGATAAGATAGGTCGAAACCTTCGGTAAAGGTTATACCCGTTTGCATCCATGGGCGATATCCATTTTCTGAGCCACCTCCATCACCATTTAGGTGTAATAAACTAAATGGACCTTTGTTTGACCAAAATGGACCACCACCAACTAGCGGAGAATAATTAGGGTTTCCAATGCCTACATAACCACTAGTGTTTACATTAAAAGCATTGATGGTTGGGGTTTTGTCTCCATTTATTATCATTCTGTTAATACCATTGCTATAAGTATAAATTGGTGAGTTCCACATCGTACCGAAGATGTTGTTTTGGCTTGTTGAATTATTATTACCAACTCTCGACCAAAATTGCTTATTATTTAGTCCTCCTGGAATACCAGCTGGGTCATTATTTGTAGGCACTTGTTGTGCATTTAACTTAATAGTGCT
Organism: Flavobacteriales bacterium; assembly: GCA_020853105.1. Taxonomy (GTDB): domain Bacteria; phylum Bacteroidota; class Bacteroidia; order Flavobacteriales_E; family Vicingaceae; genus Vicingus. The sequence continues at coordinate 95,918 of JADYZM010000061.1, read as the reverse complement.
AATTAGCACTATTAATATACAATAAATTCTTAATTGTTTTGTTTTCATAATTTTTCGGGTTTAAGTTGATTAATTAATTGAGAAGTTGAATAAATCCTTTATATGTATTGGCTTTTGAGTGTATGTTTTGTATAATATAATAATACACACCATTTGAACAAATGTCGCCATTGGTTGTTTTTCCGTTCCATGCAAAGTTGATTGCCGGTCTACTGATAATTTTATTACCCCAACGGTTATAAATAATTACTTCGTAATTTGGTAAGTTGGGCAGCTTCCATTCATCATTAATGCCATCTCCGTTTGGTGTAAACACATTTGATATAGGTAATTCTTCTGTCGAATTGATAATTTCAATTTTATCAATAAAATAATAAGAAATCTTTTCTTCAACTTCATCGATTGGAAAATATACCCTTAAAGTATCCGTTGCAATATCATCATTGAAATTACCAATGGTAATATAATTTTCGCCACCTTGTGCTATGTAAACACCTTCTAAACTTATCCAATTAATGGTGTCTTTAAAATAATTGTTATTTGTAAAAACAACTTGAGGTGTTACATTTAAACTTGCACTATTTTGAGAATTTATTGGGTCTGCTGAAAAATAAATACCAAATTCATTTATTGCTAAATCAGAAGCATTTGCAAGAGAAATGTGTAGCTTAATATTATAGAGATTATCTTGAGATAAGGGAGTAATAATCTCTCCTTGAATGTATTCCCACCACATATTTCCGTTATATCCATCCCAACCAGCACCTCCGCCATAAGAAGTAAAATAAGTTCCTAAATAACCATTACCTGAATAAGGTTGTTGATAACCAAGAGGATTTGATGTTATACCAGCAAAGGTCCCATTAGCACATTGATTATAATAATCAGAAGTACCATAAGTGGGATTAGTCCATCCAATACACTTATTTATTTCATAATTTGGAGATTGACCTGGATCAGAATAGCCAATCGGGCAACTTGAATAATCTTCAAAATCTCCGTTTAAAAGCAAGTTGGTTTGCGAGAAGCAAAAAAGAGGTAAAATAGTTAATATGAAGATGTAGAGTTTCATTACTCCAAATATAAATAAAATTTTGAATAATGCAAATTAGCCCTTACACAAGTAAGTGCAAATTAGCATTATTGTATGTGCCTTATTACAGAGATAAAATATTACTTCAAAGAATAGGTAATCACCTAAGAAACATTAGGCTTTCCAAAAAACTAACTCAGGAAGAAGTTTCGTATAGAGCAGAATTAGATATTACTCAAGTAGGGCGAATTGAAAGGGGAGCTGTAAATACCAGTATTTGTGTATTACAACGTCTTGCTAAAGCTCTCGATATTAAATTAAAAGATATCTTAGATTTTTAATACATTAAAGTCAGTAAAACTTACTCCTGTTTGCATCCATGGGCGATAGCCCAGATCCTGAACAGGACCCGGCACACTGCCTCCGTTCAAATGTAGCAAAGAGAAAGGTCCTTTGGTTGACCACAGGTTTAAGGTGTTTGGTCCGATACCGACATAGCCGTTGGTAGGCACATTAAACCCTCCAAGAACAGCTCCTATCGTTGCAGTTCTATCTCCATTTACTATCATTCGATTTACACCATTGCTATAAGTGTAAATGGGACTGTTCCAAAATGTTCCAAATATGTTAGGGTTTCCACCTCCAATGGTGTTACCTCCTTTTCGCCAAAAGGCACCACCACCAGCACCGCCAGTTGGGGCTTGTTGAGCGTATATAAAGCTACCCAATAATAGGGTGCACATTGTTATTTTTTTCATTGTAATAAAGTATTTTACCTTATTACTTGTACAAAACCTTTATATGTTTCCTCTTTAGTTGTTATGATATAAAAATACGTTCCGTCTGGTACTTCTTTGCCACTTGTGGTTCTTCCGTTCCAATAAGATTCATTATTATTACTTTCAAACAGTTGTTGTCCCCAACGGTTATAAATAGTAGTTCTTTCATATTGAAAGTTTAATTGGAATAAATCGTTTGTTCCATCACTATTTGGAGTTATGATATTTGGTATCACAATAGTAGATTCCACCTCTTCCAATGTTATTCCATCTACATAATAATATATCCAAAATGAAACGGTTGGAGCAAAAGGTTTAATCCTTAATGTATCTATATTGTTTGTGTCAGAATAGTAGCCAATAGTTAAATAATTTTCTCCACCTTTAGCAATAAATTCTCCTTCAACTTTAGTCCAACCAACAGTATCTGTAATAAAACTAGTAGTATTTTCTATTTGAGGTAATGTCGAAAATAAAGGTAGAGTATTATTAGATGAAATAACATTAGGAGTAAACCAAGCACCTATTTTCTCAAGGGCATAATCACTACCATTCGCAAGATTAACATAAAAGGAAAATTTGTACTTATTTCCTTCAATTAAACTTGAGTTTAAAGTAGTTTGTATATATTCAAACCAATGTGGTGGACCAAATTCAAGACCAAATCCAGCATAAGCATTGCCTTCTTTTGGAACTTGATAACCCATAAAATTTGTAGGAACACCGACTACTGTTGTATTACAGATATTAAAGTAATCACTTGTTGCCAGTGTCGGTATTTGCCAGCCTAAAGCGTGTTGTAATTGAAAATTATTAGGCTGAGACTCACTACTCGGACACGTATCATAAACCTCAAAGCTTGGGTTAGGTATTAAGTTTTGTGCTAAACCATTTTTAGGTAGATACTGAAACAAGTTAAGTATGACACATAATAATATAAAAAGGGTTTTGTTCAAGTATTAAGATTAGTTTATATAAAATTAGTTATTGCTCATTTTAGTAAACTCAAAAATAAGCAAAAAAGTTGCTTTACCCTTTAGTTACTAAAAGGCAAAACTCTGCGAGTGCTCATCTAATCATAAGCACCTCCTTTTTTGTTAAATAAGGGTGAGTTATACTCTCACTCTCACTCTCTCTCACTCTCACTCTCACTCTCACTCACTCTCTCTCTCTCTCTCTCTCTGCAGCAGCAAGGTTAATGGTGTGTTCTAAGTTATGTGAAATGTTAAACAACATAAAGAAAATGGAGTTTTGTTTTGCTAATATAAAACAAAAAAAGCAGAAAGGCAAAAATAATTTGTTTTCCTCGATGCCTCGCACTTGCAGGGCTCTGCCTCGTATTTTTTTAAACCACGAGTGGGGTGCTCGCGGTAATGTGGGGGTGCCCCGTCAATGTCGTCTGTTTTGGCGGATTTCCAAACAAAATGAAAAGTATTATTTTTAAGCTAAAAGAATTGATAGCCGCTCTATTTTATATCTTAACACCAAATATTGTTACATCATCAACTTGTTCTAGATTGCCTTTCCATTCATTAAAAGTATTATTTAGCTTTAGTTTTTGGTCAGCCATTGTTTCTTTTGATATTTGGATTAATAATTCTTGCAATTTTTTGTATTTAAACTTCTTACCTTGCACACCTCCAAATTGGTCAGCAAAACCATCTGTAAAAGTATAAATCATATCTCCTTCTTGCAATTGAATAGTGTGAAGTGTAAAAGGTTCTTTATCTCTATCATGCTTTCCTATAGGGAAACGGTCGGCTTTTATTTCAATTAATTCATGATTTCTTACAATCAAAACCGGATTATTAGCATTGGCACATTCCAATTTTTTGTTTACAAAATCAAAACAAAGCAGACTGCCGTCCATACCGTCTTTGCCACCATCGGGACTACCATCATTTTTTAAATTCTCAATAACTAATTTTCTTGCTTCATTCAAAAATAAATCGGGGCTTGTAATTCCTAATAATGAAGTTTCTTTTAAACAAGCAATATTCAAAATACTCATAATGGCACCCGGCACTCCGTGCCCTGTGCTGTCTGCACACATCAAAGCAAAATTTCTGTTATTTAAAGTTGTTGCCCAATAAAAATCTCCACTTACTACATCTTTCGGTTTAAAGAAAATAAAATATTCTTGTAGATTTTCATCTAATATTTTTTTACTTGCCAATAATGCATGTTGTATTCGCTCTGCATAATTGATACTATCGGTTATTTCTTTATGGCGAATTTCGATGAGTTCTTTTTGTTGGGAAATGACTAGATTTTGCTTTTGAGTTTCTTGTTCTTTTTGTTCAATAATTTTTTTCTGTTTGTTGGTTACTCTATATCGTTGAGCCATAAATAATGAAAAAACACCAACAAGAATCAACCCCAAGTATAATGCTGTTCTCTGTGTTTTCTCTTTTTCTAATTGTGAAGTAACTATTTTTTTTTCTTGGGCTACTCTAACGCTGTCGGCAGTTGCTTTTTTTTCGTAGTTAAATTGTAATTCTTTTTGTATTGTAGCTTTAGTATTTTCTATGTTATTGATACTATCTCGAACAGAGATGAATTTTTTATATATTTCTAATGCTTCTTTGTGTCTGTTGGTTTTAAGATAAACATCTGATAGTCCTTCATAGCTATGTTTTAACTCGTTTAATGACTCTATTTCTATTTGTAAATCAATAGCTTGTTTTATATAATACTCTGCTTGTGCATATTGTTTTAAATCGGAATATAATATTCCAATATTTGTCAATTGATCAGCTTGACCGTATTTATCATTATTTTCTTTATTAATCCTAAGAGCATCTTTAAAGTAGGTTAATGCTTTTTCTTTTTCGTTCAGTTCACTATATACCATACCAATATTGCCCAAATTAATAGCCTGTCCGGTACTGTTTTTTGCATCTATATTCAGTTTAAGTGCTTTATTATAATATTTTAGGGCGTTTGAATGATCGAATTTCAAATAAAATACAATACCTATGTTTCCTAAATTAGCTGCTTGTCCTTCTATGTCTCCAACTTCTTTGTGAATACTCAATGCAAGAAAGTAGAAATTTAATGCTTTATCAAATTCATTCATATCTTGGTATATGATACCTATATTTCCTATATTACTTGCTCTCCCATATTTGTTGCCCATAACTTCATTTATAGCAAGTGCTTTGTAGTAATAATCTATTGCTTTCGGGTAGTCTGATCTTTCATAAAATGCAATACCCAACTTATTGTATGATGAGGCTAATCCGTCTTTGTAATTAATTTTTTTAGAAAGTTCTACTGCTTTATTAACGAGTGCAATTGCTGTGTCATAATTACCCTTTTGCCACCCGCATCTAAAGCCTAATGTTTGATAGGTATAAACCATGTTTGAATCTTCCTTTGCTGTATTAACATAATTCCAAAGGCTATCAATCTCTTTATCTTGACTTTTTACAGTAAGACTAAAATAAATACAGATTAAAAAGAGATTAAATTTTTTCATTTTCAACAATTACTCTATGCCGTGTTTTTCATTTTTTCTAACGTTTTCAATAGTCCATTCAATTTTGCTTTCAAGTTTATGAACCCTGTGCACACAATTCGAAAGAATACAAATTTTGCACGATTCGGGAAGGCAATCATCGCTGTGAGTAAACAGTTCTACACTATTACCAAATTTTTGTTTGACTAATGTTTCAATTTTATTTATTTCGTTATGAGCCTCTCTCACAGTAAAATACCAAGGCAGAGTGATATGACAATCGATATGTAGCACACTTCCATATTTAATAATTCGGAGATTGTGCATATCAATCCATGTTTCGTTTCGATTTTTATTCAACCAATCTACTAGTTGTTTCAATAAGTCTTCATCTGCTTCGTCCATAATTCCGGAAACTGATTTTGAAATGATTTGGTATCCCGTATAAATGATGATTAATCCAAAAATGATAGCAATAGCACCATCAATCCATAAAATATCGGTGATTAATATTACAGCCAAGCCTACAACAACACCAATTGTAGTAAATGTATCTGAAATTAAGTGCTTACCGGTTGCAATTAAAGCAATTGAATTGTTTTTTTTCCCCTTTTGAACAGCAATGTATCCGATAATTAAATTAACAAATGCGGCAACCAGTATCAAAATCATTCCATAGTCCAACTGTTTTATTTGTTGTGGATGAATAAAGTGAGAAATGGCTTCGAAAATTATCCAAATTCCAGCAAAACCAATCATAGCTCCTTCAAGAGCGGCAGAAATAAATTCAACTTTTCCGTGTCCGTATGGATGATTTTTATCGCGAGGCAGTGATGATAAATATAAACTGTATAGACCTATAAAAGCGCTTAAAACATTAGCGATTCCTTCAAGTGCATCGGTTAATATAGCCACGGAATTGGTAATATACCAAGCAATCAACTTCATCAAAAACAAAATGACTCCTGTTGTAGCTATTATTTTCTGAAAATTATAATTTTCTAATTTGCTATTCATTATACCAAATATAAAGAATTTAAAATGGATAAGTGATGCAGCTCATGACCCGAAATAAAATATCCAATTGATAAAACAGTCATAGAATTATTATTTGCTTTACCGCTTCTGTTCAACATTTCATCAGAAAAATTTTGAAATAGATTTATTGTTGATGTCCGAACAGCCCTATATTCATTTAAAATTGAGGAAAGAGTGCGAGAGCCTGCATTTGATTCTTTTACATAAAAATTTTCATCAAAACCGGGAATGTCAGATTTATCATTTCTTGCAATTGTTAAAGCTCTGTAACAAAATATTCTTTCGGTATCAATCAAATGAATCAATAATTCTTTGATAGTCCACTTTTCCGGTGCATAAGCATAATTCCCTTTTTCTTCTGAAAAAGTTATTACCAACGACTCCAGTTGATGAAACGAGTACTTCAACGCATCAATTAGTTGTATTTCCGGGACTAGTTCTAAGTATTTGTCAAAGTAAACGGTATAATTATGGGTTTTTAGTTGAAGCATAACTTAAACTGGTTTTATCAAAATTAGTCTTTTCTGATTTGAAAAAGTTCAAAAAGATTAATTCTAAAAAAAGAAGTAATCTTGTAACCTAAAATTAAATAGATGAGTAAGATAAAATTCGGAACCGACGGGTGGAGAGCAATTATAGCAAAAGATTATACCGTTGATAATGTTGCACGCGTTTCAATTGCAACAGCTACATGGCTTAAACATAACTTTAAAAAACCTTCAGTAGTCATTGGACACGATTGTCGTTTTGCCGGTGAAATGTTTGCCGACACTGCTGCTAGAATAATCGCAAATGCTGGAGTTAAAGTCTTTCTTGCCAAAGGATTTGTTACTACTCCAATGGTTAGTTTAGGAACACTTAAACAAAAGGCTTCCTTGGGTATCGTAATAACTGCTTCACATAATCCTCCTTCTTACAATGGATTTAAATTGAAAGGAAGTTTTGGAGGTCCACTTTTACCTAAAGAAATTCAAGAAGTAGAAGATTTAATCCCCGATAGCAATAACATTAACCTTGAAATTATTGATTTAAAAAAGTTAGTAGATAAAGGAATGGTTGAATACATTGACTTAGAGACTATGTACGTTAATCATGTTGAAGCAAATTTTGATATGGAAGCCATTCGAAATTCAAAACTCAATTTTGCTTTTGATGCCATGTATGGTGCCGGACAGAACGTAATGCGTAGATTGTTACCAAATATTGATTTTTTACATTGCGAACATAACCCCGGTTTTGATGGAATTGCTCCAGAACCCATACATAGAAATTTATTGGAATTTTCTGAAATGATAAGACTATCAGAAGGTGAGATTAATTGTGGATTAGCTGTTGATGGCGATGCTGACAGGATTGGATTGTACAACAGTTCCGGTGAATTTGTTGATTCTCATCACATTATTTTGTTATTGATAAAATACTTGGTTGAGGTTAAAAAATTGAATGGTAAAGTTGTTAATGCATTTTCTGTAACTCCTAAAGTTAAAAAAATGTGTGATTACTACGGGTTAGACTATCAAGTTACATCAATTGGGTTTAAGTATATTGCAGGAGTGATGGTAAAAGAAGACGTTTTGCTGGGCGGTGAAGAATCGGGTGGAATTGCTGTTAAAGGGCATATTCCTGAACGTGACGGAATTTGGATGGGAATGATTATTTGGGAATATATGGTGAAATCCGGAAAAACATTAGAACAACTTATTCAAGATGTATATAAAATTGTGGGTGAATTTAAGTTTGAGAGAATTGATCTTCATCTGACTGAAGCCGAAAAACAACGCATAATGAAAAAATGTGCATCTAACTCTTACAAAAAGTTTATGGATTTAGAGGTTAGAAGTGTTGAAGATGTTGATGGATATAAATATTTCTTTGATAATGATGAATGGGTAATGATACGTCCATCAGGAACAGAGCCTGTGTTGAGAACTTATGCCGAAGCAGCAAATACAGCAGCAGCATTTAAAATTCTCGAGAAAACACATTCTGAGTTTAAAAAATAATGATATTAAAGTTCAGTAAAAGCCGGAATATCGGATAAAAACCGGAAAGACTGATTGGTAAAATCAATTTTACAGCAATAGTGGTTTAATCCATTTGAAACCAATAAATAGGGAACTTTAAAAGCCAAATTATATCGGGAAATTTGGTCAAAAGTTTCTTGAGAAATCTTTACAGATGGAGATTTGCATTCAACTAGTAAGATAGGTTGTGAATTTTTATAAACCAACACATCAGCCCGTTTAACTAAATCATTTATTTTTAATCCTTTTTCAACAACAATCAGTGATTTCGGATAATTTTTTTTCTCAACCAAAAAATTAATAAGATTCTGCCGAACCCATTCTTCCGGGGTTATCACAACATATTTTTTTCGAAAGTCGTCAAAAATATAGGTTTTACCTTGTTGTTTTTTAAACTTAAAGTCGTAATCAGGTAGGTTGAGTTTTTGCATTTTACAAAGATACTTCTGCCTTGATGTGGGGGTGAGGGTCATAATCAATCAACTCAAAATCTTCAAATTTAAAATCAAAAATACTCTTGATGTTGGGGTTGATTTTCATGGTTGGTAATTTTTTCGGTGTTCTGGATAGTTGAAGTTTAGCTTGTTCTATATGATTGTTATACAAATGAACATCTCCAAAGGTGTGAATAAACTCACCGAATTTTAAATTACAAACTTGAGCAACCATCATAGTGAATAAGGCATAAGAAGCTATATTGAATGGCACACCCAAAAACGTATCAGCACTTCGTTGATACAACTGACAAGATAATTTTCCATCGGTAACATAAAATTGAAAAAATGCATGACAGGGGGGGAGTGCTGCTTTGTTGTTAGCTACATTTTCTGCAAAAGAAACTTTTGTGTTAGGCATTACACTGGGATTCCAAGCAGAAACCATTAACCTTCTGCTGTTAGGGTTTGTTTTTATTTCGTTTATTAATTCTGAAATTTGGTCTATACCTTCGCTGTTCCAATTTCTCCATTGATACCCATAAACAGGTCCTAAATCTCCATTTTCATTTGCCCAACCGTCCCAAATACTTACACCGTTATCTTTTAGATATTTAATATTTGTATCTCCGCTGATAAACCAGAGTAGTTCATGAATAATTGATTTCAGGTGTAATTTTTTGGTGGTTAAACACGGAAAACCTTTGCTCAAATCGAATCGCATTTGATAGCCAAAACAGCTTATAGTTCCTGTGCCGGTTCTGTCTCCTTTTTGACTTCCGTTTTCAATGATGTGTGTTAATAAATCCAGATATTGTTGCATGTATTTTTGATTTTCTCAAAATTCGTTGAATTTCAGCAATCAAAATTACAGTGTTAATATTGTTTGAAAACTTATGGATTTACTCTTTTTTTAAAGCAATATCTCTTTTAATTAAGCTTCGGTAATCGCTTTTGCCTTGAATTTCAATATTTTCTGTGTAAACTTTGAACCCTGGAACTTCAATCATCATATTAAAATTTCCTTGCGGTAAAATGATAATATATCTACCTGTAATTGGGTTTGTTAGATAAGTTCCGTAGAGTTCGTCATTTGATAAATCTATTACTGAAATAAACACATCTTTAATGATTGTTGTAGCATCTTCTGTAGTAATATAACCCTTAAGAACTGTATAGTCAGGCTCAATTTCGTTAAAAGTAACTGAATAGATGTCAAAATCACCGAATCCGTCTGCCCTGAGTGCAGATATATAGCCATTTCTTCCGTTTTCAGAGGCTCTAAAATTGGTGTTATCTTCAGGTGTATTAACAGGGAAGCCTATATTTTTAACATCTGTCCAAATGCGTTTAGTACTATTCCATTCGGCTTTAAAAATATCATATTCACCCATACTGGTATGTCCTTTTGAGCTAAAATACAATGTTTTTCCGTCGTCTGAAATGTTTGGAAAATCTTCATCTGATGGAGTGTTTACTCCGGAACCTAAATTTTGTGCGGGAGCCCATTCTCCATTTGGTAATCTCAATGACATGTATAAGTCAACACCACCAAATCCGCCTTCTCTATCACTGGCAAAATAAATAACATCTCCATTTTTAGAAATTGTTGCAGCAATCTCATGACTTTTTGAGTTGATTGTTTTAGGCAGCTTTTGTAGATTTTTTACCTCGTCGTTTTGAAATTCAGCAATGTATAAGTTGTCAAAATCTTTATCATTTTCAAAATAAAGTAATATAAAATCTCCGTCGGGGGACATACCAACTATTTCCTCATTTCCATTTATTGTATTGATGTTTTGATCCAAATCTCGGGCTTTGGTAAAAGCTCCATTTTTAGTTTTCGAAAAATATATTTGCGAATTAAATGAACCGTCAGGCATTTTACTGCTGCCGTCGTCTCTTTTGGAGTTGAAAATTAAGAAGCTTTCATCTTTTGATACAAAAGGGTAATAGTCTTTGTATTTTGAATTAATAGTTGGACCCAAATTGGTGAATGTAACGTCAACCGGAAATTTCATTAATTCGATAGCGTTGTAGCAGTATTCAATTTGTTTGTCTGTATCAATAATATTTTCGGGCGTTCCTTTATGCAAAGTTTTGAACTTCTCATACATTTTTATTGCATCTTTGAACCGATAAGCAAAATGATAGGCTCTACCTAATAAATAATAGCTGTTTGGGTCAGCATCTGTCGATTGAATAGCTTTTTCGAGATAAGATACAGCTTTTGCCTTATCGATATTAGTGTTGAGATAGCAAACGCCAATCCGATAGTTGTATTTAGAATTATCAGGTTCTGTTTTAAGCAGTTCCAAATAATTAACCAATGCTTGATTAAAGTTTCCTGAATTAAAGTTTTCACTGGCAGTTTTAGTAATATTTTCTTGAGCAGCAAGTTTGAAAACAAAAAATGTGAAAACAGAAATAAAAAATAGTTTCATGAAAAATTAAAAAAAGGATTCCAAGCAAAAATAGTTTCATTTTTAACAATTTACAAATAGAATTGTTTGAAATCAATATTTTGTGGCTATCACAAAAAAAAATTAAAACGTATATTTGGAACATGTTGGACTTATCATCTTTATTGTTCATTTCTGTCAGATGGTTGGATATACTCGATATTCTTGTAGTATCAATAATTCTATATCAAATTTATAAATTAATAAAAGGGACTGTAGCGATTAAGATTTTTGTGGGAGTTCTTGCTATTTATTTGTTTTGGAAAATGGCTGAGATTTTTAATATGCAGTTATTGAGCGAAATTCTAGGTAAATTCATCGGTTTGGGTATGTTAGCTCTTATTATTGTGTTCCAACAAGAAATAAGAAGATTTTTATTGATGATTGGAAATAATCGCTTGTTTGCAACCAGAAAAGGTAGTTTTTTTGGATTGATTCAAAATAAAATCGATCAACACGAGAAAATTGATTTGAAGCCAATTTTAGAAGCAACTAAAAATCTTTCTAAAACAAAAACAGGTGCACTTATTGTGTTGGATTTGAACGCCGAACTGAAAACGTATATTGATTCAGGTGAAAAAATCAATGCAAAAATTTCTTCTTCCTTAGTTGAAAATATTTTTTTTAAAAATAGTCCATTACATGATGGGGGAGTAATCATTCAAGACAATTTGATTAAGGCAGCTCGTTGTATTTTACCAATTTCGGATAACCATGATTTTCCGTCCCGTTTTGGGCTTCGCCACCGTTCGGCAGCAGGAATTACTGAATCTACTCAAGCACTTGCTATCATTGTTTCAGAAGAAACAGGAAAAATTTCATTAAGTAAAAAAGGTGATATTTTATATAACCTGACAATAGAAGAGCTCGAACGCCAGATAAATAAAGAATTGTAGCATTGTTTAAAAATTATTCTTGTTTAAATCCGTATGCATACTTAGTTTGTTTAATTTGGTAGAAATTAAAATCAAAGATTATGAGTTTAACAATCAAAGGAAAGTTAGTGAAAATTTTGCCCGTAGAATCTGGTTCAAGCAAAGCAGGTAAAGAATGGAAGAAACAATTTTTTATTTTAGATTCGGGTGATCAATTTAACCCCGAAATTTGTTTCAGTTTGTTTGGTGATGATAAAATTTCAATGTTAAGAAATTTTATGCCTGGACAAGAACTTGAAGTATCATTCAATGTTTCTTCAAGGGAATTTAACGGAAAATATTACCACAACATTGATGCGTGGAAAATTACTGCTGCTTCTGTAACAAATCAAGCTAATTACCAAGCAAATTCAGTTCCTGCAATTGAATCTGCGCCCCTTCCAACTGAAGAAGATGATTTGCCATTTTAATGGCTAACAAGCATAAAAAAACCTCTATTTTATAGAGGTTTTTTTATGCTTGGAAATTAAATTACTCAGAAATTATTGGAACTCCGTAGTAAAATTCAAGTACTTTTACTTTAAAAGTATAATCATATTTTGAACGTATTAACTGAGTTTCAGATGAAAACAAACGATTTTTTGATTGATTAAAATCGTAGCTGCTAATGCTTCCCACTTGAAACTTCTCATTGGCATAATCAAAAGCTTCTCTTTGTGCATCAACTGAATTTTTAGCAGCTTCGTATGATTTTGCTGCAGTACTTGCATCAGTATAAGCCAATTGCACGGATTCTCTCAATTTGATTTTTTCGCTTTCTAAGTCGAAAGTTGCTTGTTCTTTATTAATTTCTGCTCTAGAAACTGCTGACCGAAATTGAAACCGATTAAAAATAGGTATGCTGAGTGTTAGCCCTAAAACATGTCCTAAATTATTATCCAATTGCTTGTTATAAGAATAATAATCTGGAAAACCTTGTCGGTGTTGGTAGGCAGTACTTAAGCTGTAATTAAATGATAATGTAGGTAAATAATCAGCCTTTGAAATAGATATACTTTTATCAGCACTTTGAATTACCAATTGAGCAGCTTTGATTTCAGGAAAAAATCCAACAGCTTTATCATAGATTACTGTTGAACTGTTTGAAGCCATGGTGTTTGTTGGTTCGGCAACTTGAATTTCTTCAATTTGAATGGTACCTTCAGGAATTAACAACAGTTGAGCTAGTCGAAGTGTTGCCATTTCAAAATTATTCTGGGCTTCGGTTAGTGTTTGAATATCTGTGCTTAAAGTGGCTTTAGCATTGAGCATGTCTCCTTTTGGAACTGCTCCGGCTTCAACAAGAGCGGTTATTCTTTCTAATTCCTTTTCACTAATATTGACTTGAAAATTTGCAATTTTAATTTGTTCTTTCGCAAACAGAACTTGTAAGTAATTGTTTACCACATTGAGCGAAATATCATTTTTCATTTTCACAATATTTGCTTCTTGAATGGCAATATTTATTTTAGCTCTATTGAGTGTATGTATATTTGCAAAACCATCAAATAATACCCAGTTAGAATTGAGACTGTAATTGTTTGAGCGATAATCTGCTGAAACACGGTTGTTTGTTACATCTATGGAGGATCCAAAATTGTAGTTCTGACTTGCAGAAGCGTTTAAGTTGGGAAGAAAGTTACCCTTTGCTTGTCTTACGTCTTGTTGTTTGTTAACTTTTTCTAGTTCGGATTTTTTTATAGATATATTATTTTCTAAAGCGTGATTTATACATTCTTTTAGAGTCCATATTTTTGAAGAGTTTTCTGGTTGTGAATATGCAGAAATACTACAACTAATGAATAACAACAGTATTTTTATCGAATTGATTTTCATATTATTCTATACTAACTTTATTTTCTAATTTATTAGGTTGAGTAATGTTCCAAACTTTTATTTTGTCTTTCTCAGTTATTCCAGAAAGAATTTCTACATGTATTCCGTCTGAAAGTCCAAGCTTTACATCTTTTCTTTCAAATTTTTGCTCACCAATCTCTACTTCTACATAAGGAGCTTTTGTTTCGGCATCAAATTGAAGGAGAGCTTCTTCTATTGCCAACACGTTTACTTTTTTATCTAAAATCAAAGAAGCATTTGCACTATAGCCTGCTCTAATAAAAAAATCGGCATCTAAAAATACATCAGCCTCAATTTTAAATTGAACAGCACCTTGTTCTTCAACGCCTTTAGGAGCAACAAATCTAAGTTTTGCATCAAATTCTTTGTCTCCGATAGCACCCAAATTAATTTTTAAATCCATTCCTTTTTTTAGTTTTCCAACCTCTGCTTCGTCCACTTTTCCTTCAAACACCATATTTTCTAAGTTGGCAATAAATGCTACAGTTGTTCCTGGGTTAAAATTGTTGCTTTCTATTACTTGATCTCCTTTTTTAACGGGGATTTCCAAAACAGTTCCGGAAATAGTGGCTTTTATGTTTGTATTTGCAACTCCGCCGTCGCGAGTACCTAGTTGAATAATTTGCAAATCGTTTTCTGCATTAATCAGTTCTTGTTTTGCTTGATTGAATTTTAACTCAGAGTTATTGTAATCCTGAGTGGAAATCACATTTTTTTCAAAAAGTTGCTTGTTGCGGTTAAATTCCAATGTGGTATTGTCAAGATTGAATTTTGCGTTTTTCACTCTGCCCAAAGCTGCATTTAATGTAGATTCATTCGGAATAACCTTAATTTTTGCAATCAAATCACCCACTTTAATTTTATCGCCTTCTTTTACCAAAATAGCTTCTAAAATACCGGATATTTGCGGCTTAATTTCAACTTCATCTTCAGGAACAACTTTACCAGTTGCTACCGTTTTTTTGATAATTGTTGTTTTTTTTGCCTGTTGCGTTTTGTATTGAACTGCAGGCTGACTGTTTGAGTTAATAAAAAAGCCGGTTGCAAAAACAATTCCCAGTATGGTAATTATTATCAATATGTATCTAAATACTCTTTTCATGTTCTATTTTATTTGTTGTGTGTTTATTATTTGTTGTTTGTATGTTTACTTATTATTCTTCTCTTAATGCGTCAATAGGTTTTATGCTCACTGCCCTTTGAGCAGGTATCAATCCTATCAAGGTTCCCATAACTATCATAATTAATAATGCTCCTAAAATAAATGGAATTGGTACTGTTGGGTTGGTATATGGAAAATCAGTTACATCTTTTGTTCCTTCGTTCACTCCGGCTAAAACTAAAGCTCCTAGAATTATTCCAAATATGCCCGAAATAAGTGTTAAAAAAACGGATTCAATTATAATTTGCCCACGAACTTCGCCGGGAGTTGCTCCTAATGCTCTTCTGATGCCCAATTCTTTTGTTCGTTCTCTAACGGAAATCAATAGGATATTTCCAATACCAATTACTCCTGCTAAAATTGTTGCAATTCCGACAATCATCGACAAAAGGGTTAAACCCTTAGAAAATCCCTGAACTTTATTGAAAATTTCCCCTAAATTAAAAGATCCTATTGCACGGTCGTCGTCAGGAGCAATATTGTGCTGTTCTTTTAATACGTTTTTTACTTTTTTTTCTACTTCCATAACATCAACATTGTTATAGGCTGCAATGGCAAGCCAGCCTACGTTGTCTCCTGCATTGTATAATTTTCTGAAAGTTGTAAACGGTATATAAATGTCTCCATCGTCTTCAAATCCGCCTCCTTGTTGAAATTTATGTACTCCAACCACCTGAAAAAAGATTTTATCAATACTGATAAACTTTCCTATAGGATTTTCTTTTTTTAGGAACAGTTCATTTTGTGTTCGCTCACCTATTACACATACTTTTCGAGACTCTGTGATGTCAGCCTCATTTATAAAACGCCCACCGTCATAAATATCTTTAGTTGCGATTTTGACCACAACCGGAAAATCACCATATACATTGTAGTTCCCATGTCTCAAACCTCTATTAATAATTGGTGATTCGCCACCAAAAACTCCTTTGGCATTTCTTGGTGCTATGTATTGAATTTCAGCTACTTGTTGTTTTAATTTACTGATGTCTTTTAATTTCAATTGTATGGATCTTCCTGTTTTATAACCTTTGTATGGAACACTGGTTTGCTGTGTCCACACAAACATACTGTTCATGGCAACTCGCTTAAATTGGCGTTCAAACCCATTGTCTAAACCTTTTGCAGCTCCGGAAAGAGTGATGTAAATAAAAATTCCCCACAGTACTCCTATAACAGTAATGGTTGTTCTGGCTTTATTTTTAGTGATAGAGCTAAATATTTCTGTCCATGTATCCCTTCTAAACAACATCGTTATTTATCATTTAATGCTACTATAGGTCGAATTTGAGCGGCTCTTTTTGCAGGTAAGTACCCTGCGAAAGCTCCAAAAGTTATTAATATTATTGTTGCTGTAATTGCAGTTCCCATATCAATATATGGGTCTAAAATAAAATAATATTCCAGTTTGTTACCTATGGCTTGAAGAATAAAAATTCCCATAAAAAGTCCAAAATAGCCAGCAATTACTGTAATGAAAATAGATTCTTGCAGAATCATTGTTATAATTGAAAAAGGAGTAGCTCCAAGAGCTTTTCGAATTCCAATTTCTTTAGTTCGTTCTTTAACTACAAAAACCATTATGTTGCTGATTCCAATCACTCCTGCAATAAGGGTACCAATACCCACAAAGCTTACAATTAATGTTAGCACACCAGACAATTGTTGGTTTTCGTTCATGTCATCCGCTACGTTTCTAATGTATATTGCATTTTCGTCATCGGGTGAAATGCTGTGTTTTTCTTTAAAGAAGGTGGTTAATTTTTCTTCAAAAATCATGGCTCCTTCATATCCAATTTCAGGTTTAAAAGCAAGTACTATGTGATTGACTTTATCTGTGTTTTTTTCTTGCAGTTGGATTGTGGAATAGGGTATGAATATACTTCGTTCTTGATTGTCGCCTCCCTCGTCTTGAAAAACACCTATAACTCTAAAAGCAGTGTAGTTGATTACGATGTATTTCTCTAATGAATTTTCATTTCCAAATAAGTCATCTTCAACAAGCCTCCCAATTACTGCATATTTGGTTTTGTTTTTAATATCTAGTTCATTGATAAATCTGCCTTTCATCAGTATTGTTTTTTCAGCAATTTGATGTGATGGTGCAACACCAATGTAAGTGTATGAATTGGATTCATTTTTATACGAAATAGTTCCGTTTCTATGCATTTTAGGGGTTATGTATTCTAAATATTCAGGGAAATTTCGTTGGATATCGCTGATGTCATCGTTTTTAAATTCAATAGTTCTGTTTACGCTATATCCTCCATACGGAATGCTGGTTTGACCTGGAAAAATATAAAAGGAGTTGGTTGCATCGTCCATAAAAAACTGATTGAACGAATTTTTTAAGCCATTTCCTAATCCGAGCAGGGTGATAAAAATAAGTAATCCTAAAGAAACTGTAAATCCCGAAAGAAAAGTACGGAGCTTATTTTTCTTAATGGTTTGAAATATTTCTTGCCAATTATCGCTGCTAAACATAGTCGATAGCTCTTTTCTGATTTATTTTTTCATCGTTTATAATCACCCCGTCTTTTAAGTTCACTATTCTTTTACACATTTTTGCGATGTCTTCTTCGTGAGTAACTACCAAAATGGTTTTTCCTTCGTCGTTTATTTGTTGCAGCAATTGCATTACTTCATAAGAGGTTTTAGAATCTAAGGCTCCTGTTGGCTCATCAGCTAAGAGTACTTTTGGTTCAGCAGCTAAAGCTCTGGCAATAGCAACACGTTGTTTTTGACCTCCTGAAAGTTCATTTGGTAAATGTGCTGCCCAGTTTGATAGTCCGACTTTTTCCAAGTAATGCATTGATTTTGATTCTCTCTCTTTTCTTGAAATCTTTTGATAGTAGAGTGGGAGAGCCACATTTTCTAATGCCGTTTTATAGCTAATTAGGTTAAAGGATTGAAAAATGAATCCCAAAAAACGATTTCTGTATTTGGCAGCTTTTGTTTCATTAAGTTCAACAATAGGAACTCCATCTAGGGTATATGTTCCACTATCTAAAATGTCAAGCATACCAATAATGTTGAGCAAGGTAGATTTTCCAGACCCCGATGAACCCATGATTGCTACCATTTCTCCACTTTCAACAGAAAAGTTGATACCTTTTAAAACGTGAAGTTCGTTTTTACCAATTTTGTAGGATTTATGTAGGTTTTTTATTTCAATCATTGCAATTAACGGACAATTTAACCAAAATCAAATTTAGATAGTATAAAAAGATGTTGGTTATAAAATTACACCAGTGGAAAAGTAAAGGGGGTAAGTGGTAGAATTTGTATGAAATGAAAAAACTAAAACTACACGGAAATCAACTCTTTGTCCTTGAAATAGAGTAAATGACACTTTACATTTTGATACCCCATTTTTTCAAGCAGTAACTTGTAGTGTAAAATTTGGTCTTTATGTTTTTCTTTTTTTTGCCCTGATTTGTAATCCAAAATTACAGTTTCGTTATTTTTTACTAAAATTCTATCAGGCTGATACGATTTTCCATCAATATCCAAAATAGCAGCTTCTGCTTTAAACGAAATGTAATCGTTAAAAAAATTAGCAATTTCGAGTATAGTTAGTAATTCTTGAATTTCGATAGAAATTTTTGTTTTTTCGTCTTGATTAATAATACCTTTCAAATAGAAATCATTGAGAATAGTATCAATGTCTGATAGTTGGTTGATAGTTGATAAAATTTGGTGAAGTTTTTTTCCGTAATCGGTTGATGTTTTTGGGTTTTCAACTTCCCAGAATTTTGGTGCCTGGTAACTTATAGATATTTTATCTCTCCATGGTGTATAATGAATGTTAGACATGGTATAACACTTTTTTGGTTTTTCTTCTGCGTTTTGAACACAAGGAGTATGTTTACCATATAAATAGTGGTTTTCAGAAATTTTTGTCATAGTTTCCAACCGACAAAAAAGCCCGTAATAGTTTTTCTGTGAATCTTTGGTTAACTCGTTATTCTTCGTGTATTCAAGCTGATTAGAAATAATATACAACCTATTTTTTGGTCGAGTTTGTGCTACATAAAGCACGTTTATATCATCTAATAATGATTTTTCTATTTCATATTCGTATTCGTCTTTTAGTTCAGTTTCTGTCAACTCTGTTTTTTGGGCAATATATGTTGCTTCTAAGCCCTTAACAATAGGTTTTCTTGTCCAAAAAAACGAATCATTATTTTTTTTTGAATTTTTATGTGGATAGATAACGACTGAAAAATCGAGCCCTTTTGATTTATGAATACTCATCACTTGAACGGCTTCAATGCCTTCAGGAATTATTACTGAAAATTTTTCAGATTTTTGTTCCCACCAATCAAGAAAATCAAGAATTGAATTGTTATTTTTTGTTGCAAACAGATGAATTTTATCAATGAAAAATTCTAGATACGTGTTGCATGTTTGAGACAATTCAAAATGATTAATTAAATATTCAACCAATTCATAAATTGATAATTGGGTAATCCTGTCTAGTTCAAATTTACGGTTGTGTTTTTCTAAAAAGTTGCTTAATGCATCATCGCTGTCTGAGTTAAAATAAATAGCAATTTGTTCTTCCGGATATTTTGTATTGATTAGGTAGTTTATACAATTGAGATGGCAACTTTTATCTTTTGGATTTGAAATGTATTTTAAAAGGTTTAGTATAAACTTTACATCGAGCGAACTGTTTATTAATAAGCCTTCAGAAGAAATAACCGAAATATTGTTTTCTAACAAGAACCTGGAAATTTCAGAGCCAAAATTGTTATTTCTATAAAGGATAGCTATGTCGTTTAGTTTGAAACCGTCGTTTCTGCATTGGTTGATAAAATCCAAAATTGATTTCAAGGTGTTTTCTTTATATTCATCTTTGTCGAGAAGTAAAATATCAATGCTACCTCCTGTATTTTTTATGTTTGATTTTTGATTTAGTTTGCTGTATAAATTGGAGTATCGTGCGGATAGAAATGTGGAAACAAAGTTGAAGAATTGATTGTTAAATGTAACTATTTCTGTTTTTGAGCGAAAGTTTGTGTCAAGGTTATTTGGTTTAAAATTTCTGATAAGGGCTTTTTCTCTTTCAATCAAAAAAGGATTGTTGTTGTTAAATATTTTCGGCAGATTGATGATTTGTTCTACTTCACCACCTCTAAACCTATAAATAGCTTGTTTTGCATCACCAACCACCATGTTGTAGCTGCCATTACTTAAAGAATTTTCTACTAATGGAATTAAATTTTGCCACTGAAGAACTGAAGTGTCCTGAAATTCATCTATCATAAAATGATGATATTTTTCACCCAAACGTTCGTAAATAAATGGAATGGATTCAGTTAGAATTATGTTTGAAATTTTTTTATTAAAATCAGAAAGGGTTAGAATATTGTTGTCGGACTTGTACTCAGCAATTGTTTTTTCAATTTCGTTGATAACCGCTGTTTGGTAGAAATTCTTTAAGAAGTTTGATTTTATTAAATAATCACTGTATTCTTTTCCTTTTAGATTTTCATATTTCTTATAAAAAACGGTAATATTTTCTTTGTTGCTGTCTATTAAATTTTTTTCATTTAAACTTAGTCTTTGAGGATACCATTCTTCTGTGTTTGTAAATGAATTATTAACTGTTTTGTTTTCTTTTATCTCTCCACCAGAATATTCTGACAAGGCTTTAAAAAACTTATAAATATATCCTTTTAGAAAATAGTTTTCTGTTATTCCTAAACTTTCAAAAAAGTGCATAGTTTCTGTACCAACACTACGAACTTTAGCTACAAAAGCTTTGTTTTCATCTACAATTGTTTTATGAATTGCATTAAAATTATCAATGCTCAATTCTCTAAGCGTTTCTAAATGTTGTTCCCCGCCTTCTTGAATAATTTTTTTGGTAAAACTAATTAAGTCGCTATCTATCTTCCAGCTTTTTTCGCTATCGGCTTTCTCTTTGCTGTAATTCAATAATAGTTGAGTTAGCTGTTCATTTGTTCCGATATCAGCTAATAGTAGGTCAACAGCATTTTCAATTACTTCTTTCTCGTTGAGTTCTATCCCAAAATTTAATGGAAGTTTCAAGTCCATAGTAAATGTTCGGATAATTTTTGTTGTAAATTTATCTATGGTACTGATAGCAAAATCATTATAATTGTGCAAAATCGAGCCAAGAACTTTTTGGCTTCTTAATTTGATTTCTTCTTGTGTGATGCCTAAATAATCTTCATTGTCTGGGTTTAAGTAAAGTTCAAGTAATGTTTTTGATGTACTTTTAAATTCTTTGTTTTCAGCAAAATATTGTAGGGTTTCAATGATTCGGTCTTTCATTTCGGCGGCAGCCTTATTGGTAAAAGTAATGGCAAGGATTGTCCGATATGCATTTGAATCTTTTGTTTTGAGGGCAATTTTCAAGTATTCTTTTACCAAAGTAAAAGTTTTGCCTGAGCCGGCTGATGAATTATAAACTGCAAAATTAGCTAGGGAAGTATTCAAATTAATTAGTAATTTGTTGAACCAAATTTAATTAATTTGTTCCAAAATAGTTCTTAGTTTTTCAGACAGAGATAAATTTCCGTCAATCCAGTGAATGTGAAACCCTTCTCTCTCCATTTTTCTGAACCATGTGCTTTGTCGCTTGGAAAACTGATGAATCGATACCGTTAATTTTTCAATTAACTCTTCATAACTCAACTCATTATTCAGAAATAGAGTTATGAATTTATATTCCAATCCATAAAACATTAGTTTTTCCTGAGAAATTCCGTTTGAGATTAATGTTTTTACTTCGTCAATCATTCCTTCGTTTTCAATCCTATGCAACAGTCGCTGAGTTATCCTTTTTTTTAGGATTTCACGTTCAAAATGTATCCCGAACAATTTATAATTAAGTTTTGGGTATTCACGTGATACGGATTGATTTTCTTTTTGATATATTGCTATTTCTATAGCTCTGATTATTCTTTTTTTATAAACGCTGTCGGTAGTATTATGAATTGGCTTGAGTTTTTGTAAAATAGTATTTAACTCCTCAATATTGTTTTTTTCTAACTCTTCGCGTAATTCCATATTTGCAGGAACTTTCATAAACTGATAGCTTTTTAAAACTGATTCTAAGTACAAGCCTGATCCACCGCATAAAATAGCTTTTTTATTTCGATTTGTGATCTCGCTGAACACTTTGTAAAAGTCTTCTTGAAATTCAAATACGTTATATTCCTTGCCGGCATCAATAATATCAATTAAATGATAGGGAATTTTTTTATTTTCAATAACAAAATCAGCCAAATCTTTTCCTGTTCCTATGTCCATTCCTTTATATACTTGTCTGGAATCAGCACTTATAACTTCACCATCTATTTTGTCGGCCAAGTGAGCTGCCAACTTTGTTTTTCCTGTGGCTGTTGGACCTAAAATTACTATCAATTCGTTGTTTTGCAAAGAAAATTGGCTTGTTTGTAGTTCAAATATCCGTAAAATTATTGGATAAAATTGAGATTAGACTTTCAATGATGTGTTGAATATCATACAAAAAGTTAATTTTTGGGCTTAATTTTATCAAAATAAATTATCTAAATCATGAAAAATTTTATCAAAGCAACTTTATTGTTAACTGTTCTTTCTATTTTATCATCGTGCTCAAAAAAAGAAGGTTGCACAGACCCAACAGCACTGAACTATGACGCAAATGCTGAAAAAGACAATGGAACATGTGTTTACAAAACTCCGGAAGTGCCTGTTGCCACATCGGGTAAGTTGACTTTTAAATTTGTTCATCATTTTGACGGAATTTCTGTATCACACACTGATGTACACGCTCCAGCATTTAGTTTTATAAATGCTTTTGGTGATACACTTAGTTTAACAAAACTAATGTATTTGGTATCCGATGTTCGATTAATGAAATCAAATGGCGACAGCGTTTTGATTGAAGGTTACAAATTAGTTGATTTAGGTGATGAAACTACACAAACTTGGGAAACAACGCTTGATGTTCCTTTTGATAACTACACAAGCATACGATTTAATTTTGGCTTTGATAGTACTGATAATGTTTCGAACATTTATACTGATTTAAATTCTGTCAGTTGGAATTGGCCAACTTCTATTGGTGGAGGATATCATTTCATGATGATGGAAGGCAAATATAAATTCCAAGGCAATGATTCAACTTATGCCTATCACATGGGAACAGCTCACGACATGATGACAATGACCAACGTTCAGAACTATTTTGTTGCCGATTTGGGTGCAATTTCTATAACAAATAATGCAACTATACAATTTAAAATGGATATTTCAGAATGGTATAAAAATCCATATACTTGGAGTTTGAATGACTACCACAGTGGACTTATGATGAATTATACTGCTCAGCGAAATATGCAATCAAATGGAGTTGATGTATTCAGCTTAGGAACTGTAGTTCAGTAATTTTTTTAATCTTATAGAAAATGATTATGATTATTAAAAGTAGAAATATTCTTTTATTATTGACTTTAACCATGATTTTTTCTTGTGCTAAAGACCCTGAAAAAGAAGTTGTTGAAACACCAAAAAACACACCGACAACAAATAATCCGACACCCTTAAATTTGGAAATACCACCACTTTTTGCTCAATACATTTCTCAACCCTATATTCCAAGTGATAACCCAACAACTGTAGAAGGTGTTGCCTTGGGTAGAAAACTTTTTTATGACCCTATTTTATCCGGAAACGGTAACCAGTCTTGTGCCACATGCCATGCTCCTCAATTTGCATTTAGTGAAAGTACCCGTTTCAGTACCGGTATAGATGGAATACAGGGAAATAGAAATGCCATGCCAATTTTTAATATGGCTTGGAATTGGGGAAACCAATTTTTTTGGGACGGAAGAGCCTCTGGTGTTGAAGATCAAGCTCTAGGTCCAGTTGTAAACCCCATAGAAATGCATAATACATGGGTGAACGCAATGTCTAGCCTGCAAAGTCATTCTGTTTATCCTGGCTTGTTCAATGCCGCTTTTGGTACTTCAACAATAGATTCTATTTTGGTAACAAAAGCCATCGCTCAGTTTGAACGAACTTTAATTTCAGGAAATTCAAGATTTGATCAATATTTGAATGGACAAATTTCATTGACAGCACTAGAAATAGAAGGATTTAACGTGTTTATGGCAGAAAATAGAGGCGACTGTTTTCATTGTCATGGAAATGCTGCAAATCCTTTATGGACAGATAATTTATTTCATAACAATGGGTTAGATGCAACTTTTACTGACTTAGGGTTAGGTTCAATAACGGGAATAGCCAGTGATAATGGTAAATTTAGGACACCTTCTTTAAGAAATCTTGCCTATTCAGCACCCTATATGCACGACGGAAGGTTTGCAACTCTTGATGAGGTTATCAATCATTATAGCGAGGGTTTGCAAAATTCTTCAACAGTTGACCCATTGCTAAAATATATTGGACAAGGTGGAGTTCAGCTATCTCCTGCGGACAAAGCAGCATTAAAAGCTTTTTTATTGTCTTTATCCGACAGCAGTTTTATAAATAACCCCAACTTTTCTCAACCGTAAAATGAGCAGAAAGATTAAATTGTTGTGGAATTTTTCCGGACCGGAATCTGAAGGAACTGCCAAACATCACGAATTTCATATTCGAGAATTTTTGGAGAAACACAATTTTAACCACTTAACAACAGGAGCCGAACAATCAGGTGTATTTTGGTCAACCTATTTGATTGTTGACGAAAAAGATATGATATTTTTTAGAGATGCATTACGCCCTCATAAAGGAGTAATAATTGAAGAGTAAATTGTGCCCACGACTGGATTCGAACCAGCACACCTAACGGAACCACCCCCTCAAGATGGCGTGTCTACCAATTTCACCACGTGGGCATACTCAATCGTTTCAAAAATAGTAAAAAAAACCCGTACTCTTTAAATACGGGTTTTTTGTGTTGTGACCTGGCCGGGATTCGAACCCGGGACCCTTTCATTAAAAGTGAAATGCTCTACCGGCTGAGCTACCAGGTCTCCTCAAAAAAGGAGTGCAAATATAAATGCCTTATTTTAAATAACAAAACTTAAAATGCCTTTTTTAAATTATTTGTTTTAATTGGTTGATTAACAGTGTTGTTGTTACATAGTAAGTGCAATTTTCAACTTCTGAATATGCTGTAATTACCGCAGATTATTTAGTATTGTTTGATGAAAAAGTTCTAAAGTAAATGATTGATTAATTTCTTCTACTAAACTTTTTTATAGATTTGTAAAAAAAGAAAAAATGCTGAACAAAGTTGCAATAATAACTGGAGCATCTTCCGGAATTGGTAAAGCATGTGCTGAACATTTTGGAAAGTGTGGATATAAAGTGGTTATTGCTGCTAGAAATAAAGACAATTTACAATCAATTCACATTTCATTATCTTCAAAAGGTGTTGATGTATTAGCTGTAACGGCT
The DNA here is from genome assembly GCA_020853105.1 of Flavobacteriales bacterium. Taxonomy (GTDB): domain Bacteria; phylum Bacteroidota; class Bacteroidia; order Flavobacteriales_E; family Vicingaceae; genus Vicingus. The sequence continues at coordinate 70,327 of JADYZM010000061.1, read as the reverse complement.
GATGTTTCAATTGAACAAGATTGTCGTAACATCATTAAAGAAACAATTAATAAGTATGGAAGAATAGATGTATTGATTAACAACGCCGGAATTTCGATGCGGGCTTTGCTGAATGATGTTGATTTGAATGTAATAGACCAAGTTATGAAAATAAACTTTTACGGGACATTGTATTGCACCAAATTTGCATTACCTTATTTGCTTAAAACCAACGGGTCTGTTGTTGGTGTGTCTTCAATTGCAGGATTTGTTGGATTACCAGCCAGAACAGGTTATTCAGCATCTAAATTTGCAATGAATGGTTTCTTAGACGCTTTACGTACTGAAAATCTTAATACAGGGCTACATGTTATGATAGCTTGTCCAGGATTCACTTCTTCAAACATTAGAAATACAGCACTTGATGCAACGGGCAAGGCTCAAGGAGAAACACCTCGCGATGAGGGAAAAATGATGACGGCTGAAAAAGTTGCAGAACATATTTATGAAGGAGTTATGAAACGAAAACGACTGCATATACTGACTTTTGAGGGGAAATTAGCAGTGTTTCTCAGTAAATTTTTACCTTCATTCATTTCTAAAGCGGTTTTTAATAAATTGGCAAAAGAACCCAATAGTCCGTTTCAATAATTTAATTAAAGTGGCATTTACTAAAATAGTGATTTTGGGGTTTATGGGTGCGGGAAAATCCACACTTGCTAAGCGATTGGCAAATAAAATTAACTATAAGTTTATTGATTTAGACAAATATATCGAGGACTATACCGGAAATTCAATTTCCCATCTTTTTGCAAACGGTGGAGAGATTAATTTTAGAAAAATTGAATCCGAATGTTTAGGAAAAGCAATACAATTGTCCAACAATTTGGTTATTTCTGTTGGAGGTGGTACACCTTGCTTTAATAAAAACATGGATTTAATCAATAAAAATTCGACAAGTATCTATTTAAGAGTAAACGAAGGAATGCTTTTTTCACGTCTTCAAAATTCAAAATCAGGCAGACCGTTGATTGCAAATAAATCAGATGATGAGTTAAAGTTAATCATCAAAGAACTACTGGCTGAACGTGAAACATTCTACAATCAAAGCCAGATAATTATTGATGCAAAAAACATTTCTGTTGAAGATATTATTAAACAACTTGATTTGAAATAATCATATACTCATTTTCAGCTATTTCATCCCAGTACAATTCATAATTGGTACACATATCGAGTATAAAATTCCTATCGGGTAGAATTGAAACTTCAAATGAATATCTTTTCCACTTTCCACTCTCCAATTTGATTTCTTCAAATTTAGATGAAGATTCAACCTTGAAATAACTTTGGTTGTTTTTGTATTTCCTATAAATCGGAAAAGTCATTTACATTTAATTGACTACTTTATCTAAGCAAACAAAAGATTACCCTAAAAATGGATATCGATAATCAGTAGGAGGAACAAAAGTTTCTTTGATAGTTCTTGAGTTTACCCATCTCATCAAATTTTGAGCAGCACCTGCTTTATCGTTTGTTCCTGATGCTCTAGCACCACCAAAAGGTTGTTGACCCACTACAGCTCCTGTTGGCTTGTCGTTGATATAGAAATTACCGGCTGCATTTTCCAACACCTGAGTAGCAATATTAATTGAAGCTCTATCTTTACTAAAAATTGCACCTGTGAGTGCGTATTCTGAAGATTTATCGAGCAGTTCTAAAGTTTCTACGTATTTATCCGCTTCATACACAAAAACAGTTAAGAATGGTCCGAAAATCTCTTCACACATGGTTTTAAATAAAGGATTTGTAGTTTTTACTACTGTTGGTGAAATGAAATACCCCTTGCTTTTATCATAAGTTCCTCCGCAAACAAATTCTGCATCGTTTTGAGATTTGGTGTATTCAATATAGTTTGCAATTTTGTCAAAACTTTTCTCGTCAATAACAGCATTAATAAAGTTACCGAAATCTTCAGGAGAACCAATTTTGAATGATTCTACATCTTTTTTCACCAAATCCAAAATTTCGTCTGCTAGGTTTGATGGTAAATAAACTCTAGATGCTGCTGAACATTTCTGACCCTGAAATTCAAAAGCTCCTCGTACAATTGCGGTTGCAACTTCGGCTGGATTGGAAGATTTGTGAGCAATAATAAAATCTTTTCCACCAGTTTCGCCAACAATTCGTGGATAGCCTTTATATATTTCTAAGTTTGAGCCAATGGTTTTCCACAACTGGTTAAATACACTAGTAGAACCTGTAAAATGAACACCTGAAAAATAAGGGCTTTTAAAAATTGTATCGGCAATTACAGAGCTGTTAACATGAATGATGTTTATTACTCCGTCAGGCAATCCGGCTTCTTTAAATAATTCCATTATTACGTGAGCAGAATAAATTTGTGTATTTGATGGTTTCCAAACAACTACATTACCCATCAAAGCTGGTGCTGCACATAGATTAGCAGCAATAGATGTAAAGTTAAAAGGAGTTAATGCAAAAACAAAACCTTCCAACGGTCTATATTCCAATCTGTTCCATATTCCTGGTGCAGATATTGGTTGTTCTTGATATATTTCAGTCATAAACTGAACATTAAACCGGAAGAAATCTATCATTTCACAAGCCGAATCAATTTCTGCTTGAAATGCATTTTTACTTTGACAGAGCATGGTTGCGGCATTCATCTTTACACGATAAGGACCGGCAAGCAGTTCGGCAGCTTTTAAAAATATTGCAGCTCTATCTTGCCATGGAGTTATTGCCCATGTTTTTCTGGCTGCCATTGCTGCATCAATTGCCTCACTAACATGGTTTGCATCTCCCTGATGGTAACTTCCCAATACATGTGCAATTTCATGAGGAGGGTGCATTGAAATTTTTTTACCTGTTCGAATTTCTTTTCCACCAATTATCATTGGCAAATCAACAGTTGAATTTTTGAGTGTTGCAATTGTTTCTTGTAGTTCCTTTCGTTCTGCACTACCGGGAGCGTATGATTTTACTGGTTCATTTATTGCTTTTGGAACATTAAAAAATGCGTTAGCCATAGATAATTTAAATTTTAATTTATGATAATTGAGACTATAAATAACAAAAACGAAAGCAAAATTACACATTCTATTGCCAATTGTTCTATGTTCAATCAAAATCAATAAACTAATTGAAACACAGCTGTGAAAAAAGAATTTAAATAGTTAAAAACTTATAAACAGTTATTTCTATTGTATTTCTTATAAAATGATACATTTGTGAATCATAAATTTATATAATCATGGAAGTTTTAGATTTGAAAGATATTGCATTAAAACAAAAACATGTTGAATTGGGTGCAAAAATGGTCCCCTTTGCCGGATTTAATATGCCGCTACAATATACAGGGCTTATTGATGAGCACATAAATGTTAGAAATAATGTTGGAATATTTGATGTTTCACACATGGGAGAATTTATGATTTGTGGAGATGGTGCTCTTGATTTGATTCAACGAATTACTTCTAATGACGCTTCAAAATTGGTGCCCGGAAAGGTTCAATATTCTTGTTTTCCGAACTACAATGGCGGTATTGTTGATGATTTGTTGGTATATATGCTTGCTGAAAATGAATATATGTTGGTTGTAAATGGAGCAAACATTGATAAGGATTGGAATTGGGTTGTTAAACACAATACCAATGGAGTTTCTGTTCAAAACATTTCTGAGAACATTTCTTTATTGGCAATACAAGGTCCAAATGCAAAAAAAATGCTTCAACCATTAACAAACATGGATTTAGAGATGGTTTATTATACTGTTCAGCAAGGTATTTTTGCCGGTATTGATAATGTAATTATTTCGTCAACCGGATATACAGGGGCTGGCGGTTATGAAATTTATTTTAAAAACAGTGATGCCGAAGCAATTTGGAACGCTGTGATGAAAGCCGGTGAAAAAGTTGGTGCAAAAATGGCAGGTTTGGCTTGTAGAGATACCTTACGTTTAGAAATGGGATTTGTTTTATACGGCAATGACATTAACGACACAACATCACCTATTGAAGCAGGATTGGGCTGGATAACTAAATTCAGTAAAGACTTTGTGAACTACGAATATATTAAAAATCATAAAGAAAAAGGCGTTCAACGAAAGTTGGTTGGTTTTGAGCTTTTGGAGAGAGGAATTCCTCGTCATGATTATGAAATTGTTGATGCAAATGGAAATAAAATAGGTGTGGTTACTTCTGGAACACAATCGCCTTCGTTGAATATTCCAATTGGTATGGGATATGTGAGAACTGAATTTTCTACTGTTGGATCAGAAATTTATATATTAATTCGTGATAAAAAAATCAAAGCAAGAGTAGTCAGCACACCTTTTTACAAGCAGTAATTTTTATATTCTGATTCAGTTTCTAAAATAATTACCTATGAGTGAAGAGTCTTCAGGTTATTCAAATAAAATTGAAGTTTGCTTCTCGCCTGCTCTTTTCCCTATTTATTTTCAGGATAAAAATTGTGTGGTTGTAGTAATTGATATTTTTAGAGCAACATCTGCAATTTGTGCTGCAATTGAAAGTGGAGTAGAAGCTGTGATTCCTGTATCAACAATTGAAGAAGCCACTGAATACAAGTCAAAAGGATTTATTGTTGGAGCCGAGCGTTCTGCTGAAGTGATTGAAGGTTTTGATTTTGGAAACTCTCCTTTATTTTTTAAAGAAGGTAAACAAAGAGGAAAAACAATTGTGTTGACTACCACCAATGGGACTACTGCAATTGATATGGCAAAAGATGCAAGTAAAGTGGTTATTGGCTCTTTTCTAAATTTGAGTGCTGTGGCTGAATTTGTTGAAAAACAAGACAAAGACATAATATTGTTATGTGCAGGTTGGAAAAACAGATTTAATTTAGAAGATACCCTTTTTGCCGGTGCTTTAGCTCAGAAACTCAATAAAAACAAACGATTCAGTAATTTATCAGACTGTGCAATAGCTTCAATTACTTTGTACGAATCAGCTAAAAATGATTTGTATAAATTTCTTGACGAGTCTTCTCATCGCAAAAGGTTAAGCAGACTTAATTTAGAGGAAGATATCATTTATTGTTTAAAGCAAGATATTATGAATTGTGTTCCTGTATTAAAAAATGGAAAATTGGTAAATATTTAAAAAAATCAACTTTTAGAATTGAACTTTTATCTGAAATATCTTCTCGGAATTTTGTTGATTTCATTGTTGGTTATTCTCAATCAACCACATATCTATTCTTGGGGTTTTTTTGGTCATAAAAAAATCAATCGTATGGCTGTTTTTACTTTACCTCCTGAAATGATTGGGTTTTATAAGAAAAATATTGAATACATAACCGAACATGCTGTTGACCCAGATAAACGTCGATACGCTGTAGAGGGAGAGGCACAACGCCATTACATTGATTTAGACCATTATGTAAAGAAAGGAGAAAACCCGTTAGACATAATGCCTAAGCATTGGAATAAAGCTATTGAAAAATATACAGAAGATACCTTGCAAGCCTATGGCATAGTTCCATGGCATGTATTTTTAATGGTAAATAGACTTACCAAAGCATTTGAAGAAAAAAATGTAGATAAAATTTTACGAATTTCTGCTGATTTAGGGCATTATATTGGTGATTCACATGTTCCACTGCATACAACCAAGAATTACAATGGACAGCTTACGAATCAAAAAGGAATTCATGGATTTTGGGAATCAAGATTACCGGAATTAAAAGCTCAAGGCTATGACTATTTCGTTGGAAGGGCTAGTTATATTGAAAATATTGTTGATGATGAATGGCAAACAGTTGTAGAAAGTTTTGCTGCAAAAGATTCAGTGTTAGAATTAGAACAACAACTCAACTCTAATTTTCCTGAAGATAGAAAATTTACCTTTGAAAATAGAGGTGCTGTAGTAATGAGAACATATTCTGAAGAATATTCATCAGCATATCATGAAATTCTTAACGGAATGGTTGAACGCAGATTGACTCAAGCAATCATAAAAGTTGGTAGCTACTGGTACACAGCGTGGGTTAATGCTGGTCAGCCCGATTTAAACAAACTCATGGAAAAAACTCCAACCGAACAATTAGCAAAAGAGGATTTTGAGCTCGATAAACTTTTTGAAGAAAAAAAAGTAAAGGGTAGAATTTGTGATTGATAAATTACGACAAATGCCGTATATTTTGATTTACGGTTAAAGAGTAGTTTCGTGAAAAAATTAATCTAAAAAAAATGAAAAGAAAAATTGCTATTGCATCATTGGTTTTTTCAATGATATTAACGGGTTGTTCAAAGGATAATAACCCTGCACCAACATCTTCCGGTGGAGGAGGTGGGGGTGGAACCACTCCTCCTACGGTAACAGGTACTTTTACTTGGTCGGAAGATGGTGGAACAGTTATTACTGCTGATTCAGCTTTTTGGACAACAGGATCATGGGGGACTGGAATTCGGGTATTTAAAGGTGGTTACGCTAATTTTTTTGAAATAAATTGGGCAACAACCGATAACATTAGTGTTGGAACAAAAGTATTAGATGCTGCAAACTATGGATTTACTTTTATGAAAGGAAGTGATACATATACGATTTCAACTAATCAAAACTTAAATATTACAGCAAGTGCATCAAACAAAATTGATGGTAATTTTAATGTTACAGTTACCGGTGGTTCAATAACAAATGTTACGGCTAATTTTTCGGGTTTACCCAAACGTTAGTCTTATCATATAATAAATCAAAAAAAAGAGCTGAAGTTTTTCAGCTCTTTTTTTTATTTGCTAGTGGTGGTGTCCACCTTCTCCATGAACGTGTCCATGACTCACTTCATCAGAAGTTGCCTCTCTGACTGAAAGTATAGTGCCTGTAAAATATAAATCTTGTCCTGCCAAAGGATGGTTAATGTCCATGGTAATTGTAGTATCATTAATTTTTAAAACTACAGCTTGAACAACATGACCGTTTTGGTCTTGAAGAGGAATCATATTTCCTACAAAAACTTCATCAACCAATTTTCCATCTTGAATAAAAATTTCGTGTGACAATTCAATGATGGCTTCATCACTTTTCGAGCCGTAAGCATTTTCAGATTTAATACCAAACGAAAAATTATCTCCAACTACTAAGCCGACAACATTATTCTCAAAGTCGGGTATCATTTGTCCCATTCCCGATAAAAAGGTTAATGGAGCTTTGCCAATTGTTGATTCAATCATATCTCCATGTTCATTATCTCTGTGTAAATTATAGTTAACAGAAATTACTTTGTGTTTTGTTTGTGTCATTTTTTATAAATTTTCAGTAAAATTAGCACTAAATTGAATGAGAATCCGAAGATTTTAAAAGAAATCTAATATTAAAGTCAGTAAAATACTTGGATTGAGTGAAATAAAAGAAATGATTAGTTTATTACCAACTTCTTTTCCAAAAATGTTTCTTTGTTTGACAATCGTACGATATACATCCCTTTTTCCAAGTTAGTAAGATCTATTGAGTTTTTATAAATATTTTCAATGGAAAGCACTTTTTCACCGATTAAGTTGATAATATTAATATTCAAAACATCATCCGAATTTATATAAATTAAACCAGAGGTTGGGTTTGGATAAATTTCTACATCGGATAATTTTTTGGTATCCTCAATTCCGGTAGCACCTCCAGTAACTTTTAATATCCAACCATCTGCACTACCTCTGTTGTAAGTAACATCATAGTCGTTTGAATAGGTAAATCCGGATACAACAAGTGCACCACCAGCTTCTTGAAACATGTTGAATGATTCATCTTGTTCAGATCCTCCACAACATCTTTGCCATTGAACGTTTCCGTTGTTGTCAGTTTTGCAAACCCAGATATCCGGAGAAAAAAACATTCCGTGTAAACCACTAACATCTCCATCGATTGAATTTGTTAACCCAGCCAAAGCAAACCCACCATCAGATGTATAAACTAAAGCGTTTGCCTGATCGTCGCCACTGCCTCCAATACATTTTTGCCAGACAAGTGAACCTGTTGATGATAATTTTAACAACCAAAAGTCGTCCATTCCTTGAGAACCATGATGTCCGGTAACCTGTCCGTTATTATGAGTACTGGTGTATCCGAGTGCAGCATAACTTCCGTCAGTTAGTTGAACTACAGAATTACACTCTTCTGTTTCAGAACCACCATAACAATATGACCATTCAACAACAAATGAAGAGCTTAATTTTGTAATCAGCATATCAGCATTTCCATGATTTCCTGTAGCATCGGCATCGATTGAAGTTGTTCTACCTGCAACCATGCATCCGTTGTCTGAAGTAGCTATTAAACAAATCCCTTCGTCAGAATCAGTTCCACCCACACATTTTTGGGAAAGCAGATTACCTGTACTATCAATTTTTAATAACCAAACATCAGTGTAGTTGGAATGATTTCCGCTTACATCTCCGTTTGTTGAATATGTGCTTCCGCCGATGTAATAATCACCGGTATTATTTTTTACAATAGCAACCCCTTCGTCATCACCACTCCCTCCAAAACATTTACTCCACAAAAGGCTTCCTGTTGACGAGAGCTTTATAACCCATACGTCATAGCTTCCTGTACCATGTAGTCCGACTACATCACCATCTGTTGAACGGGTAAAACCGACAGCCAAGTATCCTCCGTCAGAAGTTTGTATAATATCCTTGCCGTAATCATCATCTGAACCTCCAAAAAGATAAGACCATTGAACGGCTCCAGTGGAAGTAATTTTGCCTACCCAAAAGTCAGCACCACCACTATTTCCAGATACATCTCCATTACTGGATTCGCTTTGACCAACAAACACATATCCTCCATCAGAAGTGGGTGTGGTATTCCAAATATATTCATGAGCTGAACCCCCGAAGGTATGTTGCCAAGCTAATGTAGTTTGGGCGTTTAAACTGTTAATAATAACAATAAAGGTGAATACAGGTGTAAAGATTAATTGTTTCATAAGTTTGAGTTAAGGCTATAAATTATAGATATTTTGATTCTTCAATGTTAGACATTTTTCAATTAATATAAAATGTTGCTCATCACAAAGCCTTACAACAATGAATTGACACCTGACTTGAAAGATTGGTATTCTTTTAGTAAAAATCAAAAAAAAAATTGATTAAACTCCAAACTGGTTTAAATGGTGGTCCAAATGCTTATAAAGCATGTTGTTCCATTCATTAGAGGTCAATATGCCAAAAGAGAGAGATTCTTTTTTATTGAAGTGGTTTTCTCCCAGTTGTTGGGTTTTAATAATAAATTCAATTAATCTATTTTTTTCAGCTTCAAAATTTTTATCGTCTTTGATAATAAACTGGGGTGCTGTTTTTCCATTTTGGGTATATGGTTTTTCACTAACAACAATTCTTTTAACCAATAAACGCAAAATAAATCTCTTGAAAGGATTTGGCTGTGGATGTTTGTTTTCATAAATCATTTCATAAGTAACATTACAATGAGCCAACATTTGAGCCACACTCATTTTTCCCCAACGTGCTTTTGAGTTTGATGTTAATTGATTTATTCTGTTAATGATTTCTATACTGTCAATATGATTGAATACATTTTTCATATTTATATTCTTTTAAACTGCTGCCAATTGTATGTTGCTTAGGTTTTTATAAATACCATTGTCTTTTTTTAGCAATTCCGCATGGGTTCCCACTTCTTTGATTTTCCCATTATCTATTACAATAATGGTGTCAGCGTTTTTAATTGTCGATAGTCTATGAGCAATAACTATTGAAGTTCTACCTTTCATTAAACGCTCTAAAGCTTCTTGTACCAATCGTTCGCTTTCTGAATCTAAAGCACTTGTTGCTTCGTCTAAAACTAAAATTGAAGGATTCCTTAAAATAGCTCTGGCAATAGCAATCCGTTGTTTTTGCCCGCCACTCAGTTGAATTCCTCTATCACCGACTATTGTTTCAAGTTTATCAGGGAAACGTTCAATAAATTCCAGTGCATTAGCTTGTTTGGCAGCCTCAAAAATTTCTTCTTCAGTGGCACCAGGCTTTCCATATTCAATATTTTCTCTGATTGTACCTCCAAAGAGCATTACTTCTTGAGGTACAAGAGCCATTTGGCTTCGTATTTCCGAAATGTGATATTCATGAAATTCTTTACCGTCAATAGTAATTATTCCGTTCGTTGGTTTGTAAAATCCAAAAATTAATGCCGCAATTGTCGATTTTCCTGCCCCTGAATGTCCTACAAAAGCTAACAACTTTCCTTTATCTAAACGAAAACTTATGTCTTTTAAAACTTCAATATCTCTGCGTGAGGGATAAGAGAAGTAAACATTTTTAAACTCCAAATTTCCATCGATAGAAATTGAATTTGGCTTTTGAAGAGTAATAGGTTCTATTTCTTCCTCCAGTATATTCATCAAACTTTCAGTGGCTCCAATAGATTTTTGGAGTTGAGAAAATAAATCGGCAGTACCACCGAATGAAACGCCTATAAATGAAGCATAAAGTGCAAATTGAACCAATTCGCCAACAGTAATTCCGGTTCCGGGTTTCAAATCATTTTGCTGAACCATGTGTAAGCCGTACCAAATTATTGCCATAAGTGCAGAGCCTGCAATAAATAGGATTAAACCAATAAATACGCCTCTCCATTTTGCTCTCTGAATTGAGGTTTCCACCGATTGATGAATGCTTTTTTTATAGCGTAGCAATTCAAAAAATTCATTTGCATAGGCTTTAACATTAGAAATTCCGTGTAAAGTTTCATCAACTACTTTGTTTGATTCAGTGATATCATCTTGGGCAGAAACTGAAAGTTTTTTGATGAATTTTCCAAAAAAAATCCCAATGAGTGCTATGATGGGAATGATTGCTAAAATAAAAAGAGTTAACCTGCCGGAGATGTAAAAAAGAAAAAATAAACCAACCGGAATAGTAATGAGTTGGCGGATAAGTTCTGCAATTGTAATGGTAAAAGTTTCTTGAAGTAATGAAATATCGGCACTAATTCTACTGCTAAGTTCACCAACACGATGTTTAGAGAAAAAATACATGGGAGATGAAATCAAATGTTCGTATGTTTTTGTTTTGAGTAATGCCAATGATTTATGGGCTACTATTCCGAATAAATAAATTCTGAGAAATGAAGAAATTCCAATGACTAAAAACAATACGATCAACACTTCTACCAATTGAGTTACAGTTTCGTTTGAAGAAATTTTTACAGCATCCATTATTCCCCCTAAAAGTTTAGGGAATGAAAGCGTTGCTACTGTAGAAACTAGTAATACAAGCAATCCTAAGAAGAATTGAACTCGATACGGTTTGATGTATTTGAAAATACGCATCGATTTTTTCAGTGCTTCTTTAGAAAGAGGATTTTTATTTTTTTTTCTTTTCATTAAAATTTCTTTTTGTTTTTGTCTTGAAAATCCAGCGAAGTTAAACCGAATCGTTTTAATATTCGTTTTATGGTTAGTTTTAACGGTTCCTTAACAGCCGTGGCAATTTTCTTTGTAAGATTATCATCGGGACGGGAAATAAAGTGTGAATCTACGTATTTAAACTTTTTATCGGTTGGAGTTGAATAGTATGTATAGAATGATTTTCTTGTTTCATCTTCAGGAACTGAAATTTTACCATATCCATGAGGAGATGTTTCGTCGGTTAAAAAAATTACAGCTCTGTTAAAATCACACGGAACTTTAGTAACACATTGTGTCATTTCTTGATTCCAGAGCTCTAATTCGCCGCCGTATTCGGTTTTCCAGTTTTTATTTAAGTATATCAATAAGTTCAACCTTCTCCAAAGGTTTTGCATCGGATTATAGTTTGAATCAATGTGAATATCAACATAGCTGCCATTTGCTCCTTGATGAACACCTGCACCTAAAGCATCATTGGTTGTTACCAATTGAGTAATACCTGTGATGGTTTCAACGATTTTGATAAATTCAGCACTTGCCAGCGTATTTTTTAGTTCTAAAAAATTTGGATGAAATCGTTCAAAATGGTAATCTTCTTTTTTGTTTTCATTAATGCTTTTTCGGTTCACATTCAATACATTCATTTTCGGAAAATTTTCAAAAAGAGATTGAGCAAATTCGTCGGTTAAAAAATTTGGCAAAACAACGTGTTTACAAGGCTTAGCATTGTTGAATTGAGTTTTCAACTCTTCAATTTTTGAATTTTGTAAATAGATAGAATTTATGTTATTCAGCATAATTTATAAAAAAACAAAAATAACAATAAACTCAATTAAAAAAAGTTGACGAACCCGAAATGAATTTTTGCGTTTCGGAATAATATGGGGTTGTCAAATTGTGTTCCTAAAGCATAGCTAATAGAAAAAATTCCGGCTTTTGTATCAAAACTCATTCCGGACCCAAAACCATAAGGTCGGTCGGACAAATATCCTTTGACATTATCTTTTTCAACGTATGAACCATCAAAAAATAAATATAGATAAGAATTTTGCTCAAGAATAAATCTATATTCAACAGTTGCTATGCTATACAAGGTTGTGTTAATAGACTCTTCGTCAAACCCTCGAAGTGTAAAAATTCCTCCTATACGGTTCAACTCATTGTCAAATAAGCTTTCGTTAATTGTAAACCCACTTTTGTTGCTCAATTTAATTGCACTTCGTTTTTTAACAGGAAAATAAAAATCAAGAATTGTTGTTGCTTGATAAAGGCTTGAGTTTAGCTTTAATTTTTCGTAAAGAGATTCTTTTAAAGCACTATTTTTTTTAATTGATTTTGAACCTGCTGCACCTTCAATAAAAACGCTGTATCCACGTCTTGGGTTTAGCAAATAATCGAGTTGATTAAAGGTAAATCCAATTCCATACAATTGTGTTGTAATATCGGCATAATCGGGAAGCACGGTTAATGTTTTAAACCCATTAGTTGATAACAGTGCTGATTTTTTGTTTTGATAAAAAACACTAAAATAATTGTTTCCTTTTAATATATAACGAGCCCCAATTTTATTAAAAACATCAATGAAACTGGTGTCTTTTTTGTATAACTTAAACGAATAATCAATTCCAAAAGGTGAATTTGCCACAAAAGGATAGACAAAACCTGTTTTTAAATCTTGGGTATTTTCTTGAATCGACCGCCAGTTGAAAGTTATTTCTTCGCCTTTTTTGAATGAATTGAGGAGGTTTAGCTTAACATCGCCCGTTAGTCTAATTTTTCCGGTTTCGTTGTTGGGCAATATTCCCAAAATACCATTAAAACGGCTAGCTTTTTTTTTCTTTAAATCCAAAATAATCTTCGACCCGGATTCACTAAAAATCACTTTAAAAGGTTGATTTTCTTCAACAAAAGGCAATTCTTTAAGTCGAGTGCTTATGTTTCTGATATTAGTTTCGTTGTATAAATCATTGTTTTTTATTCGTATGTAATTTTGAATGTATTTTGATGAGAGAGTAGCATTTCCAACTATTAAAACACTATCAATTTCAAATCTTTTATTTTTTTCCAGAATGATATTTCCCTTAAAAATATCATTTTCAATTTGTATGCTGTCAAATCGAAGTGAAGAGAATGGATATCCATTGTTTTCATAATGTTTAATTATCTCTTCCAACAAAACAGACAAACTGTTTTGATTAAAGGGTTTGTTTTGAAAGAGTTTGTCTCGGAAACCTGTTTTACTCAAAACTTCTTCATCAATGCCTACGGTTTTTAAGTAGCTCCATTTGTATTGTTTTCCGAGATTCATGAATACCGAAAAATGAGTTGAATCAATTAAAATACTGTCAATACCTGCTAAAAGATAAGCGTTTTGATGAAGTTGATTGATAGCTTTTCTAAGTTCATCTTTCAATTCCAGCAATGTAGAAGTTTTGCTGTATGAAATAATTTTTGATGATTTAATCAGACTGTCGTTAAAAGCAATTTTCAACTCCTTTCGTTGAGAAAATACAGTAAAACTTGAGGAAAACAACAGTATGAAGAGTATTTTTTTCAAAATTAAATTAAACGAATTGTTTGGTTTAAGATATTTTCCAATTTATTGGGGCAGTTTTCATTTGAAGCAGTATTTCGTTAGTCTTGCTGAAATGTTTATTTCCAAACCAGTGCCCCTTATTTGCACTTAAAGGAGACGGATGACCGGATTTTAAAACATAATGTTTAGAAGTATCTATCTTACACCCTTTTTTTTGAGCAAAGCCTCCCCACAATAAAAATACAATTCCGCTTCGTTCTGTTGATAATTTTTGAATTACAGCATCAGTAAACAGTTGCCAACCAATATATTGGTGTGAGTTTGCCTGATTTTCTCGTACAGTAAGAGTTGCATTTAACAATAAAACACCTTGTTCTGCCCAAGACGATAGGTTACCGCTTTTTGGGTATTCACCCCCTAAATCATTTTGAATTTCTTTGAAAATATTTTTTAGTGAAGGTGGATGTTCAACACCGTCTAACACCGAGAAACAAAGTCCGTGAGCTTGATTAATCCCATGATACGGGTCTTGACCAATAATCACAACTCGAACCGAGTAAAATGGAGTTAAATCAAAGGCTGAAAAAATTTCATTCCCTTTTGGAAAAATGGAATATTGTTTTTTTTCATCGACCAAAAATTGTTTTATTTTTTTAAAATACTCACTTTCAAATTCATCTTTTAAAATTTCTTTCCACGAATTTTCAATTTTTGGTGTAATTGCAGTCATCTAAAATATGTTGAATAAAATATTTATTATGTCAGAATTGAATAAAAAGATATCAATGAAATCAATTCTTTTGATTAACGAAAATATCATTTTTCAATTGTTGATAAGAAAATTATTTTCCATGAAAATATTTTTACTATCTTTGGAAACAATAAAAAACAAATATAAGGAAACAATGACAAAAAAAGCTTTACTTGCAATTGCTCTACTTTTCATGGTAACATTGATTTATTCTTCATGTAAATCATACGAAACTTGCCCAGCTTATAGTAAAGCTAAAACGTCTAAAACTATTCCTGCCTAATTTAATCAGAATACGTTTTTTTAATTTATTAAGCAATAATATGCTTGGTTCTTCTATTCAGTAAAGTTGAATGTTACTGTCTGTTTGAGTTCTGAGTTTAAACTTAGTGCAACTGGACAAGTTTTTGCAGCATTTTTCAAAATGGTTTTTTCACGTTCGCTATACTTCTTATCTGTAAAGTAAAAATCAATAGCAATTTCTGCAATTTTTCTTGGCTTATCACTCATAATTTTTGTTACTTCCGCTTCAATATTACCAAGTTCTATTTTACTTGTATTGGCTTGTATCCCCATTAGAGTAATCATACAGTTAGCTAATGCCGTTGCTACCAAATCAGTAGGTGAAAATTTTTCACCTTTACCATGATTGTCAGTTGGAGCATCTGTTTGAATAGTTGTATTGCTTTTTAGATGAACTGCTTCTGTTCTTAAATTACCAAGATATTTTACTTTTGAAGTTGCCATTGAATGTGATTGTATTCAATTCCAAAAATACAAATAAACACAACTCAAATTATTCTTAATTTTGGTTTATGAAAAGACTACTTCTCTTTTTATTTATTTTTATAGGCATTGTAACTTCAAATGCACAAGAAACAATTTTTGAAGAAGCCAGAACCGTATATAAGCGTGACCAAGTTTTTGGTGGTTATTTTCATACATCGGGTTGGGGATTAAATTATCGATATTCAATAAACACATCTGCTTTTAGCAAACGAAGCTATGAGGTAGAGTTTGCCACGTTAAAACACCCTAAAGAAATACTAACCTTCAGTTCAATTTTTGATAACTCCAATGGGTACTTTTATGGTAAAATGAATTATTTATTGGTACCTAGATTTTCGATAGGTTCACACAGAACTTATATAAGTAAACAAAGTGTGAAAGGTGTAGAAGTAAACTATATACTACACATTGGAGTTACAACAGCCTACGCCAAACCGGTATATTTAGAAGTTATTACCTTAAACGATGATATGTTTCCAATTACTGAAATTCAGCGATATGACCCTGAAAAACACGACAGGGGAGATATTGTAGGGAAGGCTTCGTTTTTCCACGGATTCTTTAAAGGAAGATTTTACCCCGGTTTGTTTGCAAAAGCAGCATTGAATTTTGAAGCTGCCAGACAAGCCAATTATATCAATGCTATTGAGGTTGGAGCTACATTAGATGCATTTTTTCAAAATGTACCGATAATGGCAAATGTCCCAAATCAACAATTTTTTCTAAACTTTTATGTCGGATTAAATTTCGGTAAAAGAAAACTTGAATAAAATATGAATGAAATTAGTACAGAGGGTTTAGCAAAAATTCGAAAACCCGAATGGTTAAAAGTTAAATTACCAATTGGTGAAGAATACAAAAAGGTTCGAAATATAGTTTCTGAAAATAAACTGCATACCATTTGTGAAAGTGGAAACTGTCCGAATATGGGGGAATGTTGGGGGGCTGGAACAGCGACCTTTATGATTTTAGGAAATATTTGTACGCGTTCGTGTGGTTTTTGCAATGTTGCAACAGGAAAACCCAAACCAGTTGACTTGAAAGAGCCTGAAAGGGTCGCTAAATCTATGCAATTGATGCGAATTAAACATGGGGTAATCACTTCAGTTGACCGCGATGATTTAAAAGATGGAGGCTCTAATCTATGGGTAGAAACCATAAAAAAAATTAGAGAACTAAACCCAAATACTACACTAGAAACTTTGATTCCAGATTTTAAAGGCGAATGGGATAATTTACAACGAATAATTGATGTTGCCCCTGAAATTGTGTCGCACAACTTAGAAACAGTTAGAAGGTTAACAAAACAAGTACGAATACAAGCCAAATACGATAGAAGTTTAGAAGTTTTGCAGAGACTGAAAGCAGGAGGTATGAGAGTGAAGTCCGGAATTATGCTTGGGCTTGGAGAAACTGAAGAAGAAGTGCTTGAAACCCTCCAAGATTTAAAAAATGCAGGTTGTGAAATTATCACAATCGGGCAATATCTACAACCAACTCCAAAACACTTACCTGTAGTTGAATTTGTTCATCCTGAAAAATTTGCATTTTATAAAAAGAAAGGACTAGAAATGGGAATCGCATACATTGAAAGCGGTCCGTTGGTTAGGTCTTCGTATCATGCTGAAAGACATATATAGTTGTTAAAATGTCTAAATCGTATCGTCATATTTTTTTTGATTTAGACCGTACACTTTGGAATTTTGAAGAAAATTCTAAGCTTGTTTTACAGGCTATATTTCAAAAATTTGATTTAGACAAGCAGATTGAAAACGAATCTGATTTTATTCAGAAATATTATTATTACAATGATTTTTTGTGGGAAAGGTACAGAAACAATTCAATCACAAAAGAACAACTCAGAGACGAACGATTTAAACTTACGTTAGAGCATTTTCATATAACCAACACCAAGATGGCTTTTGAGATGGGAGATTTTTATGTTAGCGAATCTCCAAAACAAACTGCTCTTATGCCTTTTGCAAGAGAAATATTAGATTATTTGGACGGAAAGTACAAGATGCACATCATTACCAACGGATTTGAAGAAGTTCAACACATTAAACTCAACGAATCTAATATTCGGCATTATTTTGAACATCTGATTTTTTCAGAAAAAGTTGGTGTAAAAAAACCTCATCCGCTTATTTTTAAAAGAGCCTTAAAATATTCTGGAGCAAGAGTTACTGAATCATTAATGATTGGAGATGATTATCAAGCAGATATTTATGGCGCTCAACGCATTAAAATGGATAGTGTGTATTATAATTTTCACAAAACTCCTCACACCAATGCGGTTGACACTGAAATTAGTTGCCTGAGCGAATTGATGAGAATATTGTAGATATTATTTGTTTGAGAAAAGGCTTTTACTTAATACTGTTTAAATATTTTTGATAGTAGGAACCAATAAAAGGTAATTCTTTTTTCTCTTGATTTATTGCTGATATTAATCCTAAAATCCAAAAAACAAAAAGAGCAATTAAAGCTAATGAAATGGCTCCATTTATCAACCAACCTATAAATGGGATAAATACAAATATCAATTGACAAAATGAGAGAGCAATACCTGTAATCATTATTCCTAAAGATTGACGAAGATGAAACGCCCCAAGTTCAGATTTGTTTTTATCATCGTTATGCATTATAAGTGCTACAACAAAGCCAATTAATGTGATATAACTTATTATTGCAACTGTTTTTCCTTTATCTTGATTGTTTTCCATAGTAAAATAATTTTAGCTAAGATATAATTATTTATTTGAATTGATAAATGAAATTATTTTTTCCTTTTCGTTCGGGTGAAACCAAGTGTAATCATTTGATTTTTTAAACCAAAGAATTTGTTTTTTTGCATATCTTCTGGTATTCACTTTAATTTTTTTTACTGCTGTGTCTTTATCTATTTTACCATCAAAAAAATCAAAAATTTCAGAATATCCTACGGTTTTTAGGGCATTTTTGGATTTGAATTTTTCCAATTGAGCAACTTCTGTTATTAATCCATTTTCTATCATCGAATCAACACGCGTATTTATTCTTTCATACAATTCTTCAATGTTTCTGGTTAGAGCAATTTTCAAAATTCGAAAGGGTCGTTTCTGTTTTTTACCCGTGCGTAATTGTGTGTATGTTTTTTTGCTCAACATACATACTTCAATTGCTCTAAATAGTCGGTTGACATTGTTTTTATCTATTTCACTAAACATTTCAGGGTCGAGCTGCTCCAATTTTTGTTGTAGGATTTCAATTCCGTATTTACTATATAACATTTCTAGTTCATTACGAAGATCAGCATTTCCTGCAGGAATATCATCATCAAAACCATTACATACGGCATCGATATACAACCCTGAGCCACCGGTTAAAATAACTAATGAATGGCGGGTAAAAAGATGATTGAGGAGTATAAGCACATCTTTTTCATAATTTGTTGCGTTATAATCTTGGGAAACAGAGAGTGAATCTACAAAATGGTGTGTAACATTTTGCATTTCTTCGGTGGTTGGTTTTGCTGTTCCAATGGTTAATTCTTTAAAGAATTGACGAGAATCGGCATTGATTATTTCCGTGTTAAAATGTTTTGCCAGCTCAACACAAAGTTTGGTTTTTCCTACTGCTGTAGGACCTGTGATTACAACTAATAAAGGTAACATGGATTAGTAATTCGCATTATCGTCTTCAAAGTTATTGTCATCAAAATCATCAAAATGTTCATCAAAGTTTTCATTTTCCATAAATAGGTCTTCATCGTTATTCTCGAAGTGGTCTTCTTGAGAATAGTTTTGATTCATTTTTTCAGATTCTTTTAACTCTCCCTGAGTGTATATCACACGTGGATAAAAACCGGAATCTTCTTTTACTATAATTTCCAGCAGTTCAATAAAAAAGTTTTTAAGATTAAGAAAATCGTATGCATACAGCAAATGATCACCCGGACAATTAATTACAGAATTTAGTTTGACGTCTTCCATTGCTAAAGATGGCATTTCGTCGGTATTAGATTTGCCTATATCAAACAAAGTAATTTCTTGTCCGATGTTCCATTTTTCATCGCTTTTATAGAAAGATGCCATTTCATTGCCGTCAAGCTCGAACGAAGCAACAATAATTTCGTGAAAGTCTTCTAGTGTTTGTGTGCTTTTAATGATAAAATCTCTAAATATTAATTCTTCGCCTTCAGCCAAAACTCTAAGTTTGTAAATGCTCATATTTTAGGGTGTATTTTAAGTTCTTTCGCTTTTGTTAACATAAATTGGTATGCGTCGTCGTAATTGTTTTGAATTTCTCCTTCAAGTATTGCCTCCCTGATAGCATCTTTTATCAAACCAACTTCTTTGCATGGTTTTAATTGGAAGATTTCCATGATGACTTCACCTGTAATGGGTGGTTGCCAATTTCTCAACTTGTCTTTTTGTTCAACTTGGTTGAGTTTTTCTTTAACCAATTCAAAATTAGACAAATACCGGCTTACTTTTTCTTCATTTTTTGAAGTGATATCTGCATTACACAACGTCATTAAATCATCAATATCTTCTCCTGCATCAAAAAGTAAACGTCGAACTGCACTGTCAGAAACAATTTCATTAACCAGTGCAATAGGGCGTAGGTGCAATCGAACCAGCTTTTGAACATATTTCATTTTGTGGTCCAGAGGCAGCTTTAAATTTTTGAAAATCTTAGGAACCATCTGAGCACCTTTGTCTTCGTGCCCGTGAAACGTCCATCCTTGTTGGGAATCAAATCTTTTTGTTGCTGGTTTTGCTATGTCGTGGAGTATTGCAGCCCATCTCAACCATAAGTTATCTGTTTTGAGAGAAATGTTATCTAAAACCTGTAAAGTGTGATAGAAGTTGTCTTTATGACCTTTTTTTCCAATAAATTCTACCCCGTGAAGCAAGACCATTTCTGGGAAAATCAGTCCTAAAATTCCTGTGTTAAACAATAATTTAAAACCGATTGAAGGTTTTGGGGATAAAATAATCTTATTGAGTTCATCGATTATTCTTTCTTTTGATACTATCTCTATTCGATTTTTGTTTTCTTGAATAGCGTTTAATGAATTTTCTTCAATTTCAAATCCAAGCTGTGTTGCAAAACGAATGGCTCTCATCATTCGTAAGGGATCATCGGAATAAGTGATTACCGGGTTTAATGGTGTTCGAATGATTTTTCTCTGTAAATCCTCAACGCCACCAAATGGGTCAATTAGTTTGCCAAAATTATTTTCATTTAGACTGATTGCCAAAGCATTTATGGTGAAATCTCTTCGGTTTTGGTCGTCTTCCAGTGTTCCATTTTCTACAATTGGATTTCTGGATTTTCTGTCGTAGCTTTCTTTTCTGGCTCCAACAAACTCAATTTCAAAACCTTGATAATTGAGCATGGCAGTTCCATAATTTTTAAAAACGGTTACTTTGGTTTTGTTGCCGATTAATTTTGCTACATATTCTGCCAGTTGAATTCCTGAGCCAATAGCAACAACATCAATGTCTTTGCAAGGTCTATTTAATAAACTATCTCGAACAAAGCCTCCAATTACATAAGATTCAAACTTCAGTTCTTTTGAAGATTGAGCTAAAAGCTTAAAAACGGGATGTTTAAGAAAATCTACCAATGTAATTTATTTTTTTACAAAGGTAAAAGATAAAAACAAATCCTTTTCAACTGTATAAAGGCTTATTTTATTATCTTAGTTACAAATGAATTTCCTTCGTTGTTGATGATAACAACTTCATACACACCACTTGCCCAATTTTTAGTGTCTAATTCAAAATCAGATCCTGAGTAAATTTTTTGCCCCATTGACGAGAAAATTGAAACTAAACAGTCTTTACAATTTGATTTAATGGTTAGTTTGTCTTTTACAGGGTTCGGATATACTGTAAAATCTCCTATTGAATTGTAATTGATTGAACGAATGTCGCTATAACTGTATTCTCCATTAAAATCTGTTTGTTTTAAACGATAATAGGAAATTCCGTTTAATGGTTTTTGGTCAACAGCAGCATAATTCAGTTTTGAATTACTATTACCTGCACCTTGAACTTGTTTTATCGTTTCCCAATTTGTTAAGTCAGAACTTCTTTCAACAGTAAAATAATCGTTGTTTATCTCGGTTTCGGTTTGCCAAGTTAACCAAACAGAGTTTTTAGTAGAATTGGCATCAAATAAAACAAGTTTAACCGGTAATGGATTTGCAGTAGTTGTTGAAGCTAAAGTAAATGGGCTAAAACTTGTAACTGGAGCAGAAGAGATAACTGAACCTGCTGTTGTGTTTCCTGTGGTTCCACCATTTCCGTGGTCTTTCCAAGTGGTTCCATTCCATCTGGCAACAACCAAGTTGGCTATAGTATCAATTATACCGCTTCGAGGGGTGTCCCAAGTTAATGTAACATTAACATTGCTTGTTCCGGCTCTATCTAATGTCCAATATTCTATTGTAGATAAATGATTGATACTAACATCATGGAGAGCAGTATTATACAATGGAGTAGGGTCGGCATTGTAATATTCTGCAGTAAAATAATCAGTGGCTACTGAAGGTGCTGAAATTTTTATTGGAGCATAAAAACCTCCCTTTCCAACATGAAATGTATATGCTGATGTTCCTATTTTTCGTATAGGCCCGTCAATATAAGATGTTGATGAACCACCAGAGGTAGTGGTTCCGTTATTCATAATTAGTAGGTTAGATGATGTTGTTTTAACTATTCCACTGGTTAGAGTAAGTTGGTTTTCAACTGCAAGATTTCCACCAGAAATTGTAAGTTGAGGAACTGTGATATGTGTATTATTAAAAACTAAATTTTTATAAGAAATAACATCTCCTGTTCCTGAGCCACCGGAAGCTACTGTTTGAGAATACATAGTTCCATTGTAATTAACTGTTGAAGTATTATTTGAAGTTAGTATTCCATAAGCAGGAGTTCCACGTTTAAAATTTCTGCCTATTGATAAAGTGCTTGTGTTGTTAAGTTCAAATGCTATTTTATTATCTGTAGTGGCAGTAATTTGAATGTCTCTTTTTGCATTTAGTTTAGATGTGTTATTCATTTGGATAAAAGTTTTTATCCCTCCTGTTTCTGTTAGTAAAAAATCTCTATTAACTGTTAATGTTCCATTACCATTAATAATAACTTGATTATTGTTTGTTCCACCACCACTAGAGTTTATAATAAAATCTTTGTTTACTGTAACTGAACATCCGTTGGCAACAGTCAAGTCAAAAAGATTATTTCCACCGGCTCTATTTAGAGTTAGGTTATCATTGATGTTCAATTTACCATTTACAGTAACAGCAATAATTTGGTCTAAATTAGTTCCGGAATTTGTAAATGACATTTTACCTGCAATATTCAGTGTTCCTCCGTTAATTGTAATGTTTGTTGGGGCATAACTTGAATCGTTCATGATTACTTCCGCAGCGGCTTCAACTGTTGGAACAGTAATTGAATTTCCTCTGATATACGCTATATCACCTGATGTTGGATAGGATGCAGCCGCTGGTCCGTTGTGATACACAATTGACCAATTATTAGGATTGTTCCAATTTCCATCTGCAATTGAATAATATTCAGTATCTACGTTATCTATACACAAAGAGAAAGTACCTCTATAGCTTGTTCCAACATAATTATCGCATGAAATGTAATAAGTGTTTCCAACCACCAAAGCTCCAGAGCTCATTGACACGTCTGCATAGGCTGATGTTCTTTTAGTACAAGCAACTTGTGTGGTTGCATCTGACTCCCACAAAGCAACATTTGGATGTTGAAGATTTCCTTCAGCACCACCTGTTTTCATTTGTACGGTAACATTAGGTGAAACAGCCACAAATTTAAACCAACGGGTATAATTTGGTCCGTTTTCCCAACAGCTTCCTTTTAATCCGTCAGGAGTTGCATTAATAGTGGTGTATGCAGCATTTGCTGAGCACCAATTATTTAAATCGGTCAATTCAATTGCTCCTAGAGAATAATCGTAATCAACAGTGTTATCAATACAAAGAGAGAAAGTTCCCCGATATCCAAGTCCTACGTAATTATCAACAGAAACATAATACGTATTACCAATTACCAATGAAGGATATGAAATTTGAACATCGGTATAGCTGTCAATTCGACGCACACAAGCAATTTCAGTAGTTGCATCGCTTTCCCAAAGAGCCATGTTTGGATGTTGCATAGTACCATAAGCTCCGCCCACTTTTAAATCAAGGGTTACATAAGGTGTTGTTGCAACAAATTTAAACCAACGAGTATAGTTAGGTCCGTTTTCCCAGCAAGAACCTTTTAATCCATCCGAAGTCGCATTGATTGTTGTATATGCACTATTTGAAGAACAATTGTTTGAAGTATGAACTAATGTAAGTGCTCCAGAGATATTGTCATAATTGGATTGGTCAGAAATGCAAATTGTAAATGTTCCTTGATAGGCCGCTCCAACATAGTTATCTACAGAAACATAATAGGTATTACCAACCACAAGATTGGAATAAACAATTTGTACATCGGTATAACTGTCTATTCTACGGACACAAGCAACTTCAGTAGTTGCATCACTTTCCCAAAGAGCCATATTTGGATGTTGCATGGTACCATAAACTCCACCTACTTTCAAGTCAAGTGTCAATTCATTATTTGTAGCAACAAATTTGAACCAACGGGTATAATTTGGACCGTTTTCCCAGCAACTGCCTTTTAAACCATCAGCAGTGGCAAACATAGTAGAGTAGGCTGCATTTGCAGAGCAATTATTCGTTGAGTGTATAAGGGTAACAGCCCCAGCAGGTTCATCATAATTTACTGTATTGTCAATACATAAAGAGAAAGTTCCTCGATATCCTAGTCCTACGTAGTTGTCAACTGAGATATAATAAGTATTACCAACGATTAGTCCAGACTTACTGATTTGTACATCGGTGTAGCTATCAATTCTACGAACACAAGCTACTTCTGTTGTTGCATCACTTTCCCATAGAGCCATGTTTGGATGTTGCATGGTTCCGAAAGCCCCACCCACTTTTAAGTCTAAAGTTACATTTGATGAAGTAGCAACAAATTTGAACCAACGGGTATAATTTGGACCGTTTTCCCAGCAACTGCCTTTTAAACCATCAGCAGTGGCAAACATAGTAGAGTAGGCTGCATTAGCAGAACAGTTGTTTGCAGAGTGAACAAGAGTAACTGCCCCTGCAGGTTCGTCATAATTTACTGTATTGTCAATACAAAGTGTAAAAGTACCTCGATAAGAAAGACCGACATAATTATCAACGGAGATATAATAAGTATTACCAACGGTTAGTCCGGATTTACTGATTTGCACATCTGTATAACTGTCAATTCTGCGAACACAAGCCACTTCTGTTGTTGCATCACTTTCCCATAGAGCCATGTTTGGGTGTTGCATGGTTCCATAAGCTCCACCCACTTTTAAGTCTAAAGTTACATTTGATGAAGTAGCAACAAATTTGAACCAACGGGTATAATTGGGTCCGTTTTCCCAACAACTGCCTTTTAAACCGTCTGTAGTAGCAAACAAGGTAGAGTAGGCAGCATTAGCAGAACAGTTGTTTGCAGAATGAACAAGAGTAACTGCCCCAGCAGGTTCATCATAATTTACTGTATTGTCAATACATAAAGAGAAAGTTCCTCGATATCCTAGTCCTACGTAGTTGTCAACTGAGATGTAATAAGTATTACCTACGGTTAGTCCGGATTTACTGATTTGTACATCGGTATAACTATCAATTCTACGAACACAAGCAATTTCAGTAGTGGCATCACTTTCCCACAGAGCCATGTTTGGATGTTGCATGGTTCCGAAAGCACCACCCACTTTTAGGTTTAAAGTTACTTCGGTGGTTGTAGCAACAAATTTAAACCAAACGGTATAATTCGGTCCGTTTTCCCAACAACTGCCTGAGTTTCCGTCAGCAGTTGCAGCTATTGTTGTGTAAGCCGCATTTGCAGAACAATTGTTTGCAGAATGAGTTAATGTAATAGCCCCAGCAACATTATCATTTGCCGGTTGTGAAAATAATAAAACCGGAATTGAAATAGATATTAAGAGGAGTATTTTTTTCTTCATAATTTTTTAGTTTTTAATAACATCAGAATTGAATATATTTCCTATGTTATCTGTTATAACAATTTTATATAAACCATTTGACCAACTTGAAGTGTTGATTTCAGTCAAGTTCCCTGAATAGATAAGTTGCCCGATTGAAGAGTATATTTTCACAAAACAAGATGAACATTGTGTCTTGATAAATAAAATATCTTTTACAGGATTTGGATATATCAAAAATTCATTCAAATTTTTATTGTTTACAGATTCAATATCACTGTAACTGTATTCTCCATTAAAATCTGTTTGTTTTAAACGGTAGTAAGAAATTCCATCTAGTGGATTTTGGTCAATAGCAGAGTAGCTCAACTTATAATTACTATTACCAGCACCTTTTACCTCACTAATTTCTATCCATAAAGACAAACCTTTACTTCTTTCAACGGTAAAGAAATCGTTGTTAATTTCTGTTTCAGTCATCCATTTCAAATTCACTACTTTTTTGTTGAGTTCAGCTTCAAAGTTTAAAAGCTGAACAGGTAATGGATTGTTTGAGGTAGTGGTTGCTAAAGTAAAAGGGCTGAATGTTGTAACAGGAGCACTACTTATTACTGTACCTGTTGTTACATTTCCTGTTGTTCCACCATTTCCGTGGTCTTTCCACATTGTTCCGTCCCATCTGGAAACTAATAATTGTGATAAATTGTTAACCCCACAGCTGGTTGGATTATTCCAAGATAATGTAACAGAAACGTTTGAAGAACCTCCTGTACGGTCAATTATCCAATATTCACATGTGCTCACGTGGTCTATCGAAGCATCTTTAAGATTTTTGTCATAAGTAGGATGTGCATTTTTCTTGTAGTATCTGGTTGTAAAATGGTCAGTTGCAATACTTGGTGCAGAAATTGAAGCCGGTCGAAGAACAGAACTGTCTCCAACAGGGAATGTAAAAGCATCATTACCTGTTTTTTGAGCTTCTCCATTAATATATGATGTGTTTGAAGCCCATTTCCAAGAAGAATTATCATCAAAAACTATTTCATTATCATTGTTATAGATGATTCCTTTTGAAAAAATGAGAGAATCGGAGATGTGCATGTTTCCATTACTGATAACCATTCCTTTGGTGTTGTTTATTTTCATGTCGTAAATTGTTACCGGAATAGTTGAACTCCATCTGGAAGTATCAACACAAGTTTTAAATTCAACCATACCCACATTTGTAGTGAATGAACCTGCATTAGTCCACTCATCATATACACTTAGGTGTGCATTGCTTGAAAGACTAACTGATGCACCTGCTGCAACGTCCATCGAATATAAATAGGCTCTGGTTGGAATACTTGGATAATTTCCTAAACCAGTTGGAATTATTGCATTGTATCCGGATCTTGGAACTCCTGCAGACCAGTTTGTCGGATCGTACCAACTTGTATTTGTTCCAAGCCATGTGCTGTTAGTTGCTGTAAATGAAGGAAGCATGTTGGTTGGCGGATTGTCTTTAATAGTTATTTTATTTGATGTAGGGGTTGATGAGGAGCAATTTTGAAAATCAGGAGTTAAAACACAAGTAATTTCATCGTTGTGTTTGAGTGTGTCATTACTGTATGAAGGAGAATTGGTTCCAACATTTACACCGTTTAATTTCCATTGGAATGATGGGCTTGTCCCAACATTCTGATAGGTTGCGATAAAATTTCCGTGAGTGGCATTTCCAATTTGAGCGTTATTTAGTGTTCCTCCAACGGAGTTTATTGAAGCATCAACATACAATGGAAATGTTGGTGCAACTAAACTTGTGTATAAAACATTGTTGTTTTTTATATATTTTACAGTATTTCCAACTGCTTCAATTCTTAGTGTGTCATTAGTAGAATATGTTCCAACACTTCCTATATTAGTACCATTTTCATATACATGTAATGCACCACCCCCTATTAAGTAAAAAGCATAATCTATATCTACGTAGTTGAATGTGGTGTGATTTGAATTTAGTCCAATCATTCTACTTTTGTTTGTTTCAGAAGCTACAAACTGAAAATAACCATTAGAATTGATAGAGTTTCCGGAAATTGCACCGGTATTCCATGAAAGTATTCCACCAGATTTAGTGAGGTTGTTACTGCTTTTAGTTACTCCCGAAACAGATTTCCAATAGACATCTTCAACTGCGTATTGGCAACCATTTCTGGCTGTTGTTTCTTTGGTTATAAAAAATATTGAGAATGAATTAAGGTTTTCTTCATTAATAGTAATGGTGTTTGAAGTTATTAAAGTGTCTCCATTACAACCGGAAGTTCCGTTTATTGATAAAACACAAGTGATGATGTCAGCATTAGACAGAGAAGTGTTTATATAAGTTGGACTGTTTGCTCCAACATTTCCACCGTTCAGTTTCCACTGATAACTCACACTTGATGCTCCGTTTACATACGCAGTGAATTTACCGTATAATCCGTTGTAAACAGTAATATCCTTAAGTGTTGCTCCTGTTGTAGCTAAACTCATATCTACATACAATGGTAAACTTGGTGCTACTGCACTTGTGTATATAACATTTCCATTGTGTATGTATAAAACTTGATTGTTGATAACAGCTATTCTGAGAGTATCACCTGTTGAATATGTGCCGTAGTTTCCTCTGAATACTCCGTTTTCGAAAATACTCAACGCGTTTCCTGCTTGCAGATAAAAAGTATAATCAATCTCGGTATAGTTAACATTTGTATTCACAGCATTTAACCCAATCATTCGGTCGGTAGTAGTTTCAAAAGCTATGGTTTGCATAAAACCACCTTCATCTACTTTGTTGTATGAAAAACCGCCGACATCCCACCAACCCCAAACACCTGAAGTTTTGGTTACATTGTTTGTGCCGTTTAATGTTAACCCGGAAATGCTTTGCCAAGAAACTTGTTCATTTGCAAATAAACAAGAGTTATCAATAATAGAATCGTTTCGAATAGAGAATATAACGGAACTGGTTAAATCCTGCTCGTTGATGAAAATTTTGTTTGAGTAAGCGACCGTATCAGAAGAACAACCCAATGTATTTGTCAGCGTGAGTTCACAAGAAATGGAGTCGCCATTTGCAATTCCTGTATTTGTGTATGTTGGACTGTCAGTTCCCACATTGGCTCCATTTAATTTCCATTGATATTTAACGGAAGATGCTCCTGATACAAAGGCAGAATACTTTCCATAAGTGGTATTATTTACATAAATATTCTTTAAAGTTCCTCCAACAGAATTTATGCTTAAATCCACAAAAAGAGGGAGTGTTGGAGCTACTAAACTTGTATAAATTACATTACTGTTTTGTATATATCTCACTTCGTTACCTACAACAGCAATTTTTAGCGTATCACCTGTTGAAAATGAGCCCCAATTCCCTCTGTTTATTCCGTTTTCATAAATATTTATAATTCCACCGTTTTGCATGTATATAGCATAATCAATATCGTTGTAGCTCATGTTTGTATTTGATGAGCTTAACCCAATCATTCTAAATTTATTTGTTTCATCGGCTATTGTCATCATATAACCGCCTTCTTTAACCATATTGTATGAGAAAGCTCCTGTCGTCCATGAATTTGTTCCAGATGTTTTCACTAAATTATTTGAGCCACTTTGTGTTAATCCTGAAATGCTTTGCCATGAAACTTCCTCAAAAGCATATTTACAGGAAGAATTGACTATTGAATCATTTCGAATAGAAAAAATTAAATTCTTTTTAGGTGTTTGGTCAAGCACAGTAATTGAATTCGATGTAAATGTGGTGTCGCCACCGCATTCAGTACTTTGAGAAATATAAAAATCACAAGTTATTACATCATTAGTAGAAAGAGAAGTGTTTGTGTAGGTGGTACTATTCGTCCCCACGTTACCACCGTTGAGTTTCCATTGGTAGTTTACATTTGCCATACCATAAGTGCGAGCTTTAAACCTTCCATAAGTAGGATTAGAAACTGAAATATTCTGAATGGTAGCTCCAATGGAATTGATACTAAAATCAACATATAAGGGTAGAGTAGGGGCAATTGTGCTGGTATAAACCACATTTCCATTTTGAACATATCTAACTTCATTTCCTACTACTGCAATTTGCATTGTGTCGCCTGTTGAATAAGATCCCCAATTTCCTTTTGATGAACCATTTTCATATACCCCATAAACGCCTGCACCTTGTAAATAAAACGCGTAGTCAATATCTGTATAGCTTACATTAGTGTTTACTGCATTTAAACCTATCATTCTGCTTGTGGTTGTTTCTGATGCAATAAATTGCAGAAACCCTCCGTCTTCAACCCTATTGTGTGAAAATCCTCCTACATTCCATGCTCCAATTCCGGAATTTTTACTCACATTATTAGAGCCGTTTAAATAATCAGATGATATGCTTTCCCAACGGATTCGTTCGCTTAAGTATTTACAACTTCCGTTCAGAATAGAATCATTTTCAATAAAAAAATTGATGTCAAAATCAATAGGTAATGATTTGATATGAATGGTGTTTGAAGTTACTGGTGTTAAAGAACAACCACCTATACCAGGCGTTAATACACATTCTAGAGAATCGCCATCGGTTAAGTTGTTTGTGTATGTTGGAATGTTTGCCCCCACATTTCCACCATTCAACTTCCACTGATAGGTTGGCGGAACACCCGGATTTGCTTCATAAGCGTTGTAGATAGAGTCTGTTCCGTTACCAACAACCACACTTTTTAAAGTACTGCCAACAGTATTCATGGAAATATCTACAAACATGGGTAGTGACGGTGTAACAGTACTGGTATAAACGATATGGTTGTTTTGAATATAAAATACAGTACTGTTCATTACTGAAATCCGTAAAGTATCTCCGGTTTGATAATAACCCCATGTGCCTCTGCCAGAACCACTTTCATAGATTTGAAAAGTACCATTCCATGTAAGAAAAAAGGCATACTCCAAATCAGTATAAGAAGTGTTTGAGTTCACCGTGTTCAGTCCAATCATTCTGTCGGAATTGTTTTCAGCAATAATCGTTTGAACAAAGCCATTGTTATACACTTTGTTTTCCGAAACTGCGTCTGAATCCCAGCTTGCAATACCGGCTGGTTTTGTTATGTTGTTGAGTGTTGATGCTGTTCCGACATGGTTTTTCCAAACAACATTTTCCAAAGTATATTTACAGGTTTTTATTGAAGTTGTATCTCCTGTTGTTGTAAAATAGCACTGACTTTTTAGCGGATTGATTACTGACAGTTGAATCGCAATAAGCGTAAATAGTTTTAAAATTTTCATCAAATTGTTAAAATATTCGTTTTTTTTTTTTTTTGAATTAATTTCAAAGAATAACCAACAATAATAAGAATAAAATAACAAAAAGGTTGTTAAAAAAACATAAATAATTACACAGGTAAAGCCGGTGTTAAGATTCAAACGAATTTGAATGATATAACTATTTTCTTAACACTTTGATTTCGCCTTTTAAATTCAGCGAAATAATAGAAGATGGGTTGTGATTTCCATTGTCAAATAACTGATTTACAACATGAAGAACTTGGGTGGTAATGCTTTTATCAATGTTTTGAAAAGTTAGAGGTGTTGATTTTCCACTGATATTTGCAGAGGTAGAAATTATAGGTTTGTTAAATTTTTGTATCAAATGGTGGGCAAAATTATTTTTAACCATTCGAATTCCGACACTTCCATCAATGGCAACAGCATTTTTTGCAATCAACCTGGCTTTAGGGTAAATAATAGTAGTTGGTTTTGTTGCTAAATCAATGATGTCCCATGCTAGAGGAGGAACATCAACAACGTATTTTTGAAGCATAGCATCGCTGCTGACAAGAACAATCATGCTTTTGCTATCTTCACGTTGTTTGAGTTCGTAAATTTTCTTTACAGCTTCTTCATTGGTGGCATCGCAACCAATTCCCCAAACCGTATCGGTTGGGTAAAGTATGATTCCTCCTGATTTTAAAACTTCAATACATTTATTGATTTCGTTTTGCATAATAATAATATTATAGTTTATTAAAAAAGCTAAAAACTGATTTTTGGTAAGATTTACTGATTGGCAACGTTTTTCCACTTATTACCACTGTATTGTTATCAAAGGCTTCAACTTTTTTAATATTTATAATGTATGAGCGGTGAATTCGTACAAAAACAGGATGATTTAAACTTTCTTGAAAATGATTCAAATTTGTTGAAAGTGTATAGTGTTTTGTAGGAGTAAAAATTTCGGTATAACTTCCATTAGCTTCTAGATAATCAATTTCAGAAAGTTTAATTTTTGTATAGTATTTTCCTGACTTTACAAAAAAATTGTCTTCGGTTAATAAGATTTTTTGTTTTAAAAGGCTTTCATTGTAGCTGTTAAAGGCTAATTCTAACGCTATAATAACATCTTTTTTGTTGAATGGTTTTGAAATAAAAGCACTTGGCGTGGTTTCTATTGCTCGTTGAATAGTTGCAGTATCAGTGTTTGCTGTTAGATAAATGATAGGTATTCGGTGGTTTTCGTTAATAATTTTTGCTGTTTCAATTCCGTCTTTTTGTCCTTTAATGTTAATGTCCATTAAAATTACATGAGGTTTATTTTTAGAAATAGAATCCATGCATTCTTCCGAAGAAATGGCAATTGCAGTTACTTCAAATTCATTTTCTTCGAGGTCTAAAGCCAACTCTTCAGCAACCAACATTTCATCTTCAACAATTAAAACCTTTATCATGATTTTAAACCAATTTGTATGATGCAAAAGTAATCGTTATCTTCAATCCATCAGCGTTGATTATTGACAAGTTACCATTTAACTGACGAGTTAACGAATGAATTAATTTCATTCCAAACGAATGGGTTGAATTTTTTAAATCTTCGGCTTTGCCTTTCCCATTGTCGGAAAATTCTAACACCATTTGTTTGTTTTTTTCAAAAAGTTTGATGTTTAAATTGGGTTTATCAATTTCATAAAAAGCATATTTCAATGAATTCATTATCAACTCATTTAAAATTAACCCAAGGGGAATAGCGGTGTCGACATCAATTTTAATGTTTTCAATATTAACTTTCAACAGAACTTTGTTTAAGTCAAAAGTGCTTATTAATCCATTTGCAAGTTCGTGAACAAAAGAGTTCATTTCAATACAAGTATAATTGTCGTTTTGATACAGCATTTTGTGTATTAATCCTATTGATTTAACACGTTCTTTTCCTTCCGAAATGGCAGTTTTTGCTGTTTCATCTTTGATGTTACGCTCTTGCAAACTCAATAAACTAGAGACCACTTGAAGGTTGTTTTTTACCCGATGGTGAATTTCTCCGAGTAGCAGGTTAATTTTATTGTTTTTTTCTTCAATCAAGATTTTTTGTTTTTGGGTTATTCTCCACCTGTTTAATGCAAACAATCCAAGAATTAAAGCAAGAATTAAACCTATTGAAACAATTAGAATAATTGCCTTTTGCTTTTGTTTTTCGCTTTGAGCTATGGCTAATTTCTTGTCGTTTTCGGCTCGTGATAAAAGCTCTTTTTTTTCATAATCATAAGCCAACTGTTGTTGAATGGTTGAGCGTTGAGTTTCATTGTTTTCTATACTGTCGCGAGAATTGATATACAATTGATGCATCTGCAAAGCATCTTTATATCGATCTTTTTGTTGGTATGCTTTACTTAAAAGCTGTGCCGAATTTTGAATGTTATACAAGTTTCCATTTTCTTTTGCTAATAGGAGAGCTTCTTCTCCAACCCAAATAGCTTTATCGAAAGCGTGGTTTTCTAGATGTATTTTTCCAAGATTAACCAGTGCAATTGTAATTCCACTTACTCGATTGTTTTTTTTATAATATTTCAAGCTATTTTCAATATAAACCAATGATGAGTCGAATTGTTTTAAATCGAAATAAGCCACGCCAATATTTAATAGGGCAGAAGCCATACCTAATTCATTGGAAAGCTTTGTGTAATTATCTAAACTTTGCTTGAAATAGTTTAATGATTGAGCTGTTTTTCCTTGTTTTCGGTAAATTGAACCTATGTTAATAAAAACTGCGGCCTCGCTGTTTTCATCATTTTGCTTTTGAAAATATTGTTGAGCTTTTTGATAGTACATCAACGCATTTGAAATGTCGCCTAGCTGTTCGTATGTGTAAGCAATGTTGTTTAATGAAGTACCAATGGTTTCATCGTCTTGTAGAAACTCATCAATTTTTAAACTGATAAGGTAATATTTTAATGCTTTTTTGATGTTCCCTTTGTAGGTAAAAAGCATACCCATGTTATTAAAAGTAGATGAAAGTCCTCTTAGGTTTTTAATTTCTCTATCCAGTTTTAAACATTTTAGGTAATAACTTCTTGCAGTTGAATAATCACCAATAGTTTGGTAATAAAATCCAATGTTGGCCAATGCTTCAGAGTTAAGTTTTATAAATGTTTCTCTTTCGAGTTTACTTAAATTCGTATTTAAATTTTGTTCTGTTATTTCACTTGCTTTTTTACTCAAATAAAGAAGTGTGTCTAAATCTGAAGTGTATAGAATGGTTGATAATTCAATATATGCAGCAGCTCTTGTGCTGTCGTGTTGTTGGGTTGATATCAGATTAGCCAGTTGTTCAATTCTCATTTGTTCCTCGTTTCCTATTGAATCTAAGCTAAAAAGTGAGAACAAAAAGAGAAAAAAGCAAGTAATAAAATTTCTAAAATCCATTTACAAAAAAATACAGTTCACCCACAAAACTAATTAAACCATCTGCAAAAACATTATTTTTTTAACCCCGAATAAAGGGTTGTTTTGAATAGAATTAGAGCTGTTCGTTGCCGAATAACAATTGAAATTGATTAAACAAAAGCTATTCGTAACAAGCTTGTTAATTTTTTTATTTATTAGCACAATATATGGGATACAGAAGATTACCAACTACAGATAGAGCGAGGTATTTGGCATTGGAAAGAATGTTGACCATGATTGGTAAAGATGAATTTGATATTTTGTTGATAAAAGAAAATGATATGATTGGCTTGTTTAATGAATTTGGAAGTCTATTGGATAAAAGAGCGAGTTTAGCAGAGCAGAAGAAAGATATTAATACAACTAAAAGTGTTCTTACAATCAAATTGAGATTATATGTTTCTCATTATTTCCAGGTATTGAATTTTTCGATTGACAGGGGTGAAATGGATAAATCGGTGAGAAAATTATATGGTTTACAGGCTAACATGGGAAATATTCCAGAACTATCAAATGTAGAACAATTAAATTTTTGGGTCGATAAAATTATAAAAGGAGAAGAAAAAAGAGTGTCAATAGATAAATTGCCGATTTCTCATCCAACTGTTAAAAAAATTGAACAGCAAAAAGTAGAGTTGATGGTTAAACAACAAGAATTAACAAAAATAGAAGCTGAAATACAAAACAATAAATTAACCATTGTGAGAAGTAGAGTTAGAGTTGACCAATTTATTAAACAATCTTGGAATGAAATTGAAGCAAAATTTAGCAATGAAACCAATGCTATAAAACAACAAAAAGCCATCCGATATGGGGTGGTTTATGTGAATTAAAGAAAACTAACTATAAAATAAAGATTATGAAAAAACGATTATTAATTAAAAGCTTTTTAGGTGCTGGATTGCTACTTAATACACTTCAGTTAGCTGCACAAGTTTGTTTTACACCACCTGTTCATTTTAACAGCGGAAAAAACGAAATTCATAGTGCCGATTTAAATGGAGATGGAAATATTGATTTAATCACATCTGCGTTTGGTTCAAATGTAATTGTAAATTTAGGAAATGGTGATGGTACCTTTGGTACGGCTAATGCTTTTTCATCAAATTCAAATTCCTATAAAATTGCTACAGCAGATTTTGATGCTGATGGTGATATTGATATAGCAGTAACAAACGATGATGTAAATGGAACGGTATCAATTTTAATAAATAATGGCTCAGGAAGTTTTGGTAGCCCTACATCAATTGCAGTAGGTTCAAATCCAGAATCAATTATAGTGGCTGATTTTAATGAAGATGAAGATCCTGATTTAGCTGTTGTAAGTTTTAACAGTTCTTCTCAAAGTATTACAATTTTGCTAGGTAGTATAGGTTCTGCTTTTGTGACAGCCTCATCATTAACTGGTGGTGGTTTTTCAGCAATTACAGTCGCTGATTTTAATGGAGATAATAATTTAGATATTGCTACTACCAAAAAAACTTCTGATTTAGTTTATATTTTCTCAGGAAATGGTGATGGTACTTTTGGAATTTCAACAACTTTTTCAAGCAATGGAGATAATCCTATTTCTATTACAAGTGGAGATTACAATAATGATGGATTTGCAGATATAATTGTAGGTCATGATGGAGCTACTGGTGCATCAACAACAACATGTATATTTCAAGGAAACGGAACAGGATTGTTTAGTACTTTTTCAGTTTTTGCTACTTATACTTATAATTCATCACTTTTTTCAGCCGATTTTAATGGTGATGGTTTCCTAGATTTGGCAGGAGCAGGGAAAAGTGGTTTTAGCATTGTAAATGTTTATCTTGGAAACGGATTAGGAAATTTTGATTCTCATATGTTTATTGTTAACAATAGTACATTTCTAACACAAGCTCTTACTATTGCAGATTTTAATGGCGATTCAAAATTAGATATTGCAACTGCAAATGGTACAAATACCAATTCGAATGCTATTATTTTAAATACAATTGTTCCAGTTATTTCTGCAAATGCTTCTGATTTAGAAGTTTGTAACGGAAATTCTGTAACACTTTTTGGTAGTGGCGATGGCACTTCTTATAATTGGAATAATGGAGTAACCAATAATGTGCCGTTTACTCCTTCTTCTACTTCAGATTATATTGTAACAGGTTATAATGCAAATGGATGTAAAAACATTGATACAATATCTATTACAGTAAATCAACCCTCATATGGATTGGTTGTAGAAACAGCTTGTAGTAGTTTTACTTTAAATGGTCAAACTTATACTTCAACGGGAGTTTATCCTCAATTTTTGGTTAATCAATATGGTTGTGATTCTAATCTTACTGTTGATATAACTATTATTACAGTAGATACTTCATTAATAGTAAATAATCATACCATTTCAGCAAATGTAGTTGGTGCTTCTTACCAGTGGTTAGACTGTGATAATGCTTATGCAATTATTTCTAGTGAAACAGCTCAAATTTTTACTGCAACTGTTAATGGTAATTATGCTGTAGCAATAACAGAAAATGGTTGTACTGATACATCCGCTTGTATAAATGTTACTACTGTTGGTGTTTATAAAAATCAATTGAATTATTTTTCATCAATATATCCTAACCCAACCAATGGTTCATTTACTTTACAATTAAAAAATGAAAACAATTGTACTATTTCAATTGTAGATGTTACTAGTAATGAAGTTTACACTTTAAATAATGTAAAATCAGATAAAATAAATTTGAACATTAGCCATTTAAACAAAGGGATTTACTTTGTAAAAGTGTTTGCTGATA
Organism: Flavobacteriales bacterium; assembly: GCA_020853105.1. Taxonomy (GTDB): domain Bacteria; phylum Bacteroidota; class Bacteroidia; order Flavobacteriales_E; family Vicingaceae; genus Vicingus. The sequence continues at coordinate 33,297 of JADYZM010000061.1, read as the reverse complement.
GTAATCAAGAAGTGTTAAAATTGATTAAAGAGTAAGTATAAACAAAACTGAATTGTTAAAAGAAGCCCGAAAATTTCTCGGGTTTCTTCTATTTTACAAATAATGCAACCGCTTCCACGTGTGCTGTATGAGGAAACTGATCGACTAAACTTAACTTTTTTAATTGATATCCTGCTGCAAACAAATCTTCCATGTCGCGAGCCTGTGTTGATGGATTACAGCTTACGTAAACAATTTGTTTAGCATTTAATTCAATTACTTTTAGCAATGCTTTACGAGCAATTCCTGCACGAGGCGGATCTAAAATGATGGTGCCAATTTGGTTTTTGTATTGCGGATATTCAAATAAAAATTTATTGACATCTGCAGCAAAAAACTCCACGTTTTTAATGTTGTTTTTAATTGCATTTTCTTTGGCATTTTCTATGGCTTCTTCAACAATATCAACTCCAATAACGCGTGTGTTAGTTTTAGCAGCAATTAACTGACCAATGGTTCCTGTTCCGCAAAACAAGTCCATTACAACACCTTCAGCAATAGTGTCATTGTTTTCCATAGCATAAGCTATTGCTTTTTGGTATAACAATTCGGCACATTTTGGATTGGTTTGAAAAAAGCTTTGCATACTTACATCAAACGACAATCCCAACAGATTTTCTGAAATGGTTGATTTACCATAAAGTATAGTTTCGTTTCCTAAACGAGATTGAGCATTGTCGCCAATATCGTTGTTTATGGTATGCAAAACACCAGCAACTCTGTCGCCAAACAACTCAACAATATAATCTGCAAAAGCATTGAAATTGAATAAACCAATGTTTGTATCGCTGGTTACTAATTTAATTAGTAATTGATTGTTTTGGTAGCTTTTTCTAACAATTAAAAAACGGAAAAAACCTTCTTTTTTTGGTGGATGCCAAGCAGGAAGCCCTGTTTTAATACAGAAATTTTTAATTAATTTTAATTTGTCTTCAAATTCGGCGTCAAACATACCTGAATCTTTTTCTAAGTTCTCCACTATCCACCAAGTTCCACGTTTTTTAAAACCCAATGCAAAGCCGTCAAATTCTTCCTTTTTTTCTAAATCGTAACCAATTGCACTAAATGAATATTCCATTTTGTTGCGGTAATGGTAAAACTCAGGAGATTCAATGTATTCATCAAAAATCTGTTCAATTTTTTCAACCTTTCCAATACGTTTGTAAATGTTTAAACAAGAATCTATTTTAAACGATTTTTGTACTTCTATGGGGAGAGAAATATATGGTGCACCTGAAATAGGTTGGTAAGGTACTTTGTGTTCCAACGGCGATTTATTTATAATTTCAACCAACTTGCATTCAGCGTGTTTCTTGCGTTTATTGGTAATTCGGGCTTTAACTCGCTGACCAGTAAATGTATTTGGAACAAAAACGACTAAATTTCCTTGTTCTGTTTCCAATTTTGCAATTCCATTACCTCCAAAAGCTACATCTGTAATTTCAACTTCTATGGTTTCTCCTCTTTTTATCGACATAAGTTTTTACTTTTTTAACTCACCCTTGATTATCTACGATAATCTTTCCCTCTCTTTCAAGAGAGGGGTTAGGGGAGAGTATGTTTCTAATTTTTCCCAAAACCTCTGATAATTTATCAAGTTCTTCATTTTTAATTCTAATAACGCTTAAACCAAGTTTGTTTAATATAGTATCTCTTTCTTTATCGTATTCTTTCTGAAATTCATGAATTTTTCCATCAAGTTCTATTATTAATTTCTTTTCATGGCAATAAAAATCAGCGATAAAAAAGAGTGAAGTCCCATCAAAATTACGACCATAAACTATAGGAAATTGCCTGTTAAATTTAAAGCCATTAAGTTTTCTATTTCTTAAGTTCTGCCATAATAAATTTTCTGAAGCAGTTTGATTTTTTCTTAAATCTCTTGCAAGTTGGGTAATGGTTTTCTTTTCTTTCATTTAGGAAGAATTCAGCATTTTAACTCACCCCTGAATAACTTTTGTTATTCTTTCCCCTCTCTTTCAAGAGAGGAGTTAGGGGAGAGTTTAAAAGTTTTAGCAAAATTAAGTTTCTTTTGTTAACTTTGTCTTGGATGATTTCTCTCCATTAATAACATTTTATGTTGTTTCAATGAGGAAAGGATATTTGCTCTCCGCGATGAGCCTTTTTAAATCTATAAACTATGGAAACAATGACAAAACCAAAATCTACATCAAGTCAATTGATTAATCTGGAAAACCAGTATGGGGCTCATAACTATCACCCTTTGCCCGTGGTATTGGCTAAAGGAGAAGGTGTTTATGTTTGGGATGTAGAAGGGAAAAAATATTATGACTTTTTATCAGCGTATTCTGCTGTAAATCAAGGACACAGTCATCCCAAAATAATTAAGGCACTTATAGAACAAGCACAAACGCTTACTCTTACTTCAAGAGCTTTTTATAACAATGTGTTGGGTGTTTATGAAAAATATGTTACCGAATATTTCGGCTATGATAAAGTTTTACCCATGAACACTGGTGCTGAAGCAGTTGAAACAGCAATTAAGCTTACAAGAAAGTGGGGTTATGAAGTAAAAGGTGTTGAAGAAAACAAAGCAAAAATTATTGTTTGTGAAGGTAATTTTCACGGAAGAACTACTACGATTGTTTCTTTTAGCAGCGATCCAACTTCTTACACTAATTTCGGACCGTTTACTCCCGGATTTATTAAAATTCCATACAATAATATTGATGCATTGGAAAAGGCACTTAGAGATGATAATGTGGTTGGATTTTTAGTAGAGCCTATTCAAGGAGAAGCAGGTGTATATGTGCCAAACGATGGATATTTGGAAGAAGCGTATGAATTGTGTAAAGCTGCCGGAGTTCTATTTATAGCCGATGAAGTTCAAACAGGAATTGCAAGAACAGGTGAACTGTTAGCTTGCGATTATGAAAATGTGGTACCGGACGTGTTAATTTTAGGAAAAGCATTGTCGGGAGGTGTTTATCCCGTTTCAGCTGTATTAGCTAATGATAATATAATGAATGTTATAAAACCTGGTCAGCATGGTTCCACTTTTGGTGGTAACCCAATTGCTGCAAAGGTAGCTATTGCTGCTTTAGAGGTTGTTAAAGAGGAAAATTTAGCAGGAAATGCAAAAGTTTTAGGAGAATTGTTTCGAAAAGAGATGCAGACCTTGGTTGACCAATCACCGTTGGTACAATTGGTTAGAGGAAAAGGTCTTCTTAATGCTATTGTAATTAATGATACTGAAGATAGTTCAACGGCTTGGGATATTTGTATGAAACTGAGAGATAACGGATTACTGGCAAAACCTACACACGGTAATATTATTCGTTTTGCACCACCTTTAGTGATGAATAAAGAGCATCTTCTGGATTGCGTTTCAATTATAAAGAAAACTATTTTGGAATTTAGTAAATAGATTAAAAAGAGGCTGAAAAATCAGCCTCTTTTTTTTACATTCCACCACCACCACCTTCGTCGAACGAGTTGTTTCTGTTGTTTCTCTCTGCTTGTTTTTTAGTTTGATTGATTCGATATGTGAAACTTATTCTGAAAGAACGAGAATTCCATTGAAAATCGCTTTCAGAGTAAAAGTTTTCACCGTAACTTGTTCCTCTTCTTCGTCTGGAGTTAAAAACATCATTAATGTTAAAATTGATAGTGCCGTTGCCTTTTAACACGTCAACAGAAACTCCCAGATTAAGACCATACCTGGCATAATCTTCACCTTGTGTGGTTTTTTGAGGTGCATTAAAATCAAATGAAGATTGAATACCCACCAATTTTTTGATATTCCATTTTGAAGTTAACTTGTTTGACCAAGAGTAGGTATCACTAAAATAGCTTACTCCTAGATAATTTCCATCAGTTATTGCACGGTAGAAGTTTAAGTCGCCTCTTAAATCCCACCACTTGAAAAGCTGGTAAGAGCCTGAAAATTCAATTCCATAAGAGTTTCTGTATCCCAAATTAATTGGTATACGAGAAGTTGTTCCTGTTCCTGATGAGATAAGGATATGCTCGGTTACTCCTGTTGAATATCTGTAATACACCGAAGAAAGTAACGAACCTTTTTTGAAGTAATTCATATATCCCAGTTCCAAAGCGTCAGTATATTCCGGGTTTAATTTAGGGTTACCGAAGAAGGTGTTTCTGATGTCGCTAATGCCGTAAAACGGTAGTAAACTCCAATGGTGTGGACGTTTGATTCTTTTACTGTAGCTGAATTGTATAGCGTTCTCACCTTTTATTTGATACGAAAGGTGCGTGCTTGGAAAAAGATTTGTGTAATTGCGATTATTTGTTTCGTTTGTTGCTACAAATTTTGTAGAAACATTTGAATGTTCTGTTCGCAACCCTATTTGATATGAAAATTTATTGATTTTTTGCCCATACATGATATAGGCTGCAGAAATGTTTTCGTAGTAGTACATCAGATTTTTAAATCCTGGATAAATTTCAAATTGTCCGGTTGTTTTGTTGAGCGTACTAACCGCATAATCGTCATCTATTGACTTGTAATTTCCGCGAAAACCCATTTCCAGTTTTCCTTTGTTTTCAAAGGGGTGAATATAATCGGTTTGAAGCAAAATGTTTTTAGAACCTTCGTTGTTAAAAACAGACGAGTAGGTGTTGTCGTTCATATCAACAGAATTATTTTGAACAATGATGGATTTTTCGTTGTCTGTATTTGATGAATATTGAGCATCGAAAGTTAACAGCCTGTCTTTTTGCTCAAAAGTTTTTCTATAGTTAAAAGCCAAATCATACGAATTTAGGTCTTTGTCTTCATACTCGTTTCGGGTTACTAATTGGACAGGTTTTAGTTGTTCGTTGTAGTCTGTATAATCTACATCAACAGTATTGTATCCGGTTCCTAAATTGCCACTTCCGGAAAGGGTAAATGAGTTTTTTTCGTTCAAATAAATTTCGGTACCCAGCCTGAAGTTGTTGTTTTGTTCAGCCCTCAACCTATCGGTTTTATTCACGTATTTAAAACTGGTGTCTGGATATGTAAATGTTTGTTTGAAATTGCTTACACCAACAGATTCTCTATAATTAGAACCCAAGCCGGTAAAAACAGTAATATTTTTCTTTTTATAAGAAAGGTTAAATCCTCCTCCCAAAAATGAAGGATAACCAAAATCTACATTAACAGAGCCATTGATTCCTTGTCTGTTGTCTTTTTTCAAAACAATATTGATAATTCCAACTTCACCTTCAGCATCGTATCTTGCCGAAGGGTTTGAAATGACTTCAATTTTTTCAATTTGACTTCCCTGAAGTTGTCTTATTGCGTCAGCTGTGTTTGTTCCTGTGAGTCCAGATGGTTTACCGTTGATAAGTATTCTCACGTTACCGCTTCCTCTCAAGCTTACGTTTCCGTCAACATCTACGGAAACAGACGGAACGTTGTTTAAAATTTCGGCTGCGTTGCTTCCTTGCGAAGTTATGTCTTTATCGATATTGAATACTTTTTTATCCAAATCGATTTCCATTATTTTTTTTTCGTCAACAAATTCAAATTCCTCAATTTTTAATGAAGAAGGAACTAGTTTGATGGGAGGGAGCTTAATATCTTTGTTTTCTATTTTTACGTTCGGAATGATTTTATTTTCAAAGCTTAAGAAAGAAACCTTGATGTAGTAGTTTCCATTGGTAAGTTTCAGAGAGTAGTTACCATTCATGTCAGATGCAGCACCACTCACATAACTAGAGTCAGATGTTTTAAAAGCTGCTATTGCTGCATACGAAACTACGTCACCTGTATTGTCAATTATTTTTCCGGATAATTGGTGGGTTTTGTTTGTTTGAGCATTTAATTCATGCAGAAACACGACAAATAGAAGTATAGAACCAAATAGTTTCATCTTAGATAAGAAGCTGCAAAATTACGGAATACAAAAACGGAACTATACTTTACCCAAAAGAAAAATGTTGTAAAAGTAATTTGTAAACTTTTATTACAATCCAGTACGAAGTATAAAGTACTCAAAAATACTTTATGCTTCTATTGTTGCTTCCATTGTGTGATAAACATTCTGAACATCATCGTCCTCCTCGATTTTTTCTAAGAGTTTGTTCACATCGGCTTCTTGTTCGGGAGTGAGTTTTTTTGTAACTTGAGCAATACGTTCAAACCCGGAAGAAAGTATTTCTTTTTTGTTTTGTTCTAAATAGGATTGGATTTTACCAAAGCTTTCAAACGGAGCGTAGATAATTATGCCGTCTTCGTCGGTAAAAACTTCTTCAGCACCAAAATCAATCAATTCCAATTCTAAATCTTCAATGTTTGTTCCGTCATTTTTAATTCTGAAATTGCATGTGTGGTCGAACATAAAAACAACAGAACCTGAAGTACCTAAGTTTCCTTCACATTTGTTGAAATAACTTCTAAGGTTTGCAACAGTTCTGTTGTTGTTGTCTGTTGCTGTTTCAACCAAAATGGCTATTCCATGGGGTGCATATCCTTCAAAAAGTATTTCTTTATAGTTACTTGTATCTTTATCGGTAGCTCTTTTAATGGCTCTCTCAACATTATCTTTAGGCATGTTTGCAGCTTTTGCATTTTGCATAACTGCTCTTAATCTGGAGTTTGCCTCAGGGTCTGGACCACCTTCTTTAACAGCCATAACAAGGTCTTTACCAATTCTGGTAAAAGTTTTTGCCATTTGCCCCCATCGTTTAAATTTTCGGGCTTTTCTAAATTCAAATGCTCTTCCCATAGGTTTAATCCATTTTAAGCGAGTGACCGAGTTTGTCTCTCTTTGTTTTTAAGTAATTTTTATTGTGTTTGTTTGATTTGATTTCGATGGCTACATTCTCAACTATTTCTAGACCATATCCTGTTAATCCTGTTCTTTTTTTAGGATTGTTGCTCAATAATTTAATTTTAGAAATACCCAAATCACGTAGAATTTGAGCACCAATTCCATAGTCACGTTGGTCGGGTTTAAACCCCAGCTCAAGATTAGCTTCAACCGTATCTCTTCCTTGCTCTTGAAGTTTGTATGCTTTAAGTTTATTCACTAAACCAATACCTCTTCCTTCTTGGTTCATATAGACAATAACCCCTTTTCCATTTTCTTCAATCAACTGCATGGCTTTGTGGAGTTGTGGACCGCAGTCGCATCTGCAAGAGCCGAAAATATCTCCTGTCATACATGATGAGTGAACACGAACAAGAACAGGTTCATCTTTTTTCCAAGTTCCTTTCACTAAAACCAAATGATCCATGTCGTTTGTCAGTTGTTTGAAGGCAATCATTTTAAAATCTCCAAATTCAGTAGGCAAATCAACTTCAACAACTCTTTTAATGAGGGTTTCATGTTGGAGTCGGTAGGAGATAAGGTCTTTTATGGAAATTATTTTAAGTTCGAACTTTTGGGCAATTTTTAATAAATCCGAAAGTCGAGCCATAGTGCCGTCTTCGTTCATTATTTCAACAATAACGCCTGCAGGTTCAAAACCTGCTAAACGGGCTAAGTCAATAGCTGCTTCGGTGTGTCCAGCCCTTCTTAAAACGCCTTCGGTTTTTGCTTTTAGAGGGAAGATGTGCCCCGGCTTTCCTAATTCTTCTTTTTTTGTTTTGGGGTCAATCAGAGCTAAAATAGTTTTTGCTCTATCACTTGCTGAAATACCGGTTGTGCAGCCATGTCCAATTAAATCAACAGAAACCGTAAATGGTGTTTCGTAGGCTGCGTTATTGGTTTGTACCATCAGGTTCAAATCCAAATCTACACAACGGCTTTCAATGAGAGGTGCACATATAAGTCCTCTGCCATGAGTAGCCATAAAATTAATCATTTCGGGAGTAACACATCGTGAAGCAGCAACAAAATCGCCTTCGTTTTCTCTGTCTTCATCATCAACCACAATAACTATTTTGCCGTTTCTAATATCGGAAATAGCTTCTTCAATTTTGTTTAACTTTGTTCCCATCAGATTTTTTTTGCAAATTTAGTAAAATGTATAGACCCAACCGAATTGTGGTAAAAAATGTTAAGTGAAGTTTTCAAAATAATTACTGATTTAAAACAGAAATCAAATGCCGAAAATTGTTGCAATAGATTATGGTCAAAAAAGGGTAGGAATAGCTGTAACTGATGATTTGCAAATTATTGCAAGCGGATTAACTACTGTTCACTCTAAAAATATAATCTCTTTTTTAGAAAATTATTTGAAAAACAATCGGGTTGAATGTTTTGTGGTGGGTGAGCCTAAAGATTTGAAAAATAATCCTGCTGAATCGGCTAGATTTATTGAACCGTTTGTAAAAAACTTGAAAAAAAGATTTCCGGAAATAAAAGTAGAACGTGTTGACGAGCGATTTACATCGAAAATGGCTTTTCAAACGATGATAGATTCAGGATTGAGCAAAAAGGCTCGTCAAAACAAAGCATTAATTGATGAAATCAGTGCTACCATTATTCTTCAGAGTTATCTGGAGAGTAAAAAGTAAAGTTAATTCAGACATTTTACTGAAATCTCCATTTCAAATTCTGCAACAGGCTCATGCAAAGAATTAAACGCAACAACTTTAATTTTCTGATTTATCCTTTCATTATTGCTAATAGATTGCAGTACCGCATTTTTAACTTTTTCCCCATCTTTTGAAATAAAAACACAGTCTGATTCTGCTCGTTTTAAAAACTGGGCATTCATGGATTTGAATGCAAATGAAATTTTTTTGTTCATGTTGAGAGCATAATAAAAAGCATGAATGCCTCCAGCGACATCAGCTCCAACTGCCATTGCACCAAAATACATCGAGTTCAAGTGGTTTTTTGTGCGTCGTTTTAGTTTGATGCTCACCCTTGCCTCAGAATCAGATATGTAATCTAGTTTAACTCCCGTATAACCAAGCAAAGGGATTTTAAACTTTCCCATTAAGAAAAGATTCCACTTTATTTTTTTTAGTAGCTTATTTTCCATTTACTAACTCTTCAACTATTTGTGAAATAGGTCTAATTGATTTTACCTCTTCAATACTAGGTCCGGCACACCACACCGTTTGATAGGTTGCGCTGAATGCAGCTTTTTGGAGTTTTTTCATGCCTTTGTAGAATGTAAATGCTTTTACCCATTTTTTTAATTGTCTGTTTTTATTCAACAGTTTTTCCAGAGTGTTTTGTTCGGTTCCAATTTTTTCAACGTATGGAGTTTTAATCACAGAACAAGGTGTTCCTGAAAGTTTGGAGGTCATAACAATATCTTTAGCACCATATTGGATACAAGCTTCTTTGTATTCATCAGACACAGGACATTCGTTTGAAGCTATAAAAATTGTTCCAATAGATAGTCCTGCAGCACCATAAGAAAGAATTTCTTGATATTGTTTTTTGTTTCCAACACCTCCTGCTGAAATAACAGGAATGTTACATGTTGAATTTAGCTCTTCAATCAGCTCTTTAGCAGGTTTTGGACCGGCATGACCTCCTGCTTTGTTGTTTACGGCAATAACAGCATCAGCACCTAACGATTCTACTTTTTTCGCATATCCCGAATCTACCACGTCGCAAAATACTTTTATGCCTTTTTTATGTGCAGCAACAATTGTTTCCTCTGGTGAACCCAATGAAGTGATGATGTAATCTACTTGTAAATCGCAACAAGCCTTGAGTTGTTCTTTGTAAAAAAAGTTTGATTTATTAACAATCAAATTTACCCCAAAAGGAGCTGGACAGTCTTTTTTTAACATAGCCAATACTTGGCGAAACTCATCTACACTCCTGTAATTATGAGCAGGAATTGCACCGCTAATTCCTGATTTTCCTGCGGCAATAATCATTTCTGGGTTTGAAACCAAGAACATAGGAGCCATAATTATAGGATATTTTGTGCCTAACAGTTCATTTAACATGGTTTTTTTTGAATTTATCGATTGCGACATAGATAAAATTTGAATTTAAAATAAAATTACGTTTAAACTTTTTTTTAATTTCGCAGCCACCAAATTATACTCAATCATTTATGGAAAATTTAGAAGGAAACAAATTAATTGTAAAGATACAACGAGATTTAGCTAAATCTGGTATTGTTAAAGACAAATTAGTTAAAGATTTACAAGAATTAAGAAATTTCGCATTGGCTGAAAACGATCCAACTCTTACAAAAGTTTTAAGGCTGACTTATGAGCACATAAGTAATACCGGCACGTTTAGTATTCCAATTCCAACAGATGAGGTGATAGAAGAGGGTGTGGAAATTGATGAAATGGATATGGAAGATTTTGAAAATAAACGAGAAAGCTTAGATTATTTATTATCATTGATGTTGGATAGAAAAAACACTTCCAATAGGGAGGATTTGGAAACGTATAGAGATATGTTAAAAGAGTTTTAATAGAAACAAAAAATCCCGACAATTGTCGGGATTTTTTGTTTAAACAACTAAATTTTTTCCTCTACTTTTTCTAATTCTACAGCTAACTACCTTGTATTCCGGACACATAGCTTCACTGTCGTGTTCATTTGAAGTAATGTTGTTTAGCATTATTTCAGGAAAGTGAAAAGTTGAACTCAATATACCCTGTTTTACTTCATCAGTAATTTTAGCTTTGATGTCAACCTTACCTCTCGGACTTTCAACACAAACTAAATCGCCATCGTGTATATAATTTTTTTCTGCATCTGTTGGGTTTATTAAAAGAAAATCTTCGGTAACAATTTCCACATTTCCTGTTCTTCGTGTCATGGCTCCACAATTGTAGTGCTCCAATTCTCTATTGGTGGTTATTATGTATGGGTAATCCTTACTGTTGGTTTTCACCTCATTGCTTTCTTCATATTCGCAATAATAGAATTTTCCTTTTCCTCTGACAAATCCATCTTTGTGAAGAATTTCTGTATCGCTACCATCAGCTTTTACAGGCCATTGTTTTCCGTTGATTCCAAGCTCATCCCATTTAACTCCGGCAAAAAATGGTACGATTTGAGAAATTTCTTTCAGCATATTTTCGGCTGTATAATCACATTGATTATAGCCCATTTTACGCATCATTTCAACAATAATTTGTCCATCAGGTTTTGTATTTTCTAAAGGTTCTACCACTTTTTGAACGCGTTGAATTCTTCGTTCTCCATTGGTAAAAGTTCCTTCTTTTTCTAAAAATGAGGAAGCAGGTAATATAACAGTTGCGAGCTTAGCTGTTTCGGTCATAAACAATTCCGAAACAACGAGCAAGTCTAAATTTTTTAGAGCTTTCATCACTTTTTGTGTATTCGGGTCTGTTTGAACAACATCTTCACCAATAACCCAAAGTGCTTTGAGTTTTCCGTCAATTGCTGCATCAAACATTTCCGGAATTTTGTATCCAATGTTTGAAGGCACTTCAACTCCATAAAACTGGTTGTACTTTTTGTTTATGCTAGCATCGGTTACATCTAAATACCCGGCACCTTGATGTGGTTGAGCACCCATGTCAGCAGCCCCTTGAACGTTGTTTTGTCCTCGTAATGGATTGACTCCTGCACCTTTTTTTCCGACATTCCCTGTAATCATAGCTAAATCTGCCAACAATTGAACAGTATAAGTTCCTTGATAATGTTCAGTTACGCCAAGCCCGTGAAATTCCATGGCTGCATTTGCTTTTGCATAAGCAATTGCTGCTTGTTTAACTAAATTTTTATCAACTCCAGTAATTTTTTCAAGTTGGCTGATGTCTAACCGAAGAATTTCGTTTTTCATTTCTTCAAAGCCTTCGCAATATTTTGCGATAAACTCTTTGTCCTCCATGTTTTCAGTGATGATAAAATACAACATCATGTTTAGGAGGGCAACGTTTGTTCCAGGTTTTAGTTGCAAATGGTATGTTGCATACTTTGCAAGTTGTGTTTTTCTTGGGTCAACAACAATACCTACCGTTCCTTTCATCAGTTTTTGCTTGATTTTAGCACCAGTTACAGGGTGGGCATTGGTTGGGTTAGCCCCAACAACAAAAATACAGTCGGTAAATTCCAGTTCAGAAATGGAATTTGTAGCTGCTCCGGTTCCAAATGTTTTCTGCATTCCAAGAGCAGTTGGCGAGTGGCAAACTCTTGCACAACAATCAATATTATTTGTGCCGATTACAGCTCTCATAAATTTCTGCATCAGGTAGTTTTCTTCATTTGGTGTTCTTGCTGATGAAATTCCTGCTATAGCATCAGCTCCATTTTCGGATTTTATTTTTTCAAGTCGGGAAGATATAAAATCATAGGCTTCATTCCAAGATACCTCTTTAAATATACCGTCTTTCTTGATTAGTGGGGTTTTTAATCTGTCGGGGTGGTCGTAAAACTTAAAAGCATAACGTCCTTTTAAACATGTATGACCCTGGTTTACTTCTGCATTATATGGAGCTTGAATAGATTTTATTTTCCCATTTAGAGTTGCAACTTCCAAATTACAGCCCACGCCGCAATAAGTACAAATGGTTCTTGTGATTTTTGCATTTTCAAGATTCTTTGATTCAAAAACATCTGAAATAGCACCTGTCGGACAAGCTTGTGCACAAGCCCCACAGCTCACACAGTCAGAATCCATAAAAGACTGATTAAAACCTTTAACAACATGAGCTTCAAATCCTCTTCCTGCCATTGACAGAACCATTTCTCCCTGAACTTCGTCGCATGCTCTTATACACCTAAAACAATTGATGCACTTCGAAAAATCTGAACGCATGTAGGGGTGTGATTCATCTGATTCAATACGGAAATGATTTGCTCCTTTTGGATATCTAATTTTTTTAATACCAACAGCCTCAACCACTTGTTGCAGTTCATTTTTTTCTTTTGTCTTGTTGTTTATTAAATCTGTTGGATAATCAGTTAACACCAATTCGATGATGTTTTTTCTGAGTTCCAAAATAGAGTTTGTATTGTGGTAGATATGCAAATTAGTTGTAACAGGAGTATGGCAAGATGCCACTGTCTTGGTTTTTCCGTCTTTTTCAAAGGCTACTTCAACGCTACAAACTCTACACGATCCAAAGGCTTCCAAGTTTGGTGCATCGCATAGTGTTGGAATAGATTTTTCACCTTCGATACGCCTTACAAAAGCTAAAATACTTTCTCCGGTATTGAAAGTATAAGGTTTGTTGTTGATAAAGGCTGTATTCATAATTTTCGCTTTATAAATCCAAATTTTTTAATTTAAAACAATATTTTGAGTCAATTCTGGTAAAAGTTCCTTCCAGTTGTTCAGTTAATGTTGTTATTAGTTCTTCTCCAAAATTAAAACTTTCGGTTTTCTTGTCTTTCCATGAACCATTGTCTGAATAAACAAATTCAAAAAAAGTTTCGTTTATTTTTTGAATTGAAATAGATATTTCAGGTTCTTTTTGATTGTCAAATGCGTGTTTTATGGAATTAGAAATGAGTTCGTTTAACATCAATCCGAGTGGAACAAGTGTATTGAAACCAATTTTATCGTATGATGAATTGATTTTAGTTGTGATTTCAGCAGCAGAATACGTATTGGAAATTTCATCAACAAGGTCTTTTAAATAGGATTCAATTAACAGGTTCGATAATGTTTCAAATTGATATAATTTTCTATGTATCAATGCCATTGACATAATTCTGTTGATGGAGTCGTCAAATTTTTGTTCGTCTTCCGGTTTAACGGATTGTTTTTGAAGCCTTAATAGACTGATAATTATTTGAAGATTATTTTTTACTCGATGGTGAACTTCTTTTAATAATAAAATGTTTTCGTTATTTTTTTGATTGATTTCACTATTGGTAATATTCAATTTGTTATTTACTAAATCCATCTTTTTAATTGAAAACTTATAAAACGAAACAAATTGATAAAGTATAAATGAAATACAAATCAATGCAACACTTGTTTCAATACCTAAAGTAAAACGATAAGATGTATTTATTTCTCTCAACGATTCGAAGTTGATTTGAATAGAAAATGCCATATAAAACACAATACTAAAAATGTTTAGACATAGGAATAAAAAACCATAGTAATTATTCAACCCCCAAAAAGCAAGAATAATTATCAAAACCATCCATAAAAATTCGCCAAAATGGATTTCTGTGTTTAGAAAATTTAAAGTAACAAATGCTATGATAGTTCCCAGTATGCAGTAAAAAAGATAAACAATTTGGTATTTTCCTGTTTTTTTTAAATAGAAATAAAATAATGTGGGAATTAGAGTACAAATGGAATAGGTTAAAACATTTATTATTGAGTTAAACAACTCAAACAATGCAAGAATAGAAAATAGAATTAAAAATAAGATAGAAATAAACGACGCCAGCCTCATCTTTTCTTTTTGATGAAAACTGTCAGAAAAAAGAAGAAATTTTTTTAGTAAATTCATTTTTTGAAGTATGCATTAAGTTCGTTTTCAAAATAATACATGGCATTTTTTATTGGAAGAGGAATTCCTCCACCATGAGCACATAGCGAGGCTTGTTGGAGTGTATTTAGCAAATCTTGAAATAAAGAATGCTCAATTTTATTGTTTTCGTGAATGGCACTGTGCAACAATTCGTGTCCTCTTTTTGTTCCCAGTCTGCATGGAAAACATTTTCCACAACTTTCATACGCAGCAAATTCCATAAGATGTTCCAAATAGTTAATCATTGGGAAACTTTCAGGAATACAAACTATTGATGCGTGCCCAAGCAAAAAACCATGTGAAGCAAATGATTCAAAATCAATCGTTAATTCATTAATCATAGAAACAGGAACAATACCACCTAACGGACCGCCAATTTGCATGGCTTTTATTGGCGTTTTGAAACCGCCACCTAGTTTAAAAACTAAATCAGACAATTGCGAACCCATTTCAACTTCATATAAACCGGGATTGTTGAAAAAGCTGTCTAGACATACCAACTTAGTACCTTTTGATTTAGGAGTACCTAATTTTGAGAAGAATTCAGCACCTTTTTTAATAATACCATGAACTGATGCAAGAGTTTCTACATTATTAACTACGGTTGGTTTGTTAAATAATCCCATTTGCGTTGGAAAAGGTGGTCGTGTTCTCACTTCGGGGCGTTGTCCTTCTATTGAATTTATCAAAGCTGTTTCTTCGCCACAGATATAAGCGCCTTTTGCTTTAATAATCTTAAAAACAAAATTAAATCCGTTTGTATTCGTTAAAATCGCTGATTTTACAATTGAGTCAATTGCTTGCTGAACAATTTCAACTGCCTCGGGATATTCAGCTCTAATATATAAAATTCCACGGTTTGCACCGGTGATATATCCGGCTACAATCATTCCAAACAGCACGGAATAAGGGCGTTCTTCTAATAAAAATCTATCTGAAAAAGCACCGGGGTCGCCTTCATCTGCATTACAGATGATAAATTTTTGGCTACTAGTTTCATTTTTACAAGATTCCCACTTTAAACCCATAGGAAATCCGGCTCCACCGCGACCTCTAATTTGAGATTTTTTAATTTCATCAAGCAAATCTTCGGGTGAACGAGATAAGGTTTTTTTAATTAATGCTGAAAATTCTGAAAACCCCTCAAAGGGTGTAGTTAAAAATGAATTTGAATCAATATTTCCAACGTATTTTGAAAAAGATTTTGGCGGTGTATTCACCGAGAAGTTATCAATATCTCTTCCCGAATAGTTTTTTCCATTGTAATGAAAAGCACTGTTTTCATAGCACCTTCCCAAACAAGTCATGTGTCCGATTTCTTCAGATTTAAAATGATTTTCTAGAATATCGGATACATTTTTTTGAGTTCCTGCACAAAGACAAGCACTGCCGTTGCATACGTATATTTTTTTGCCCTTATTTTCTGATTTTGTAAAATCATAAAAGCTAGATGTACCAAATGTGTTGGCATTTCCGACTAAAAATTCATCTGCAATTTTACTCAACTCTTCTTGAGACGGTGAACCTGTTGATTGAGCTGAGTTTCCGATTCTTTCAAAAAGATTGTCGTCAATTCCTTTTCTTCCTGACAGTTCACTTAAATTTTTTGACATAAAATTTTATTTAGTTCTTATTCTTTCTTTATGTGTGTAAATTGTAAAATGATTATTTCTACAAAAACCAATTAGAGTTATTCCTTTTTTTTGAGCCAAATCTACTGCAAGTGTTGATGGGGCAGAAACAGCAGCAAGTATAGGAATTTTAGCGGCAATACATTTTGCCACTATTTCATACGAAATTCTACCGCTAACTAACAATATTGAGGCTTCTGATAATTTTTTTTCTAAGAGCAGGGTTCCTATCACCTTATCAACAGCATTGTGTCGTCCTACATCTTCTTGAGTTATAATTAATTGTGAAGATTTGTTAAACGCAGAACAAGCATGAGAACCTCCTGTGCTTTCAAACAAAGGTTGAGATGAATTCATGGTGTTAAACATACTATTGAGTTGCTCTGAAGAAAATAAAATTTCGGACAAATTTGCCAAGTCATTTTGTGATTCAGAAAGTTCAGTTTTACCACAAACTCCACAAGATGAAACTGATATTTGATTACGTTCAACTCCTATTCCAACGTCAATAAATTTATTATCGATATCAACATTAATTTTGCTGATATATCCTTCTTTAGAGGTTTCTACTACAGAAATATCTAAAACTGAATCAATATTTGTATATACATTTTCGGTATAAAGCAAGCCCCTCACCAAATTCATTTCGTTGCCCGGAGTTTGCATAGTAACTGTAAAGATTTTTCCGTTAACTGCAATTTTTAATGGGTGCTCAACAAGTAATACATCTTGAGTTGAACAAAATTGATTGTTTTCAAATTTTAATCCGTTAAAAACTTCTATATTCATAATACTTTCAAATGTAAACAATTGAAAATGAAAATAAAAAAATCTAATTGACTTATTGTGGTTTAATTGAATTTTATTTAGTGAAACATCAACAGTAAAAAAGATTATGAATTATTACAAAAAGATGCCTAAAATTGATTGCTAAAACAAGACATTTTTTTAATTACTTTCGTGAAAAATGATAGAGACAAATACGATTCAAATTTTTACCACTGAAAATTACATTACAAGTAAGTGGTCTGGTTGTTCAACCACACAATTGTATATCTATCCTGAAAGTTCACAATACCATTTGCAAAACTTTGATTTCAGAATCAGCTCAGCTAAAATTGAGAGTAACGAAACAGTATTTACAGAACTTAAAAACTACAACAGAGAATTAATGGTTTTAAATGGTCAAATAAAACTAATTCATGAAAATCACCATTCAAAAACACTCAATACATTTGAGTCAGATTCTTTTTCCGGCGGATGGAAAACAACTTCAATAGGGAAAGGGATTGATTTTAATCTAATGGTCAGAGAACCTTTTCGTGGCGAATTGAGTCATCTTGAGCTAAAAGCCAATCATCGAATTGAAATTAAAAGAACTCCACATATAAAATGCATGGCACTGTATCTTGTTTCGGGAGAAATATATGCTGAAATCAATGATAAATTAGTTGTTTTGAAAAAAGAAAATATAGTGGTGTTGAACATCTTCTCTGCTTTTTCTTGTCATTTGCAAGCACAAAAAAAATCAGATTTGATAATTGCTAAAATCGGAATTTAAACTTTATGCAAGCAGTTCTTGACTATATTTTAAACGTGTTTGTTGCATCGCTTATTCATTTGTCAATATTGATTGTGCCGATTTTAATTTTAGGACTAATCATGCATTTGGTTTCGAAGCAACTCGAAAAAAAAACAGTAGAATTAATCGGAATGAAAGGCTATTTGTATCTTTTTGGATGGATAGGCACAACCATTCATGAATTGGGTCATTTGGTGTTTGCTTTGATTTTCGGACATCATGTTTCTAATGTTAAACTTTTTTCATTAGACTCTAAAAACCCTGAAATGGGGCATGTACAACATTCTTTTAACAAAAAAAATTGGTATCAAAATATCGGTAATTTTTTTATTGGAATTGGTCCGATTTTATTAGGAGGAATTTCATTGTTTATTGTTGGATTTTTGTTGCTTGATATCAATTTTTTTAAGGTAATAAACAACTCCATTGATTTAGCAGCTCCGAGTATTCTTGAAGTTACTAAAAATATTTTGATTTCAGTATTTGATTCGATGATGAATTTAATTCAACAAATCCTCCAAAATAACGAATCACCTTGGTGGAAATTTTTACTGTTTTTTTATTTGTTGTTTTCAATTGGAGGTTCTATTTCATTGAGTAAATCGGATATCAAAGGCTCATTTTCCGGTTTGATGCTCTTTGTGTTGTTGGTTTTTATTTTTAATCTGACCACTTTTTGGATAGGAAATTTTGCAACACATATTTTTGTCTCATTTTCAAATCTCATCACCGGATTTTACTTGATGCTGTTGATTTCTATCCTGTTTAATTTGTTTTTTTTGTTGTTACTCACCATTATAACTTTAACGATTCCAATAAAAGCTGTTAAAAAGAATAAAAAATGATTTTCAAATTGTTTGCTTTTGTTTTCCTTTGCATCATTCAAGCTAATTCATGAAAACAGCAACAATTGTACTTCACAAAGACAAAGAAAAATCTTTAGAACGTAAACACCCCTGGATATTCTCAGGAGCTATTCATAAAATAATTAATGAAACGGCTCAAATGCCTGAAGATGGAGAGTTAGTTACTGTTGTAAACTTCAAAAACGAATTTCTTGCAGTTGGTCATTTTAGTAACAGTAATATTGCAGTTCGTGTACTCAGCTTTGAAGAAGAAGAAATCAATCAAGATTTTTGGAATAAAAAAATAAAGTCAGCTTTTCAACTTCGAGAAAAATTGAATTTAACTAGTAATCCGGAAACCAACATGTATCGATTGGTTCATGCGGAAGGAGACGGACTACCTGGATTGGTTATCGATTATTACAATGGAACCGCCGTTATTCAGTGCCATTCCATAGGTATGCATAACCACAAAAATCAAATTGTAGAAGCCTTAAAAAATTGCTTTGATAAAAAAATGTTGATAGCAATTTATGACAAAAGCTCAGAAAGTTTGTTCAAACAAAGCCAAACAGAAATCAAAAACGAGTATTTGTTTGAAGCATCAAAGCCAAATTTTGTTGGGTTGGAAAACAATTGTAAATTTAATTTAGATTGGATTAACGGGCAAAAAACAGGATTCTTTCTAGACCAACGCGAAAATCGTAATTTATTGGCAAAATACACAAATGGAAAAAAGGTATTGAATACTTTTTGCTATTCCGGAGGATTCTCGATTTATGCTTTAACTGCTGGGGCTTCGGAAGTTCACTCTGTGGATAGTTCACAAAAAGCTATTGAATGGGTTGATGAAAATATCCGATTAAACGGATTTCATAATAAACATCAGTCTTTTGTCTCAGATACTTTGCAGTTTTTCAAACAAAATTGTGAAGAATACGATGTAATCATTCTTGACCCTCCTGCATACGCCAAAAGCAAAAAAACTACTCATAACGCAATTCAAGGATACAAAAGATTAAATGCAACAGCTCTACGAAAAATTAAATCGGGTGGAATTCTATTCACATTTTCATGTTCGCAGGCAATAAGTCGTAAAGTTTTTTACGACACAATAACAGCAGCAGCAATAGAAGTAGGAAGAAACATAAAAGTTTTACATCATTTATCACAGCCGCCGGATCATCCTGTTAATCTGTTTCACCCCGAAGGAGAATACCTAAAGGGCTTGGTATTACTAATTGAATAACAACTCTAAATCAAAAAATAATGGCAAAAATAACTTTAAAAGGAAATGAAATAAATACTTCCGGAAATTTACCAAATATTGGTAGTTTGGCAATTGATTTTAACTTAACAGCTACTGACCTCACAACAAAAACACTAGCCGATTTCAAAGGAAAAAAGCTTGTCTTCAATATTTTTCCGAGTATTGATACAGGAACCTGTGCTGCTTCTGTTAGAAATTTTAACAAAGAAGCTGTTCAACTCCAAAATGCTGTAGTTCTATGCATATCTAGAGATTTGCCATTTGCACAAAAACGCTTTTGCGGAGCTGAAGGTATCGAAAACGTAATTATGCTTTCTGATTTTAAAACAGGTAAATTCGGAAAAGACTACGGAATAGAAATAATTGACGGATCTCTAAGCGGATTACATTCCAGATGTGTAATAATTATCAATGAAAAAGGTGAGATATCATACTCAGAACAAGTAAAAGAGATTACTAATGAACCTAATTATCAAGCTGCACTTGAAGTGTTGAAATGATATAAAAAATGCAACCATTTATTATATTAATTAGTCTTTAAATATTGAAAACTTATCCAAAACAATGAAGAAAGTAATAACACTATTAGTAACAATTCTGATTTCTATTTATACCTATGCTCAAAGGGGTAAAGATGGAAATAAAATCGTTTCAGCAACTGAAACTGTTAATGCTTTCACTATGCTAACTTCTGATGCTTCTATTGGCGACAGTATAATCAATGTTTCAAACAGTGCTTTAAACAGTAATTTTTCATCAAATATTACCAGAGGAGATTTAATACTAATTATTCAACTTCAAGGAGCAAGTATTGTTGATATGCCCACAGTTCAACAATATTACAAGTGGGGAGAAATCATAAACTATAACAATTGCGGAAACTATGAATTTGTTCAGGTTGATTCTGTATTATCCGGAACAAGTATCAAACTGGATTGTCAACTTAATAAAAATTATACGGCTATTCAACAAGTGATGATTGTGAGGGTTCCTAGATACAATACCCTTACGATAAATTCAGGAGGAATATTAACAACATCACAATGGAATGGAACTTCAGGGGGTATTTTAGCTGTTGAAGTATTGGGAGCAACGGTTATAAATAACGGAGGTTCTATAGATGTTACCGGATTGGGTTTTAGAGGAGGTCAAACTGAAACAAATTCAGTTTTTGGTGGTTGGAGATATGCTGCTCTTAACTCGGGTGAAGGTGCAGAAAAAGGAGAAGGAATTGGTGGGAATCAAGCATACTATGATGCTAATTATATGGGACGATACACAAGAGGTGCTGCTGCAAACGCCGGTGGAGGCGGAAACGGACACAATGCCGGTGGTGGTGGAGGAGCAAATGGTGGAAACATAAATATTTGGAATAAAGGCATTGGAAACCCTGATGTTAGTTCTGCAAACTATATAACCGCTTGGGGATTGGATACTATGATTACTAATGTGAATGTAAATCCTACATTAATAGTTTCTTCAGGAGGAGGCAGAGGTGGATATTCTCATTGTGCAAACGACAGAAACGAACTAACTGTAGCTCCGAACAACACCAATTGGGGAGGCGATAATCGTAGAGACGTTGGCGGATTGGGTGGTCGTCCATTGGATTATTCTTCCGGAAAGATATTTATGGCAGGAGCAGGTGGAGCAGGTGATGGAAATGATGTGTATGTTGGTGCAGGTGGAAATGGTGGTGGTATGGTTTTTATTCAATCGTATGATAATTTTTCAGGATCCGGTACAATTCAGGCAAATGGTCAGAATGGATTTGACTGTTCCGGTCCTGCTAATCCCGGTATGAACCAATACTCAGGTAAAGATGCTGCTGGAGGTGGTGGTGGAGGGGGTACCGTAGTAATTCAAACAACGGGTACTGTTTCAGGAATCACTATTAATGCAAATGGAGGAAATGGTGGCTCTCAAATTATGACCAAAGGTACTTTTGCCGTAATACAAGAGGCTGAAGGACCTGCTGGAGGTGGCGGAGGTGGTTATGTGGCTGTTTCTAACGGTTCTCCTACCATCAATATTAATGGAGGAGTGAACGGAACATCAAACTCACCATTGATTAGCAATTTTCCTCCCAACGGAGCAACCAAAGGAGGAATTGGAACCTCAAGTACAATAAACGCTTTTACAATTGCTGCAAATAATGATTCAGTATGTCCAAACAGTACAACCACATTAACAGCAAACATTGTTGGTTCGGCTCCGGGTGGAACTGTACTAGAATGGTATGATGCGGCTTTTAACGGAAACTTGCTACAAACTGGAAATTCTTTTACAACCCCCGTAATTACTGCTCAAACTACATATTATGTAAAAACATGTCCGGGAACATTTTATATTCCGGTTACAGTATATATTGATAACTGCGGAGTACCACCGGTTTCAAGTTTCAGTAGTTCTGATAGTGCATTTTGTGCCGGAACTTGTATAGATTTTACAGATTTAAGTACAAATACCCCTAATTCGTGGTCGTGGCACTTTTTTGGAGCAACAACTACAACATCATCATCTCAAAATCCTACAAACATCTGCTATCCATCAGCAGGAAACTATTCGGTGGCTCTAGTTTCTACAAACCCATCAGGCTCTGATTCTCTTTATTTACCCAATTTTATAACTGTTCATGCATTACCAACTATTATTACAAGCCAGGATACATCAATTTGTATTGCTGATACAGCTCATCTTACTGCTTCCGGTGGAACAATATATACGTGGAGCAATGGATTTAATGGACAAGCACAAGATGTAACACCTGTTGCACCTACAACATATACTGTGTATGTTACAAACGCAAATCAATGCTTAGATTCAGCTCAGGTTGATGTATCTATTAATTCATTGCCTACTATCATTGCAAGCAACGATACAACAATATGCTCCGGTGATGCTGTGAACTTGTCTGCAAATGGTGGAGTTTCTTATTTCTGGGACAATGGCTTGGGATTAGGTCAAAATCATTCGCCATCTCCGGTAATATCTACAACATATACGGTTACAGGTACTGATGTAAACGGTTGTTCTGATACAGATCAAGTTATCGTTACTGTTGGTGTTTGTGGGGTTGCTCCAATTGCTTCTTTTACATCGACTGACAGCTCAATTTGTATAAACAGCTGTATTAATTTTACAGACATTTCTCAGAATTTACCTACTTCTTGGACTTGGTACTTTTTTGGCTCAAGTACACCAACTTCTTCAAATCAAAATCCAACAAATATTTGCTATACCTCTTCCGGTACATTTGATGTGGCTTTAGTCTCTTCAAACGCTTTTGGTACAGACTCTATATTTATTGCGGATTTTATTACAGTTAATGATTTACCCGTAATTTTAGCTAGTTCTGATACTTCTATTTGTGTTGGAAGCAGCACAACTATTTCAGCAGCAGGTGGAAACTCATACGTTTGGGATAACGGACTGGGAAATGGTCAATCTCATGTCGTATCCCCAATAGGCAATACATTATATACAGTTACCGGAACAGATTCAAACGGTTGTGTTAATTCAGATCAAGTTCAAATCAATATAAATTCACTTCCTACAATTGTAACCAGCCCTGATACAAATGTTTGTATAAACGATACTTTAAAATTGCGTGCTTCAGGTGCTCTTTCGTATGTTTGGGACAACGGTTTAGGCTCCGGGGCAAATCACAATGTAATAGTTGCAACAAATAATACATACACGGTGGTTGGAACTGATAGTAATGGATGTACAAACTCTTCACAAGTAATTTTGACTGTCAATGCATTGCCGACTATAATTGCAAGTAACGATACTACAATTTGTATTGGAGATACTGCTGTTATTTCAGCATCTGGTGGCTTTTTCTACAATTGGGACAATGGGCTGAATTTTGGAGCAATAAAAAATGTTACACCAACTGTTACAACTACTTATACAGTAACCGGAGCAAATAATTTAGGATGTAGAAATACAGACCAAGTAACTGTTAGCGTTCAAAGTTGCAACCCTCCTGTTGCAAACTTTTCAGCCAATGACACCGTTTTGTGCATAAATGATTGTGTTGATTTTACTGATTTAAGTACTAATTTACCAACAAGTTGGACTTGGTATTTTAACGGCGCAACACCATCATCATCAACAGTTCAGCATCCAACCAACATTTGTTACAATGCAGTTGGTTCTTTTGATGTAGCTTTGGTTGTATCCAATATTCATGGAACGGATTCCATTTATTTTCCAAACTATATTTTTGTAGATTCATGTGTAGCATCTGTTCCACCGGTAATTGTTGAACCTGAAGTGATTATTCCAAATATTTTTACACCTAACGCTGATGGATTAAATGATTTGTATTTAGTTGACGGTAAAGGAATTTTGGAAGTTAAAATGAATATTTTTAATAGATGGGGACAACTGATTTTTGAAACAGAACAATTGAAAACAGGTTGGGACGGCAGAACGAATTCAGGAATAGAGGTTCCTTCAGGAACATATTATTATGTGATTGAAGTTACAACAACTAGTAAAACAGAAACTTTTACAGGATACTTATCATTGTTGAGATAATGATATATTAATTAAATCTAACAAAAAAAGCTACTAACGTAGCTTTTTTTGTTAGATAATTTTTTTCAAAATACGTAAACGATGTGAATATTTTTGTGTTGTTGTATTGAAAATTCCTTGATGGTCAAGTTTGTCTATACGAACTTTTCCTGAAGCATGAATGATTCTGTTGTTTTCCAGCACCATTCCTACATGAATGATGTTTCCTTCGTCATTATCAAAAAAAGCTAAATCACCCGGGCTTGCTTCTTCTACGAAACTTAATGTTTGACCAACCAAAGCTTGTTGTGATGCATCTCTAGGTAGTTTATATCCGATTAGTTTATATGTTACCTGTGTAAAACCGGAGCAGTCAATACCAAAAGGTGATCTGCCACCCCATAAATAGGGTGTGTTCAAATAGATGTATGCATTTTCAACCAACATCTTTTTGTCGAAATTTTTAGAAGACTTATAAAAATCACCGTCAAATGAGAACAGTTGTTTATTAAAAGAGAATTGAGCTTTAGTTAAATTGGGCAAATTACTGCCAATAACAATTGGAACAATGTCATTTGTGCTCAAATTCTGAATTACATGAATCAGTTCAGTACTCATCACACTAGATGATTGGTTTAACTTCTCAAACTCATCAAGAGAAATTTCAGTAATCTGTTTACTGTCAATCCAAGCATCGTAGTCGTCAAATGCAGTTTTTATTCGCCTCCAGTCTCCTTTTTTTTCTTCAAAAATTTTAACGGTTTCACCGAAAAGTAATTGGGTTACCATTTCGCTTCTGTCTGAAGGTTCTAACCTACATGGAACAACGCTTAAATGACAAATACCATACTTCATTTAGTAAAGATTCTAAATACTTTAGAAATTATATATTTTCAATGATTAATGCAGATGCTCCTCCACCGCCGTTACATATTGCAGCTCCACCTAATTTTCCATTGTTTTGTTTCAACACATTTATCAATGTAACGATTATTCTGGCTCCTGAATTTCCAAGTGGATGACCAAGTGCAACTGCACCTCCGTTAACATCTACTTTGTCCGGATTAAGATTTAATAGTTTAGTATTTGCTAAGCCAACCACTGAAAATGCCTGATTCAATTCCCAAAAGTCTATTTTATCGGTAGTTAAATTAGCTTTAGCCAGAGCTTTGTTAGCAGCAAGAGTTGGAGCTGTGGTGAACCATTCCGGAGCTTGTGCAGCATCAGCGTATGAAACAATTTTAGCTATTGGTTTTAATCCTAATGATTCCATTTTTTCTTTACTCATCAAAACCAAAGCAGAAGCTCCGTCATTTAGTGTAGAAGCATTGGCTGCAGTAACAGTTCCTTCTTTATCAAACACAGGAGATAAAGTAGGTATTTTATCAATATTAACATTAGTAAATTCTTCGTCTTTGGAAATTAGCAAAGGTTCTCCTTTTCGTTGGGGAACTTCAACAGGAACGATTTCATTGTTAAATTTACCTGATTCCCAGGCTGCTGCTGCTCTTTTGTATGAAGTTATTGCAAAATTATCTTGATCTTGTCTGGTTATTGAGTATTCTTTTGCACATTTTTCTGCACAAACACCCATGTGCACTCTGTTATAAACATCAGTTAAACCATCTTTTACCATACCGTCAACCATTTTAATATCTCCAAGTTTAACACCGTTTCGAGCGTTATAATAATGAGGAACAAGGCTCATGTTTTCCATTCCGCCAACTACAACACAATGATTGTCGCCAGTGATTATGGATTGAGCTCCCAGCATAATTGCTTTCATTCCGGAAGCACACACTTTATTTACAGTTGTACAAGCAACATTTTGATTTAGACCTGCAAATAAGGCTGCCTGACGAGCAGGTGCTTGTCCGACATTGGCTTGTAGTACGTTACCCATAAATACTTCATCAACAGTATCAGCAGAGATATTGGCTTTAGCCAATGCTCCTTTTATAGCTGCTGCACCTAATTTGGGAGCTTCAATTGTGGATAAACTACCCATAAAGCAGCCGATTGGTGTACGAACTGCTGATATAATAAATACTTCTTTCATAAACTTAATAGAGTTAATTTTAATTGACCACGAAATTAGTCATTTCGAGCGAAAATGTCTTAGAAAATCAAAGATTAAATTATCATAAAATTTTTGAAGCCTAAAATTTTCAATTACTTTTACTTTTTTATCTCGGAAGTATAGTAAGATATGAGTAGTTCATTCTTGAATAAAATAAGAGATAGACACGAGATTATTTTTAAAAATCTTCTGTTTATTTCAGCAATTGCGATTGTTGTTTTTTTGATTCCCAGGGAAGCTAAATTTAAGTATGAGTTTCAAAAAAACAGTTCATGGGCACATCAAGATTTAATTGCACCCTTCGATTTTGCCATTCAGAAATCTACTCAAAATATTGATGAAGAAAGAAAACAACTCCAACAAACACATTTGCTCTATTTCAATCGAAATTCCAAACTTGAAAGGAGCGTAATTCATAAGTTTAAGGAAGCTCTAAACCAAACCTCTTCACGGAATCAAAATGCATATTTCAATATTGGCAACAAGCTTCTCGAGCAAGTTTTTAGTATTGGTGTGTATTCATCATTAACTCAATTGACTGATGTCGCCCCAACCCACCCGATTCTTGTTTTGAACGAAGAGAATATTGGTGAAGAATCAGAATTAGGCGATTTATTCTCAATTAATCAAGCTCAAGAATTTATTACCAAAGAAATAGCTTCTATGGGTATTTCCGATAGTTTTTTGATTGATGTTCTTAAAAATTCTGTTGTTGATAATTTGGTATATGACAAAAATTTAACACAAGACAGACTAACAAACGAATTAAACAGTATTTCATTAACAAAAGGAGGGGTGCTGAGCGGACAAAAAATTATTTCAACCGGAGAATTGGTTAATGAAGAAAAGTTTATGGTTTTGCAATCGCTAAAGGGAATGTATGAAAGCAAAGTGGTTGGAGCGGAAAAGTTTTCCTTGATTTTATTCGGGCAAATAATCATTATTTCAGTTTTGTTTTATTCGTTGTATATCTTTTTGAAAAATGTTTCCAATGAATTTTTCTTCGACAACAAGAACATCGCATTTTTACTGTTGATTGTGATTGGTTTCTTGATTTTCACTTTACTTGTTTTAAACTTTTCAAGCTACCATGTCTATATTGTGCCGTTTTGCTCTGTTCCTATATTATTCAGAACATTCTTTGGCAATAGAATTGCACTTTTTGTTTATATCATTACTATATTTATTATCAGTTTTATTGTTCCAAATCCGTTTGAATTTGTACTTATTGAGATAATAGCGGGAATTGTTTCAACCTACACGATAGTAAATGTGAATAAACGTTCTGAGCTTTTTTTTACAGCTCTCATTATTTTTGTTTCATTTTCGGTATTATATGTCGGGTTTTCCTTTATCCACGAAGGAAGTTTTGCAAACATAAATTGGGGCAATCTCAAATGGTTTGGAATTAGTTCCGGATTAACGTTGTTTACATTTCCGCTTATTTATTTGTTTGAAAAAACTTTCGGATACATTTCAGATGTAACACTTTTGGAACTTTCCGACACAAACAATAAACTTTTACGTGAGTTAAACTTGAAGGCACCGGGAACTTTTCAGCATTCTCTACAAGTTGCTAACCTTGCTGAAGATGCTATTCGTGAAATTGGTGGAAACACATTGTTGGTTAGAACCGGAGCTTTGTATCACGATATAGGAAAAATGGCTCATGCAACTTATTTTATAGAAAACCAATCTTCCGGAATTAACCCACATGATGACTTGAACTACGAAGAAAGTGCTGCAATCATCATTAACCATGTAATCATTGGTATTGAAATGGCAAAAAAACATCAATTGCCCGATCAATTGATTGATTTTATTAGAACTCACCACGGAACTACCAAAACCCAATATTTTCTAAAAATGTTTGCTATTGATAATCCCGACATAGATATTGAAAATTCTATTTTTCAATACCCGGGACCTATTCCCTTTTCTAAAGAAACTGCTGTTTTAATGATGGCTGATGGAGTAGAGGCAGCATCGAGAAGTTTAAAAATTTATACAACTGAAACGATAACCAATTTGGTTAATTCAATTATTGATTCTCAAGTTGATGAAAAACAGTTTGTTAATGCTGACATTACATTTAAACACATTTCAATTGTAAAGAAATTGTTTATTAAAAAACTAGCAAATATATACCACGTAAGGGTTGAATACCCAAAGTAATACGTTGATTATTCAATACTCAATTCATTTACTTTTTGCAACATTGAATTTACTTTTTC
Organism: Flavobacteriales bacterium; assembly: GCA_020853105.1. Classification (GTDB taxonomy): domain Bacteria; phylum Bacteroidota; class Bacteroidia; order Flavobacteriales_E; family Vicingaceae; genus Vicingus. Next base: position 4,781 of record JADYZM010000061.1, on the reverse strand, counting down.
ATCATTTTCTTAGTAGCAATCAATTCGCCATCGGCAATGAAGTTGCAAGTATAAACTCCGTTTTTAAGGTTAGTACCATAAACAGTTAATTTACTATTGCCGTGTTCTTCAATAATCAGTTGTCCGTTAAAATCGTAGAACAAGAGTTTAGCTTCCGCAACCTCTGTTGGAATTGATTGCTGTGTTTTCTGCAAACAGATTGGGTAGGTTTTGGTTAAAAATAAAACTGTTGTTGTTGATTAACTTGATACTTTTTTGGTTGATTTCTGAGTTTGGATTTTGATTAATGGTTCGTTTATTGTTTCAAATATTCAGTATCACTTACTCCCTCAACAACGAAAATTTTCCTGCATCTTCGTGTTCCAAAATTTCTCGGAATTTGTAGGAAAAACGATAGACATACAAACCGGTTGGGCAAGGAATGTTGTTAAATGTGCCGTCCCAAAAGAAATCGGTTTTGCTTTGATAAACTACAATACCCCAAACATTAAAAACCTGAAAAATGATAGGTTCAATGTTCGTAAAATAAGGCATAAACAAATCGTTAATTCCATCGTTGTTGGGCGTAAACGAGTTGGGGAAATAAACATTTATCAGCGAATCTTCGGGGCATTGTTCTATATGTATCACATTACTGTTGATGTTACCGCAAAAATAACGGGTGGTTAATTGAAATTGACCTTCGGTGTTTATTACCAATGAATCCGTTGTTGCACCTGTGTTCCAAAAATAGTTGGGCAATACCGTATCTGCAAAAAGTATAAGAGAAACATTTTTTCCATCGTGGCAAACGGTGGTGTCATTACCAATTGAAAACGTGTAGGTTGGTAAAGAATCTAGGGCAATGTAAACCGAATCGGTTTGAGTGCCGCAAAACGAGGTTGCTTCAAGGATAAACAGCCCCGAATCGACAACGGTAATGTTTGCTGTAGTTGCTCCGGTACTCCAAGTATAAGTATTAAACCCTTGTTGAGCTGAAAGATTAATACTGTTACCCAAACACAGTGTAGTATCGTTGGGTAAATTTAAAGCAGGTATGTTATAATACCCAACATGAATGGTATCTGTAATTTCACCACAACCGTTGGCAATACATTTCACCCAATACGTGCCACTATCGGCAATGGCAAGGGTGTTGTTGGTTGTTCCATTGCTCCAAACATATTCATCATAACCTATGGGCGCAGTTAACGTAAGTGGTGTGTTTGCACAAAGTATAGTATCGTTGCCCAAGTTGGGTGGTGCTATATTAAACATTGTTACACTTACATCGTCGATGTAGTAGTTAACCTGCATATCTGGTTTGTAATAAACTTTGGTGGTATTGTTTGAATGTAAAAAATTGCCAATAATGATGTATTGTTCTCCGCCTTTTGCTTTATATAAATCGCTTACCAACATCCAATTTTCGGTATCTTCCAACAACTGTTTTGATTTAATTTGAGGATTGATGCCTGATATTCTTCTTCCAAATCCGTTATTCCAATCTACTACTGTATCTGAAAGATAGGCATCCACATTTTGAATGGCTCCATTAGGACCAGGTGTTCCATAATCACCATTATCTTGTAAACTTACAAAATAAGAAATACAATAAATACTGTCTTTTTGTAAATAATTTATTAACTGATTTTCTAAATAAGACCTAGAATCTTCCTCTCCAATAGCTGTATAACTTTGGTCGTAGTAATAAACTCTTATATAACAATAAGCATTCCCAGTATGTGCAAGTTGATAACCACCAGATTGATTTGGAACACTCCAAGTTGTTCCCGAACATGAGTTAAAATAGCTTGCATTATTCTGATATAAAACATCCCACTCCTTTAAAAAACCATCCAAAAGTCCTGTAGTAGGACAAGAATAGAACTCCTCAAACGAAGGATTTCTAACTAAATTTTGGGCAAAAGTAAGTTTTGTAAAACTCAAAAGAGTTAATAAAACATAAAGAATATAACGAATAAAATATCTCATTTTTGTAAAAGACTCTCTGCAAACTTATTTGCAGAGAGTCTAGAGTTGTTAATTTTTAGTAATCATACCAGTTTGAATGGTTTTGTTTGTTTTTATTTGATAAGAATAAATTCCAGCGGGTAATTTACTCACATCAAATGTTTGCTTAAAACCCCCTTTTTTAATGTTAGTAGAAGGCATCAACACCGTCGTTTGTTTGCCCAACACATCGGTTAACGAAATTTCAACCGCATCGTCCGTTAGTTGGTCAAATTCAATGGTTAATAGATTGGTAACAGGATTTGGATAAATATTCAATGAATTGGTTTCCTGTTTTATTACCTCCTGTTGTTTTCTTTCGGTAACATTAGGATTAACAGGACTGTTGCCTTGAGAGGAAACATATAAGTAACTATAGTCAGAACTTGTTCCACACAAGTTGCTCAATGTAACTGTTATTTTGTAATAATTTTGATAAGAATTTTGTCCATTGGTATAACTAAAATAACCGGTGTAACCTCCGGTACAACTACCAAAACCAGGGTTGAATCCCCAAACTGCAGAGCCTACACACAAGGTGTTTAAGTTTACATCATCATAAAGAGAAAAGTTAGAAGTATTGATAGTTTTGTTGTAAATGGTTTGAATAAATGCACCTGTATTGTCAACTTCTTCAATCAGTACAGTCAGTTGAGAAAGTGTTCCCGTACTGTTGTCAACCCGATAAGCTAAAGACGCAGAACCAACATTTACCGGTGAACCAATGCTATGCGAAGGAGTAGTCCAACCAGAAGGAGTTTTAATGCCTAAATCAATAGAAAGCGGAACCGGGTCGTAAATTTGAATATACCGTGCATAAGTACTTTCTGTACCACAGGCATCTTTAATGCTGTAGGTAATTTTTACTGTACCCGTAATATTACCCAAATTTAAGCTGTTGCCGTCGGAGAGAGTACGCAAATCTAAGTTAGCTGTTGGTGTTCCGCTCACCCACCCACTTTGGTAGTTGATGTAACCTGAACCAGTTAATTGTGTTGGGGCACAGGTATTGTCGTTGTATGCTTGTATCATCAAGTTGTATTGGGCAGGAGTACCGTTGTTGTAAGTAGCATTAAAAGCTATCGCTGCATTTTGGCAATATTTATCGGTACCGTTATCGCACACATTGCTTACTGCGTTACTGTTTAAAGTAAAACCGGCAATAGTTACTTTTGGCAAACCGTTAAAGTAGGTGTAATCTTCGCCATCAATTTGGTTGGGTAAGGTAAAAATACCGTCAATGGTATTATTTCCGATTACATGTCTTGAATCGATATCGGCGGTTATATCCGTTATAACGGTTGTACCAACAATACCCACTAATTTAGACCCGGTAAGTGTACTGCCACTGTAAATAGGAGAAACCCCGTAAATACGACCGTTTTTACCATACTCCAAAAAAGTGTTCGATAAATCATTAGTTCCCCACGAAATATTGGTAGTACTTTGGTTGTAGGTGTAGATTCGTTTTAAATCGCTTGCGGCAGCTACATACAAATAAGGATTATTTGTGGAATTGCTAAATTCAATACCTTTTGCTCCTGAAATGGAGTAGGTTTCAGTAGAAGGATTAATATAGCTTCCATCCAATGGATCTATTTCAATTGTAAACACTTTTCCATTAGCCGAAGACCATGCAAAATAGTTGCTTCCCCATGATATTTCTGCTTCTATGCCATTAAAATCGGTATAGGCAGTTAGTCCTAAAGTGGTATAAGTAGTAGTAGTACCCGAACTAATCCCCGAAGAAGATATTTCGCTACGTACAATACCTGTACTACTTACCGAAAGTAAAAAACGTTTGGCAGAAGCTCCAGTACCTGTATAAACTTTAGAAACAGCAAAAGCGGTGTTGTCTGAACCGCCGTGGTTGGCAATAGTAAACGCTTGGTTTACATAACCCGAGCAACCGGTATAGACTTTGCCGTTATACGTAATGCTTGGAGAAGCACCTGAACAATCCACTTCAACATAAAGCAAAGGAGAATATCCTACGGCGTTGTCTTTACTGTAAATCACATAAAATTCATTACAGGTTCCGGGTATCGGTACTATAGCAATTTCTCCTCCAAGTATTTCATACGCTTCACTACAATCAGAATTTGGATAATAATTCGGTAAATTGCCTACAGAACTACCGGAAGCGTCAACAACACTATTGTCTTGAATATAAAAAAGTAAGTTGCCGGCTTCATCGTAAGCACCGTTGGCTACCGAGTAAGTAGAAGCACCACCGGGTAAAGAGGTAGAAGTAGGAGTAGAAGTGGTCATGTTCCACTTTTTGGGTGGAGTAGTCCATATTTTTTGTTGAGCAAAAGTGTAAGAGGTTAACATCAACAATGTTAACGCTAATATTATTTTATTTATTGTTTGCATAGATTCAGAAATTTGTTAAAAAAAAGAGATAATAAAGATTGAGCTCAATTATTGAATTGAGTAAAAAATGAATCACTAAGATGAATCTATGGTGAAGAATTTCTTATTTTCTCTCTCTCTCTCTCTCTCTCTCTCTCTCTCTCTCTCTCTCTCTCTACTGCCGCAAGGTTAATGGTGCGTTCGACGTTATATAAAATGTTAAACAACATAAGAAAATGGAGTTTTGTTTTGCTAATGTAAAACAAAAAAAGCAGAAAGGCAAAATAATTTATACCAATGAGGTGTTTTGGGTAGAATTGTAAGTCCCCCCAAAAACTCAACAGTTTAAAAAGTTATAACTTTAAACTGGAAATATGAAAAAGTCAAAATTTAGTGAGAGTCAAATTACCCAAGCGCTAAAGTCGCATGAGATG
>JADYZM010000060.1 GCA_020853105.1 Flavobacteriales bacterium | reverse complement strand
TTATAATTTTTGAAATTCAAAAGTTGGATTTCCTTTTACTCCTGAGGTGTTATAAAAATCGATAAAATGGAGTTTATAATAATAACCGTTTTTGTCTTTAACGATATAATTTTTATGTGGAAATATGGTGTAAGATGAATTGTCGAAATCGTATTCTTTCCAGTCGTAACCTATAGTGTTGAGATTTTGTGTGAGAGTTTTTGTTTGAGCAAAATCATAGGTAATAGAGCTAAAATCAGTTATAGAATCAGTTGCAGCAGATGTTTCATGTCTGTTTATCAAACATCCTGTAACCAAATAAGGCGTACCCAAATCTTCTAAATATTGAGTAAAAACAATATCCCAGTCTTTTTTAGGAGGCTCAACAGATACCGTACTCATTGTTGAAAACGAAAAGAAAGTAAAGTTGTAGTTGCTGTCTTTAGGTATTATAATCGTATTTTCGTTGCTCCCGTTGAGGTTTGCAAATTTTATGGAGTAGGAAGTGTTATCAACCGATTGAAATACAATTTTTCTAAAACCTTGATGAGCGCCTATATCATTGTAGCCGCGGTCAATAACATATACCTGATTGGGTGTGGTTTTCCAGTCGCCTATTGCAGTATAGTTCATATCACCATTGGGTTTATCGTATTTTTTAGCAGATTCAAATCCGGCAGTATCAACAACACTTGCAAAGTCAGTTGAGCCGGTTTCTCTCGCAAACATTACTTTTGATGAATTTAATACGACTCTATATCCTGTTTCGGAGGTTTCAAACCCCAAATCCCAATCTGTTTTTAGATTTTTTCCAACAACAGTATTGTTTTGTAAATTAAAATAAACTTGCCATTTATAAGTTGCACCGATATCAACAGAATTGGTAATCACATTACCCGGGTCGTGCTTTGGAATAGGCAATTCTTCTTTCATACATGAAGTCAGAAATAGAACCGAGCACAATATTAAATAGTAGTTTTTCATCTGTTGCTGATGAGGTTAATATCTAGTTTAAAAAAGAAACTTCTTCCTGTTCCAACAGAAATTGAATTTCCTGACGAAGAGTGTGCACCGCCTGAAACGGAGCCGTTAACATTTGTTACATTAAATATATTTTTACAACCGATGGTAAGGTTTAATTTTTTCTTCAACAGATGCTTAGAAATGGATAAATCCCCCACTCGCTCGGCTGTGCCGAGTGAGTACTATTTTTGGCTATTTTTGATAGCACATTATATCAGAAAAACGAAAAGCAAATACAGAAAGTCCTTATTTTTTAACATTTACAGTTGTAGGTTGGATTGACGTTTTTACCAGACAAAAATATTGTAACATAATTCTTGAAAGTTTAGAGTTTTGAAGAAGACACAAAAACTTTGAAGTTTTTGCCTTTGTAATAATGAGTAACCATATTCATATCATAGCACGACAATCTGAAGGTAAATTAAATGAAGTTATTTGCGATTTTAAAAGTTTTACAGCTAAAAAAATCATCAATGAAATTGAAAATAATCAGCAAGAAAGTAGAAAAGATAGGTTACTACACCTCTTTAAATATCATGCAAAATACAGTAAACAGAACCCGTTGTGCATTTAGCAAATGTTAATTTTTAAATTGTTTATATTTCGTTCAAAAACGAATTTATTGATATATTGAATTACGGTTAAAGCAGTTATTTTAGAGAGTATTCTAGTTTTAAAACCAAGAAAGGTTTTAGCATAATTATTTCGAATGGTAAACTGGTCGCAGAGTTGGGAGAATAAAGTTTCAATACGTTTTCTTGATTTTCTGAAAATGTAAGGATGTTTTTTGTAATCTTTTTGATTTATTCTCATCGGGACTTCAAGTTTAATTTGAGCAGTTTCAAATAAATCTATTTGATAATCAGCACTTAAATACCCTTTGTCGCCTAAAATAACACAATTGTTATATTGATTTTTAATGTCTTTCAAATAATGGATATCATGTACCGAAGCATTACTAATATCAAAACTTTTAAAAACTCCTGTGATAGAACAAACTGCATGAATCTTATAGCCATAATATGCCATTTGCTGACTAGCACAAAAACCTCTATCTGGTGCTGAGCGGAAGTCTTCTTTGCAAATAACACTCCTGTTTCTTCTCGTCAATTTTGCAACCTCTAAAGGCATGCTATCTACAATAAAATAGGACTCTAAATCATTAAATTTATCGGAAAGCTGGGTTCTAATATATTCAATGGCTGAAAATAATTTCTTCTTCCTTCTGTTATAAACCGAGCGTTCTATTTTAAATCGTAAAACATTTAGAATCATTCTAAATATTTGACATTCACTATCTATACTCATATATTCACAAGTTAAATTCATCGCTATCAATTCTATATCATTTAGTTTAAGTTCTCTTATCTGATGTAAAAAATTCTCTTTTTCTGTTATTGTTTTTAATAGCTCTAAAATTTTGTCGTAATTTGATTGAAAGTTGTTCATATATTTAAGTGTTTGAAAATCAATTAAATATACGATTTTATTAATCAATGAACAACTTTTATTTTACTTTTTTCTAAATGCACAAAGGGTTAATAATAAAGTCTTTAATTGAAATACCTACTTACCATATCATTTTGCCTGTTCAGCTTTTTTAGTAAAGCTCAAATAACCTTTGAAAAAGTATATAGCGATTCAGGTATAACAACCGCATACGATATTATAGCCACTTTAGATGGAGGTTATGCAGCAACAGGGTTTAAAACCTGTTCATTTTTTGGTTGTCAAGATTTTTTTCTGTTAAAATTAGATTCATTGGGCAATCAAGAATGGGTAAGGTTATATGATGGATTTAGTACTGATGATAAAGCTTACTCTCTTATTCAAACCAGTGATAGTGGTTATGTGTTGGCAGGAGGAGCAAGCGTACCTCCCAATTTTGGAGGAAATATACGTTTACTAAAAACAGATAAAAACGGTAATAAATTATGGGATAGAAATTATGGGGGATTAAATGAAGAAGGAGCTTGGGATATAGAAGAAACATTTGATACAGGATTTATAATAGCTGCTCAATACGATACTACGGCTTCATTGATAAAAACAGATGCTTTAGGGTTGATAGAATGGCAAAAAGATTACACACACTTATATGGCTCGGGCTATGCGATAAAGCAGTTGAGTGATAGCAGTTATATAATGACTGGCACGACCCTTAATAAAATAACCTCTTCTTCAGGTGAAGACATTTTTTTATTAAAGGCAAATAAAAATGGAGATACTCTTTGGACAAAATTCTATGGACAAGGAAATGAAAGAGGGCAGGATGTTATTATAACTTCTGGAGGAGATTATTTAATTGTAGGCTATACGACAGGAGTGAGTTCTCTGGTAGGGGCATATATTATAAAAACCAATAATCAAGGTGATACAATATGGACTCAGATTTTTGAGCCAGGTACAAATCAAAATGTTTTTTATAGAGTTGTTCAAGATGGAAATAACTATGTCTGTGTGGGTTATTCTACGCCTCTTTCTCCTCCAAATACTAATTTATATGTTCTTAAAATTAATGATTCAGGTACTAAAATATGGGAAAGATTTTATGAATATCAGTTAAATTCTGGTGAAGGAGCACAATCCATTGCATTAACAAATGATGGAGGTTATATCATATGCGGAAACACAGATCCATCAGGTGCTGCCTCTGCTATGGTGTACATTGTAAAAACAGATACATCAGGTTTAATTATAGGAATAGATGATATAGATACTCCCGAATTTAATTTAAATGTTTATCCTAACCCCTTCAATAATTATACTACCATTGATTTTAATGAACTTTATGATAGTAATAATATTACCGTAGAATTGTATGATTTTACAGGCAGACTGTTGTTTCAACAAACAGTTAATGAACCAAAAACTATTTTATACAATAAAGGATATGCAAAAGGCATATATCTGTTAACCATAAAAAACAATAACAAACTGATAACAACTAAAAAATTAATTATTAACTAATACTGAAGTAAACCCCACAACTTGTATAGGAATTTATAGTCCTTTAACTAGTTGTCCGTTTAGACCAAAAAAAGCGTTGTTTCAACTAAAAACCGAATTACAAGTAGAAAAAACAATACTCAACACCCTTCAAAAAGAAATTGAAGAAGGAGATGCTCAAGAACTATATACAGCTATTCAAACAAAACCTGCCGGTGTAGTCAAAAACATGTTGTTGTCGGCATCGCCGTTTTTAAGCGACGGTGTACTGATTGCTTATATTCAGAACAATGCTCCAAATGGTCATCTGCTGCAAATACTATTGGCAAACAGCCCTCTGAGTCAGAGTGTGCTTGATGCTTTGCAACAAATTAATCTGCCTAAAGGAATCCGAAAACTGATTGCTGCAGCACAAAACGGTGTATCCCCTAAAAAGGAGTTGCTCAAACAAATAGATTATCGCAGCAACGAAGTGTATAAAATACAAAATGACATCGTTCGTCATTTCTTGTTTGACGATAATGTAACGGAACGATATAAAGAAGCAATTGCCTTCATCAAACAAGAAAACACTTGTTTGCAGAAAAAATGTGAACTGATTGAATTTTATATTTCGGATAAGAACTTTTCCGAAGCACAAATCGAACTGCTCGATTTGGCTACCGAACCGGACAATTCCGATTTGGTAAAAATTTACGACAACATCATTCAATTGGAACAAACTGTTAGTATAGAAAAAGAATTGACAACAAACGCCACCATTCAAAACGACATTACTGAAGTGGCAGATGTACAAGAAAAGAAAAAAGCCAAAGCAATTGCGGAGGTACTTCTCAAAAGAGGAAAATTAAGAGCCAATCAGGAAGATATTGAAGCTCTTACTCTTGGAAGTCAAGGATTACGACTGGCAAATCAGGTTGAGCAATTAACTGTTGGAAATCAATCGTTGACCGCAACAGGTACAATTCGTGTGTTTCCTAATCCAACCAGTGGAATAGTAAATGTTAAACACAACTTCAATATTGAAAATGGCAAAATAACCTTTACGGTTTACAACATGCTTGGCGTTGAGGTGATGAATGAGAACATCAACTCTTCTAACACTGAAGTAAAACTCAACAACCTCAAAGCCGGTATGTATTTTTATTCCGTTATGCAAAACAACCAAACCATTAAAACCGATAAGTTAATGGTGAGGTAAGAGCATGATTAAAATTGAATAAGGCTTCGGAATTTCCGAAGCCTTTTTTGTATTATAATTTTTGAAATTCAAAAGTTGGATTTCCTTTTACTCCTGAGGTGTTATAAAAATCGATAAAATGGAGTTTATAATAATAACCGTTTTTGTCTTTAACGATATAATTTTTATGTGGAAATATG
>JADYZM010000059.1 GCA_020853105.1 Flavobacteriales bacterium | reverse complement strand
TGTGAGCAGCGTTGTAAGCAGAATATTGGGCAAGAGTGTCAGCCGACAGGGAGAATACCCACTCAAAAGTGTTGGCATTTGCACTTGCATTTTGTGTATAAACCGTAAGCGGAGCTGTACCCAAAGGGTTTTGTGTCGGAATAACCAACGGCAGGGTGTAGAGGTTAAAGTTTGCCGAAATATCGTTTATCTCGTTTATGGTTAAGGTGTCGCTTTGCCATTGGCAGCCGTTTGAGTCGGTGATGATTAGCTGATATTATGATGCTACCAGCCCCACAAATGCACTGTCGGATTGTGAAACCGAATTGCCGCTTTGCAGGTTCGTGAGGCTATACACAAAAGGCGGTTTGCCTTTGGGAATATATCCAACAGCAATACTACCATTAGTACTACCGCAGCGTTGTGGAGTAACAACAATGGTATCAGGTTTTGGAGCAGGGTTTACCCATACTTTTACATGCTCGGTTTTTACACAGCCGCTGTCATTTTTTATGGTAACAATATAGGTGGTGGTTTGGCTGGGCGTTGCCACAGGGTTTGCCAGTGTACTGTCATTAAACGTGCTAAACGTACTAAACCAACTGTATTCCACACCTCCTGTAGCAGCTAGTTGTACGCTCTCACCTTGGCAAATGGTATCTTGGCTAGTAATTACACTAGTGGTAAAAGTGTCGCAAGAAGTTGCAGGCGTATAGGAGACAAAAAATCCTAAATAGTAATTCTCTGCATTACTTATACTTATATTTTGCCATTGTAATCTGAAATTAAAGGAAGTGTCGTTGTTGTTCAAGTAAGAAGAAACATCCGCCAAACCATCTGTCCCTGTCATTAAACTGTCGGAAATATCATCACCCATGCCAAACAAGGTATTGTTTTGGTAATAAAAATGTCCTTTTACGCCAGTCCACCCCCATAAAAGACTATTGTAATCGCTACCACCTATTAAACCTAAAAGATTGGTATTAAAGTAAACATATGATCCGTCAGGAAAAACAGGAGTATTACCTCCTAAGATATCCGAGTAAATAGCAAATCCAACAGTATAATTGGTATTTATGGGAGTTAATTCAGTTATATTATAATTAGTATTTATATTATTTAAGTCATAATTGTTTAATAAAATAACACTGTTGGTTAGCGGTAAAGTCGGATTTTCATACTCTATCCATAAATAAATAGCACCGTATCTTGTCATTATTTGAGTTTGAGCAGGTATGGTAATATTATAATTGGTAATGGCAGGATTTATATTATTAGTGACATCTAACCCATGTATTGCACTATTTTTTGAACCTGAAACAAAGAAAGCGGGAGTAATTTGATTTGTAGAATTAAAATTATAATTTATACCATTTATTAAAATATTAACAGGATTAGCGTTGCCATATCGTTGAGAGAATAGCCAAGCCTTTTTTATGGTGCTACTAGGTTCAATATACACATCAAAACTGCCACTCCCTGCACCACCACCAACAGAAAATCCAGCACCTGTTACTCCACAGTGACATAAATCCTGATAAAATAAATTTTGACTTTTTATATTGAAATTTAAAAATAAAATTATGATATAAAACAAGATGTTTCTCATAGTTTGACGTTAATGTTAAATTGTTGCACCCTCCACTCGCTCGGCTGTGCCGAGTGAGTAATATAACTGATGTTTTTAACAAAATTAGCATTCATCAATTTTAAAATTAATTTCACTGTTAGCACAACTATACGTATAACTTTCAGCATTAGTTAAGCAGCCACTTTTTACTAGGTTATTATGAATGTAGTCAATTTTTTGGTTGAAAATCTCATTATTATACAATTCTGTTGGATGACTGGTTTTTTGCCAAAACTGATAAGTTTTATTCTGTTTACTGTATTTTGCATGATATTTAAAGAGGTGTAGTAACCAATCTTTTCTGCTTTCTTGCTGATTATTTTCAATTTCGTTGATGATTTTTTTAGCCGTAAAACTTTTAAAATCGCGAATAACTTCATTTAATTTACCTTCAGATTGTCGTGCTATGATATGAATATGGTTACTCATTATTACAAAGGCAAAAACTTCAAGGTTTTTGTGTTTTCTACAAAACTCTAAACTTTCAAGAATTATGTTACAATATTTTTGCTTGGTAAAAACATCTATCCAACCAACAATTGTAAATGTTAAAAATTATGGACTTTCGGTATTTGCTTTTCGTTTTTCTGACATAATGTGCTATCAAAAATAGCAAAAAAATAGTACTCACTCGGCACAGCCGAGCGAGTGAGGGGAGTTGAACGAAAACATCAACTCTTCTAACACTGAAGTAAAGCTCAACAACCTCAAAGCAGGTATGTATTTTTATTCCGTTATGCAAAACAACCAAACCATTAAAACCGAAAAGGTAATGGTGAGGTAATCATAAAAAAGAAAGGCATCGAATTCGATGCCTTTCTTTTTTATTACAGTAAAAACTTATTTTATTTCAAAACAGCTCTAGAAATAACAATTTTCTGAACCTCACTTGTTCCTTCATAAATCTGAGTTATTTTGGCATCTCTCATCAAACGTTCAACATGATATTCTTTAACAAAACCGTATCCTCCGTGAATTTGAACAGCTTCTGTAGTAACCCACATTGCAGTTTTTGAAGCAAAAACTTTAGCCATAGCTCCTTCTTTGTCAAAAACTTGTTTTTTATCTTTTAGCCAAGCCGCTTTTAAACATAAAAGTCGAGAGGCTTCAATTTCAGTAGCCATATCAGCCAATTTAAAAGCAATTGCTTGATGGTTACAAATTTCAGTTCCAAAAGCTTTTCTTTCTTTGGAATATGCTAAAGCTAATTCATAAGCCCCAGATGCTATACCTAAAGCTTGAGAGGCAATACCTATTCTTCCACCTGAAAGAACGCTCATAGCAAATTTAAACCCAAAGCCCTCCTCTCCTATTCTATTGGCTTTAGGGACTTTAACATCATTAAACAACAACGTATGCGTGTCAGATGCTCTAATCCCCATTTTGTTTTCTTTAGCTCCTACAACAAAACCTTCCATTCCTTTTTCAACAATCAATGCATTTATTCCTCTATGCCCTAATTCAGGATTAGTTTGAGCAATTACAATACAATAAGAAGAACAACCACCATTCGTAATCCAGTTTTTTGTGCCATTAAGTAAATAATAGTCGCCTTTATCAATTGCAGTTGTTCGCTGCGATGTAGCGTCAGATCCTGCTTCTGGCTCTGACAAACAAAACGCTCCGATTTTTTCTCCTTTCGCACAAGGAACAAGAAATTTTTGTTTTTGTTCTTCCGAACCGTATTTTTCTATCCCCCAACAATACAATGAATTATTAACTGACATAACAACAGAGCAAGAAGCATCAACTTTGCTGATTTCTTCCATTGCCAAAACATAAGAAATTGTATCCATTCCTCCCCCACCGTATTTAGGGTCAACCATCATACCCAAAAAACCAAGTTCACCAAGTTGTCTTATTTCCTCTTTAGGAAATTGTTGTTTTTCATCTCTTTCTATAACTCCCGGCTTTAATACATTTTGTGCAAAATCTCGTGCAGCATCTCTAACTGCAATATGTTCTTCTGTAAGTGCTATATTCATAAATTATATTTTTATTTTTGAAGGAGCACAAATTTAATTGTTTCTACCATATATTCAAATTTTATGAAAACTTATCGAGTAATAGGAGTAATGTCAGGCACATCGCTAGATGGAATAGATATCGCTTTGTGTGATTTTTTTCAAAAAGAGGGAAAATGGAACTACAGTTTGGTAGATGCTAAAACATTTACTTATGATGAAAAAATACTTCTAAAACTAAAAAAAGCAATCTCTTTTTCAGGATTGGAACTTATGCTACTCCACAATGAATTGGGTGATTTAATAGGAAATAAAATAAATGAATTTTTACAGACTATTCATTTAGACAAAACTCAAATCCACTTTGTTTCTTCGCATGGACACACTATATTTCATCAACCTCAAAATAAATTAACTACTCAAATTGGAAATGGTGCAAATATTTCAGCCATAACAAAATTGCCTGTAGTTTGTGATTTTAGAACTGTAGATGTAGCTCTTTCTGGCAATGGTGCTCCGTTGGTTCCTATTGGTGATAAATTGTTGTTTTCTAATTTTGATGCTTGCATCAATTTGGGAGGAATAGCAAATATATCATTTGAAAAAAATAATCAAAGTATAGCTTTTGATATTTGCCCAGTTAATATAGTATTAAATCATTACGCAAATACTCTCGGATTCAAATATGATTCTAACGGTAATTTGGCTCAAAGAGGAAAACTCAACATAGAACTATTAAATAAACTCAATAACTTAGATTATTACATGCTTAAACATCCTAAATCTCTTGGTATTGAATGGATAAATAAGCATATTTTTCCTCTAATTGATTCGTATAATATTTCGATTGAAGATAAATTAAATACTTTTTGCGAACATATAGCTATCCAAATAAATAAAGTGACAATCAATTCAATAAAGAAAATATTAATCACAGGAGGAGGAACCTATAACAGTTATTTAATCTCTAGTATAAAAAATCATTTAAAATCAGAAATAATTATACCTGATAATAAAACTATTGAATTCAAAGAAGCTCTGATTTTTGCGTTTTTGGGAGTTCTTCGAGTTGAAAAAGAAACGAATTGTATTTCATCGGTTACTGGATCCATCCACGACAATATAGGAGGGTGTATTTATCAAACAACTTTATAATTTTTCATTTTATTGATAATAAGTTTATATTTGACTCAAAATAAACGCAAAATTTAAAATATTAGAATATGACAAACGAAGCCGAATCATGGGGGTCAAGGGTTGGATTAGTTTTAGCAATGGCTGGAAATGCTGTTGGATTAGGTAACTTCTTAAGATTTCCTGCACAAGCTGTCCAAAATGGTGGTGGAGCTTTTATAATTCCATATTTGGTATGTTTTTTATTGATGGGGATTCCTTTACTTTTTGTTGAATGGTCAAGCGGTAGGTTTGGAGGTAGGTTTGGACACCACAGCACTCCTTTTATACTTGATTCAATGGACAAAAGGAAATTTTGGAAATACGTTGGTGTATTTGGAATTTTCACAAATATAGCAGTTGCAGCTTACTATTGCTATTTGGAATCATGGACTTTATCTTGGGTTTGGCATTCTATATCCGGTAGTTTTGCAGGGAAAACACAAGTAGAAGTAGCCGGTTTCTTTGGTGAATATGTTGGTCTATCCACACTTGAACCGATCATTTTTTGGATAATTTGCTTGTTTTTAAACACTTGGATTTTATCAAAAGGACTAAGTGGTGGAGTAGAAAAAGCAGCAAAAATTGGAATGCCACTACTGTTGATTTTTAGTGCCTTTCTGGCAATTAAAGCAGTATCAATTAAAGATGGTGTTGATGGGGCAATAAACCCAGGAACCTTGGGATTAAATTTTTTATGGACACCTCAATTTGATTCAATTTGGTCAACAAAAGTATGGTTAGCTGCAGCTGGTCAAGTATTTTTTACATTATCATTGGGAATGGGGTCAATACAATGTTATGCTTCATACATAAATAAGAAAGACGACATAGCTCTTAATGCAATGAGTGCCGGTTGGATGAATGCTTTTGTTGAAATTGTATTAGGTTCTGCGATTCTTATTCCAATTTCAATAGGATATTTAGGAATAGACCAAGTTGTTGAAATGACAAAAAGTGGAGGACTCGGTCTTGGATTCAAAACACTACCTTTTTTATTCGAACAATGGGGAAGAGTTTTAGCTGCCTTAGCCGGAATAGCTTGGTTTGGATTGTTATTTTTTGCGGGAATTACATCTTCATTAGCAATGGGAACCCCTGTTATTGGATTCTTGCAAGATGAATATAATTGGAAACGGGGAAATTCAGCCTTTGCTTTTGGTGTTATTGTTTTTCTATTGGGATTACCAACTGTTTTATTTTTTAACTATGGTGTTTTTGATGAATATGATTATTGGGCAGGAACAGTTTCTCTTGTTGTTTTTGCACTCTTAGAACTAATCTTGTTTGGGTGGGTGTTTGGCATGGACAAAGGCTGGAAAGAAATTAACTCCGGAGCGGATATTAATGTGCCAACCATCTTTAAATTCATTATTAAATATGTTACTCCAATAATTTTAGGATTTGTATTTTTTATGAGCTTACCGGAAATTTGGGATAAAATAACAAATAAAACATTGTATGAGGCTTTAGCTGTGGCCGTTACCACTAACAATACATCAGAAATAGAAACGATAAAAACTACTATTTTATTTGTAAATATTTCTCGAGCGGGATTACTTCTGTTGTGGTTAACTATTGCTTATTTTGTATATCATGCTTACCAAAAAAGAATGAAAGAAGGTCGTTTTACATCTTAAAAAAATAAAAATGAACACAAGTGCATTAATCACCATGATAACCACAGAAGTTATTGTAGCTTTTGTAACAATCTATTTCTTTATAAAAGTATTAAAAACACCAGCAAAACCTGAGCCTGACTCATTTTCTGAAAATGATGATGAAGAAAGGTAAATAAATCTTACTCTATGAGCATCAAAGATTATTTTTCATTTTCTAAAAGTGAAAAAAGAGGGATAATGATGCTTCTTATCATAATTTTACTTCTAGTAATCTCTTTCCAGTTCATTGATAAGTTTAGAATTTTTAAACAAACAGATTTCACCCAATTCGAAAAAGAACTTGATGAATTTGAGAAAGAATATAAAGAACAAAAGCTAAAAGATAGCCTAGAATTTATTCAAAAACAAAGCAATAATCTACCAACAGAATTTTTCAATTTTAATCCCAACACTATAAATGATAGCGATTGGAGTAAATTAGGTTTAGAAAATTGGCAAATAAAAACCATCAACAATTACAAATCAAAAGGTGGTGAGTTTAGAATAAAATCAGACGTTAAGAAAATATACGGAATGAAAGATACATTATATAATCTTTTGTATCCATATATTGAATTGCCGGATTCATCTAAACGTAACAATTCAACAAATTGGGAATCACAAAATAACTATCCGAAAAAAAATTATACCAAATTTGAAAAAGAAAAACTTTCAATTGATATAAACCTTTGCGATACAACTGAACTTCAAAAATTAAAGGGAATAGGCTCCGGTTACGCAAAACGAATTATAAAATATAGAGAATCACTTGGTGGGTTTATCAATGTAAACCAGCTAAAAGAAGTGTATGGTTTTAATGATAATTTATTTAACCAAATTAGCCCATATATCAAAATTTCCAACAACAATCCAAATCGAATCAATATTAATGAAATTGATGTCGAACAATTAAAAAAGCACCCATACATAGGTTGGAAATTGGCTAAACTGATTGTTGCATACCGAAAAACACATGGAAATTTCAAAGATGTTTCAGAAATTAGAAAAATTCACTTGATAACTGACGAAATATATAGTAAAATTGCACCCTATTTGACAGTAAACTAAAATGGTATCCCAAAAATTACAAAAAATTATTCGAGACATCCCTGATTTTCCTAAAAAAGGAATCATTTTTAAAGATATTACACCCATTTTATTAGATGCTTCTCTTACAAAAGATGTCGTTAATGAACTCGCCTTAAAAGCAAAACCATTAAATCTAAACGCTATAGTAGGAATTGAAAGTAGAGGCTTTTGGTTTGGTATTATGCTCGCAAATCAACTGAATATTCCCTTTATCCCCATTCGAAAAAAAGGAAAATTGCCCTATAAGACACTTTCCTATAAATACGATTTAGAATATGGAACCGCAGAAGTTGAAATTCATGAAGATGCTATTCAACCCAATTGGAACGTAATGGTTCACGATGATTTATTAGCAACTGGAGGAACAGCAAAAGCAGCATCAGAATTGATTTTAATGCAAGGTGGAAATGTTGCCGGGTTTAGTTTTGTTGTAGAACTTGACTTCTTAAATGGAAGAAACGAACTCTTGAAATACTCAAAAAATATAATTAGTTTAGCAAACTTTTAAAAAATAACCATGATAGATTTTAAATATACCGAAAATCAGCTGATGATTGCTGATATGATTAGAGAGTTTGGCGAAAAAAATATTCGTCCAAAAATGATGGAATGGGATAATGCTCAAACATTTCCAATTGAAGTATTTAAAAAATTAGGCGAATTAGGTTTAATGGGTGCTGTGGTTCCTCAGGAATATGGAGGTTCAGGAATGAGTTATAACGAATACGTAACTGTTGTATCTGAAATATCTAAAATTTGTGGTTCGATTGGGTTATCTGTTGCTGCTCACAATTCGTTGTGTACCAATCATATTTTAATGTTTGGTAACGAAGAACAGAAAAAGAAATGGTTACCAAAATTAGCAACTGCTGAATGGATTGGAGCTTGGGGATTAACAGAACACAATACTGGTTCTGATGCAGGGGGAATGAATACTACTGCTAAAAAAGATGGTGACTACTGGATTTTAAATGGTGCAAAAAATTTTATTACTCACGCTATCTCTGGAAATGTAGCTGTTGTAATTGCAAGAACAGGAGAAAAAGGTGACTCAAGAGGAATGACTGCTTTTGTTATCGAAAAAGGAACACTGGGATTTTCATCAGGAAAAAAAGAGGATAAATTGGGCATGAGAGCTTCTGAAACTGCAGAACTTATTTTTTCTGATTGCAGAGTTCATCAAGATAATGTTTTAGGTAATGTTGGAGAAGGTTTTATTCAAGCCATGAAAATATTGGATGGTGGTAGAATTTCAATAGCATCTCTAGCTCTAGGAATAGCAAAAGGAGCTTATGAAGCATCTGTAAAATATTCGAAAGAAAGAGAACAGTTTGGAAAATCGATAAGTGAATTTCAAGCAATTGCTTTTAAATTAGCTGATATGGCTACCGAAATTGAAGCTGCTGAATTACTTATTTTTGAAGCTGCCGACCTAAAAGACAGACATAAAGAAGTAACTAAAGTTTCTGCAATGGCAAAATATTATGCTTCAGAAGTATCAGTAAGAGTATCAACAGAAGCTGTTCAAATTTTTGGAGGTTATGGTTATACAAAAGAATTTCCTGCTGAGAAGTATTACAGAGATTCTAAACTATGTACCATTGGTGAAGGAACCTCTGAAATTCAGAAATTAGTAATTTCTAGAGAAATTTTAAAGTAATTGATAGATAGATAGATAGATAGATAGGTAGATAGGTAGATAGGTAGAAAGATAGGGGAAAATAAATTTGGTAGAGAAAAAAAAATGTTATAGCTTGGTCAAATAAATCCCTATAACACCAAGCCATGGAAAAATTCCTCTCCATTGTTAGCATTCTATTACTTACTATTAGTTTAAATGCACAAGAAAATTTTAAACAAAGAATGTCTCCAAATGGGATATTTGATGAAGTATTTGATAGATTTGGAAATAAATATTCGCTTGAAGACCTGAAAATTGATACTGGATTAGACAGTAACAAAGTACAGAAATCTGCATTGTTATGTAGTAGTGGATATTTTGATATTTATTTTGAAGCAGGATCAGGAATGGAAGGTTCTTCACCTGTTGAAGTTGCACGTAGAAATGTGGTCTGTCAGGTTTTTTCAGATATTTCTGATTTCATCAATTCTCCATTATCCAATGTTGGAAATACGAATAGAGTAAATATTGAGGTAAGAGATATTAGTCAATTTATTTCTTCTCCGTCAACTAGCGGTGTTTTAGGTGCTGCAACATCTTATTATAATGTTCCTTATAATACCACTTCTGGTTTTGGGGGAATTGCTGATAATGAAATCTGGAAAACGATTCATAGTGGCATAGATTCATATACCAATGTTACAACACCCATCTTTCCTGCAGGAACCTCTTTTTATCATGGGATGATGTATATTAATTTTAGTAACTCAGGCTTCAGCTGGAATACAGATCTTTCATTAGCTTCATCACCTACTGGTTTAGTTGATTTATATACTGTTGTTCTTCATGAAGTAACTCATGCTTTAGGTTTTGCTTCATTAATTGACGAGAATGGGTTATCAAAATTCGGTACAGGATATAATTATTTCTCGAGGTATGATTTGTTTCTAAAAGATCATACAGGCACAGACAATTTGATTACAAATACAGGATCCTGTTCGCTATACAATTATCAATATAACCCTCTACTTTCCCTTACTGAAATCAATCCTGGGGGATGTTCAGGTTCTGGATCTTTAGATAATACCGTTTGTAATGATGCTGCTATTTATTCAGGGTCAACGGTTGTTCCTCTTTATACACCTAATTGTTTTGAACCACCTAGTAGCTTAAGTCATTTTGAAGATGAATGTTACCCAACTAGTGGATTACCTTATGGAAATAATTTATATTTTAATATGAGTAATGCACTTGGGACAGGAGCTGTCTATACAAAAAGATATTTAAAACCCGAAGAAATGCTAGTGTTGTGTGATTTGGGTTATAGTACTAATGCTACATTTGGATCAGTAACTAATAATAATTATTTTAATTATAGCACTAGTACCTGTTCGGGAATAGATGTGGCGGGCATTAATGATGGTATTAGTAGTACAGGATCTTATCAGTTTATTGGAACTGTTTCTAACAATATTACTATTTCAGGTCTATTATCCAATGATTATAACGCCACCTCATTTGAATGCTTGGAGGATGTTTTTGATCCTTCTGCTTCACTATCTGTTACCTCTGGTACTAGTTCTACAAATATTAATTTTAACAGCAGTGTACAAGGAGTACATTTACTTCGTTACATTCCTGTTTATAGTGGACAAAGAGGAAACATTACTTATATATATGTGTATGTTGGCGTGTCTGCTTGCTCTCCTTCAGCCTGTAATATGATTTCTAATGGCGATTTTGAAACATTAACTACCTCTGGTGATTTTCCCTCAGCTCCTAGTCAAATAGTTAAAAGCTGTGGGTGGAATAATGCTAATAATGCTACATCTGATTTTTATCATTCAAGTGCTACAAATCTTAATTTTTCTGTACCATGTAGTTCTAACGGGTTTGAACCTGATAATAAAAATTTAAATGCTTATGCAGGATTTGCATTTGCTGGTAAACAAGGTTATAATGAATGTATATATTCTGAATTAAGCACTCCACTTTTACCTAATACCACTTATAAATTAACTTTTGATGTTTCTTTACAAGAAGCATATAGTGGAAATGATTTCCCACTACAGGTTTATTTTGAACAAAATTATACTCCCACTGCAGGAATTACTGTACCTATTTCAAATACAAACATGTTATTTACGGTTTCACCTGTAAATGATTATAATGGTTGGACCAACAGAACAATTACCTTTACAACAGGGTCAACTGCTGGTGAAAATTTTATAATTATAGGAGCTCTTCAATCTTCTGTTACTCCAAATGTGCTTACTCCCGCCCCTTTAAATGTAGGTGGGTGTTCATTGTATAATATTAATCCTTTTGGCATAGATACTATCAATAAAATATCTTTTAGTTTTATTGACAATCTAGTTTTATTACCTGAAAATGAATATAATGGGACTTTATCGTTGCCTACAAGTATCTGTCATATGTTGCCAGACCTTAATTTATATGCTACTCCTCCAGGGGGTGTATTTTCAGGAACTGGAGTTACACAAAATGCTGGAATATATAGTTTTGACCCCGCGATAGCTGGAGTTGGAAATCATAGTATTACTTATACATACACATCAAGTTTAGGATGTGTGTATGATATAACAACTATGATTGAGGTAGTTAATTCAACTATTAATTTGTCTATATCTCCACTATCACAAACCATTTGTTTAGGGCAATCAACCACCTTAACAGCTAGTGGTGCATCAACTTATATTTGGAGTCCTGCTACTGGTTTAAGCAGTACAACAAGTACAATCGTTACTGCTAACCCAACCACCACAACCACTTACACCGTTACTGGTACTGATGTCAACGGATGTTCAGCAACTTCTTCTGTTACCCTAACTGTTGAACCTAATTGTGGGTCAATAGACTGCACGCTACCAACTACCAAAGTAATCCCCAACGGAGCAATCTCTTCTACCATTTCAATCCCTAGTGGTTCGGTTGTAGAAGTTCAGGGGTTGTTTACCATCAACAGTACTGCCACTTACACCAACGTAAAATTTAAAATGGCAGCAGGAGC
>JADYZM010000058.1 GCA_020853105.1 Flavobacteriales bacterium | reverse complement strand
TAACGTGCTTGGGCTAAGGGCAGGTGGGCATTTAAAACTACGTCATTGTCCACCACTACAAAAGTAGATAAAAAGTACTGAACTTGAATGACCTACAAACGCCCACTTGATTTTAGCCCATGTTATAACCAGTGGTTTAGTCTTGCAGTAGTTGTCCACAGAGCTACAATATTTTATTTTACTGCTATCTGTCAAAGCACTACTGTTATGTATTTGTCGTGGCAATGAGCGTTCGCACGAAAATTTAGTTTTTTTTGAGAGGGCATTTTCTTTTTTCTGTTGGTGAAGCAAGCTTATTTAAAAATTTTGGTAGTGGGTGGCTCGTGTGATTTTTAAATGTGCTTGCTTTAGCTGTTAGTCAAGTAGTGAATAATTTTCTTCTGTTATTAACTTTTCAAAAATATCAATATTAATATTGTCTGATGATTCTTTTAAACAAACGCAAAATGAATAAATTCCAACAATATGTCTGAATAATATTTCGCGAACATAAGATTGAGTTTGAAGGGGAAAATGCGTTATGTTATTAATTGCATTAATTGCTAAATATTTAAATTTTGGTACATCTATGCCAATTAAATTTGAAACTGTTGGTTTGTCTAATATATTTTCAATCATTTGAAAAATAAAATCATCGGACAATATTGAAAAAGAAACATGGAGACCCTTTTTATCGGGTTTTATATTAATTTGTAACTCATTCAGAATATTAAATAATTCTTTTTTTGGGGAAGATGTTTTTTTGATAGTTTCGTACTTAATGTAAAATAAGTCAACAAAGGGTAATCGTGATTCTACTTTATTGAGTAACGAAGGAATATCACTATTCATTAAACATAAATGTTCTGGTAATCTAACAAATCTGTCGAAATATAGCCATTCGTCAGGCTTGTCTGATAATAAAAGTTTTTTTATATAATCAGAAGGTGGTATGAAGCTATTAGTATTTAAAATAGATTGAATAATATTTTTGTCTCTTTCTCTATTTTTAAGCGTAGGATGACCTGTCGAATTTGTAAAGTAATGTGGATATCCGCAAAAAATTTCATCAGCACATTCTCCACTTAGTATAATTTTAGCACCATTAGCTTTTGCATGTGAAATCAAAACAGACATCCCGACACCTGAAAAACTTGTAACAGGTCGGCATGCAGCCTGAATATATATGTCAGAAAATTTCTTAATATCATCAAATGCTATATTAACTAATAAAAAATTAGAATCTGTACGAAGTTCGCTATTTGGCTTTTCTTTGTTTGTTTTAAGGTAATATGATTTAATATTTTTATAATTATTTTTTGCTAACTCTCTAATTATTGTCGAATCTACACCACCACTATAAGCGATTGCACATTCATTTTCGTAATTTAAAATTCTTTGATTAACTAGTTTTTGTATATTTTCTCTAAGTGGTGTTTTAAACTTAGTGTATTTTAAATTTAAAGATTTAATAGTTAGTTTATCATTTTCAAATTCGTATATTTTCCCGGGTGTTACAAAAAAAACATCCAAATAAACAGTACCTTCTGGTGCTACTCCATACCATAAGAAGTCAGAAGAATTAGTATAATTGATAGAAGATTCTTTTTCAAATAATGTAGCAACAGCTTTTGGAGATGAACCAAAAACTAAAGAATTGCCTTTAATAGAATAATATAGTGGTTTTGTGCCACAAAAATCACGAACCATATAAAGTTTATTTGCTTTTGGTTTAATGTACACAAAAGAAAATTCCCCTTCAATATCTGGCAAAATGAAAGCATTACTTCTCTCCAACCAAAACAATAGAATTTCTGCATCAGAATAATTCGTATGTTCCAATCCAATTTTTTTCGCTATGTCTTTGTAATTATAAATTTCACCATTAAATACTAATATATTACCATCCTTTGATACTATTGGTTGAGGGTGGTTTTGATTTCCAGTTCGAGGTAATCGAGTTGCAACTACAGCACCATTTTCATATTTTTTGAACCCTAATATCTCACCCCTATATTTTATACAATTAGAAGCACTATGCCACTTTTTTTTATTGGGATAGTAGTTAAATGAACCTGCAAAGCCACACATTAAATAATATTTTGTTTAATTTTTTCTAAAATAAAATCGAGTTCAGTTTTATCCATTTTGGGGCCGTCAAGTGAAGTCAAATAACCTCTATATTTTTCTGAAAAATCCTTTGTTCCACCATCCATTTTTTCCCATTTATCTGATGCAATACCATGCATGGGGATTAACTTTAAGTGAGCATGATTGACCCCCATTCCTTCAATAATTAGACCTGTCCTTTTTGTCATTAATGATTTATCAAGTACACTTGCAATTTTTTTCGCAAACAACAGCATTGCAATATATTTTTTATCTTCTAATGAAAAAACATAACTATTTTCATGTGCTTTAGTTGCTACAACAGTAAACCCAGGAGTATTTGGGAATGGTGTCAAAAAGGCCACATGACTGTCGTCCTCGTGTATTATCCATGCTTTTTCCTCTTTGCTAATTATTTTACAAAAAATACAACTTTCCATTTTTATAAATTAATTGTGTATCAAATAAAATCAGATGCATTAATTCTGTTTAGAAACTCCCTTGGATACTTTGATGTATTCCATGACAAATACGCATCCGAGTCATCCTTTATAAATCCAGCAAGAAAATGAAAAATGATTGAACTTGCTATTCCTGCCAACTCCATATTTGTTGGTCCAAAACTTGGGATAATAGGATTTGGAGACCTATGCCATGATATTTTTTGTTTTTCTTTGCTCCAAATTTCAATTCCTGCCATGTTTAATAGGTAGCCAGTAGAAATTAGCTTAAAATTGTACTTTTTACTAAAATCATAGGCATGATTAATCATACCTATTGGATTATCAGCAGTAAATAGCACAACATCCGCTTTTTTTACAAATTGCTCTATAGAATTTGGAGAAATTTCCTTATTATGTGTTTTTATATTAATTTCAGGAAACCTATTTTTTATAAAATCTTTTAATACATCAACTTTGTGTTTATCAACATCATTTAGTGACCAAAGAATTTGACGATTGAGATTGCTTTTTTCTACAATATCATGGTCAATGACTTCAATGTTTTTAATCCCTATACCTGCAAGAATTATTGCACAAAGAGAACCGATACCCCCACAACCCACAAAGACAACTCTTTTATTTTTTATGGAGGTAATTATTTCAAGAGCGTGATTACAATTATTTGCAATGCAAACCACATATGACATAGTTCTGCTGTATCTCTGATTTTTAAGAAATGTATTTACTTTTTTACATGAATTTAAATTACCAGCCAATATTGAGTTAGAAGCAACCAAGGATAAAAATAGATTTTCCGTTGTATCGATTAATAGTTTAGACACACCATTAAGCCCATGTACATAAATGCTTCCATCATTCGCTTCTCCGAATATTATTCCTGGAATAAGTATGCCAACAGCTTTGGAGTTGTAAAATAAAATATGTTCTTTGAGTATTAACTCAGAGTTTTGAAATAAATCGGAGAACGTCATAAACAAAAAAACATAGCACGATTAATTAATCGTGCTATGTTACGAGGTTTAAAGTTAATTTAAAATAACACCGATAAAACTGTCGCTTGCTGAAAGCAGATTTAAACGAGCTAATCTTTTAGCTGTTTCTTCTCCGAATGCTTCAGCAATCTTTTTAAGTTGCTCATCAGTTAGTTTAACAGTAACCTCTTTGCATTTTTTCTTTTTTTCTTCCATGTGGATTTGATTTTAGAAATTCTAAAATAAAGATACTAACAAAATATTTTAAAATAACAATAAAGTTGATAACTTTTTTGAGTGTAGGCAAAAATTATAGCTCTTTGCCTTGCGATGCTTGTGTGCTGGTTGGTGTGAGTAAGGCAATGTGCTATAATGTGGGTTTTCTTTTTAAAAATGCGTAGGCAAAAAAACTAAATTTTCGTTTCTCGGTCGGCAAGTGTGTTGTCGGTCGGTGTATATTCAATTTCATGTACAATAGTTTTGATATGTACCCCCGCTTTCAACCATTGGTTATAACGGGATTGGGCTAAAAGCTGGTGGGCAATTAGAACTACTTCATTGTCAACCACCACAAAAGTACATAAAAAGCACAAAACTTTATTAACCTACAAACGCCCACTTGATTTTAGCCCATGTTAGCAAACGTAAATTATTCTTTCGATAATATTGTAATAGGTCAATTAGTGATAAACTATTTTTTCTATAATAACCTTATTTACAGAGTTTACTTTTACAAAATACATTCCTTTTGAAAACTTGGTCAAGTCAATTGTAGTAAGGTTTTGTATTAAATTATTTTTTAATATTAATTGTCCTAAATTATTATAAATTTCTATGGTTGTATTTTCAAAATTTTCTATTTCAAGAGTAAAGTTTCCATTGTTAGGGTTGGGATATATGTTAAACTCATTTATTTCGTCTTTAATAGTATCTTTAACACTAGTTGAAATTGTACCACCACCATTGGTAGTTTTAAAAATAATACCATAGCCTAATATATAACAAGTATTGGTATCTGTACAAATCATTTTTTCTCCTGCTGGTATTCCATTATAATTTGCCATAGAATCCATCCTGTGCCAATTTTTTCCACTATCAAGCGTTTTGTAAATAAGACCTTGTATAAAAATAGGAATTTCATTTATCGTGTCATATCCAGACCTTACCATATAACCAATTTCTTCAGAAGGAAAATCCATTGCCCAAACACCACCACAATCATAAGGAGTTTCATGCCAAGTCTGCCCACCATCTTTGGTTTTAATTAAACCGCCATAATTATAACAAGGTGTTCCACTATTTTTAGTTAAAGTTGCAAATCCTGTTGTATCATTAATAAATGATAGTGATACAGAGGTATTTGTATAGGGAGGGATATTATAATTTACCCAAGTATTCCCTTTGTCTAATGATTTAGAACCCCCACCCCCACTAATTGCATAAAGAATATTGCTTGATTTACGGTAATCAAAATGAGCATGATGGACAAAAAAACTGGTATCATTTATCCAGTTTTGACCACCGTCATAAGTTTTCAAAAAACCATATCCCGGTCCGTTTTTAATACCAACAAATCCTGTATCGTTATTGATAAAGAATACCGAATATGCCCAATAAAGAGGATTGACGGGAGCATTTTGATAAATCCATGTATTACCCCCATCAATGGTTTTAAAAATGGATTTATTATATCCAACCGCATATCCTGTATCTCTTGAAGGAAAACATATTGCTAATAATCCTGAATTTACGGTGGTTTTCGACCAACTTTCACCTGCATCTGACGTTTTTATAATAACCCCTGTATTAGCATCTAAAAAACCAACAACAATACCTGTAGTATCATTAAAAAAATGTACATCTGTAAATAATACTCCTGAACTGTGTGTTTTAGAAGTGTCAATAACAGTCCACTGCCCGAAAAGAGCAGTAGACTGTATTAACAAAGTAATATAAATAATGAATTTACACATTATTGTTTGATTAATTTTTTACTCAACACCACATCATCTAACTGTATGTTTAGTAAATACATTCCATTACTAAATGAGTTCAGGTTAATGGATTTATTGATTTGGGTAGCTGGATTTTTAATCGTTTCGGTATAAACAACTGTAAGTCCCCCATTTTTTCAACAGGTCTAAATTAGACAATTTTTTTATTTTTTAGTTCATACGGTGTATAATTTCCAATTCCTGCATGCGGATGATTATTGTTGTAATCTTCTCTCCAAAGCT
>JADYZM010000057.1 GCA_020853105.1 Flavobacteriales bacterium | reverse complement strand
ATTGCAAACAAGGCTACAAATGGATAGATATAGCTATCATACAAAGCAACCATAATGAGATAAATCAGAATAAATGATATTATAAGTACAGAACCCAACGCTCCGAAACTGTCGTTTTGCCTTTTAATATCGCTTCCCCAAGTCATTTCAATGCCAGTAGGTAAAGGATTATTCTTTACATAAGCTACGACTTCATCGGCAACTGTTCCCGAAGGACGACCCAAAGCATCGGCAGTTAAGGTAACGGCTGGTTGTCGGTCTTTTCGTTCTAATAATGAGGGAGAATTGTCTTTTTCAATATTGGCAAACTGCGAAACTTCAATTGGAACGCCCATTGGATTAACAATATTCAAAGTATTAATATCATCATAATTTTGACGGCTGAATTTATCTAACCAAATTCGTACAGGATATTCCGTTCCGTTTTCAGTTAGGCTTGCATCATCATTCCCCGAAAATGCAGTACGCAAATTCATTCCTACATAAGCGGTATTCAAGCCTAATCGTTGCATCTTATCTCTGTCAGGCATTACTTTTAGCTCTGGACTTCCTGCTTCAACAGATAAACGAACATTATCTGCACCGGGAATTTTTTCAATGACTGATTTTAAATTTTGTGCCGTTTGCATTACCTGATTTAGTCCTGAACCACTCAATGTGATTTCAATAGGTGCTGATTTGGGAATTAAACCCAAACCACTAATCGAATAATTAATACCTGAGAATTTTTCTTGCAAATCCTTACGCAAATCAGTCATAAATTTTTCGGTGGAAAGATTATTGATTTCCTTTTTAGGTTTTAATTGAATGGTAAATTCAGATTTGTTTGCAGAACCAACTCCCAAACTCCCAATACCTGTACTCGGTCCACCAACATTACTAAACAAAGTGGCTACTTCGGGTTGTTGCAATATGTAGGTTTCAATTTTTTCTGAAATCAAATTGTTTTGCTGAATGGAAGTATTTTTATCAAATTCTAATCCTAAACGAAATTTACCTTGGTCGCCTGTGGCAATGAGTTCTTTACCGATAATTCCTTGTTTCATCATTCCAACAGTTCCAACAAATAACAGAATTACAAAGCCTGTAAAAATGAGTTTATGTTTTAAAACCCAATCCAATTTACCGCCATACCAAGCAATAAATTTGTCCAACTGATGTTCAAACCAAAGTAAAAAGCGGTTGAAAAAATTGGTCGGTTGGAGGTTTTCTTTCTCTCCAATGCGGGAAGCTAACCAAGGTGTCAGTGTAAACCCAACTAACAAACTTGTCAAAACTGTCACAATAATTACAACAGAAAATTGTTGGAGCATATCCGCCACAAAAACTTGTAAGAATAAAATTGGAACAAAAACGACCACATCCACCAAAGTTATAGACAAAGCAGAAAAACCGATTTCCATTCGTCCACCCATTGCGGCTTCTCTCTTGCCTTTTCCCATATCCAAATGGCGTTGGATATTTTCTAAAACAACAGTGGCATCATCCACCAAAACGCCGATAACTAAAGACATTGCTAAAAGTGTCATCAAATTAAGCGTGTAACCCAATAACCACATTGTTCCAAAAGCCGTAATCAATGAAGTAGGAATGGCAACTGCAACAATCAAAGAATTTCGATAGCTTCTCAAAAACAAAAGCATTACGATAGAAACTAAGATAACGGCAAGAATTAAATCGAATACCACCGAATTTACTGCTGCTATGGTATTATCTGTACTGTCGTCCGTAACTACAAATTTTACATTATTAGAAGAGTTGTTTTTTTCAATTGTTTGAAATTGTGCTTTGATTAATTTAGAAACATCAACGGCATTACCATCACTTTGTTTTTTGATTAAAAGCCCGATGCCATTTTTACCGTTGTATCTGCTAATAGAACTTGTTTCTTTAATGCCGTCCACAACATTTGCAATGTCTTTCACATAAACAGGACTACCTGGCATTGGCATGGCAACTTGCACATTTTGAATACTACTCAAGTCATTGAATTTTCCCACTAAACGCACCGAACTATTTTCTTGGTCTGTCTGAACTTTTCCGGCTGGTAAATCAATTCCAGAACGGTTAATAGCTTCTACAACCTGATACAAAGAAATTTTATAGAGTTTCAATTTGTCTTTGTCCACCTTTACCTGAATTTCCCGTTCTTCTCCACCAAGGATGGTAATTTCTGCTACTCCTTTTAGTTTCTGAATTTGTGGCAGATAATCATCCTTCATTTTCTGATAAAATTCAGTCGGGTTTAAATTACTTGTTGCACTTACTGACATTATCGGCAAATCATTTGGCGAAACTTTACTCATTACCGGATTTTGAATATCTTTTGGTAAATCCTTTTTGATATTGTCAATATAGCGTTGAGCATCTTGCATTGTTTTGTCTAAATCCGTTCCGTATTTCAGGTTGGCAATGATGATGGAAGCATTGGGTAAAGATTTCGTTACCAAATAATCTACGCCCTCTAAATTAGAAAGAGCATCTTCAATTTTTCGAGAAACCGAAGTTTCTACTTCATTCGGCTCTGCTCCGGGATAGACTGTTTTAATTACTACAACAGGCTGATTGAAATCCGGCATTAATTCATAACTCAAATTTTTATAGCCGATAATTCCCAACAGGGCAAACACGCTGAAAAGTACAATAATCAACGAAGGGCGTTTGATTGATATTTCTGTAATGTTCATTTTTATTAAGTTAACAGTTAAAAACTAACAACTAAAAGTTTTTTAAGTGAAAAGATAAAAATGAAAAACTAACAGTTGAAATCTTTTCATTTTTCACTTTTCACTTTTTAGTTTTCACTTTTTAGTTTTCGATTTAAGAGTTTTAATAGATGAAACCAACATCGCAATCAATTCCTTACATTCTGAATGTAAGCTTTCAAATAGCTTGTTTTCTAAATAGTCTGTGTCTTTTAAAATACACAACCAATATTCCGTTTCATTCGCTTCTTTTAATGAGATATGCATTTTATGAATAAAGTCGGCTGTACTTTGAGCAAACTCGGCTTCTCTAAGTAGTGCACCTATTGCAGTTCCTGATCGCAATATTTGTTTACTTAAAATGTATTCTTTTTGTTCGTTTTGTAAGAATTTAGACAACTTCACTATTCTGATAGCAAACTCGTAACTTTTATTTTTCAATACTGACTTTTCCATATAATATAATTTAATTTTTTACTAATTTAACTTCTATCTTTCACTTTTAGTTTTTAATTTTTCACTTTTAGTTTTTAGTTTTCTTAACTCTTAATTGTCACATTTGCTCCGTCAAAAAGATTGATAAATCCGTTCGTAACAATGATGTCATTTCCATTTAAACCACTTGAAACAAGCGTTTTATTCCCAATGGTTTTAGAAGTTGTAATCGTTTGCAATATGGCTTTTCCATTTTTTACTACATATACTTTTGCTATTCCATTTTCTTCAATAATGGCAGATGCAGGAATAAGAATACCTTGCTCTTGTTTACTTTCAGAAAGACTTACTTTTCCAAACATTCCTGATTTGATACTTAGATTTTTGGTGTTTGCAACTTGAAATTGTATTGGAAAACTATTTCCCATATTGGCTTTGCTTCCTATCATTGATATTTTGCCCGAAAGTGAAATGTTGGGATAAACATCAGCATTGATTTTGTAGGTTTGATCGTTTTGAAATTGTATCAAATCATTTTCGGGAACATTGACTGTAAAGCGTAAAGTGGTTATATCCGTAATTTGTAACAAAGGAACTCCTGGTGCTGCAAAACCTCCTTCTTCATTAAGTTTAGCAGTTACCACACCATTGAAAGGTGCTTTAACAGCGGTTTTGCTGATTTGCTCTAACAAAGTTGCTCTCTGAACTTTTGCGGATTTCAAACCTAATCTTGCTTTTTCCAACTGTACACCTTGGACGGCATCGGCTTCAGTTAAAATGGTGTATCGTTTTACATCATCTTCCAATCCCTCAATTTGCACTTCCACCGTTTGTAGTTGTAGTTTCAACAGTGAATTATCCAATTGAATAAGTGTTTGTCCTTTGGAAACATAGCTTCCCACATCTACCAATACCGCATTGATTTTCCCTTGTATGTCTGCACTTAATTTTGTTTCCTTATTAGGCTCAAAAGTGCCTGTATAGTTGTCTGCATCTACAATATTTTGTAGTCGGATTGTATCAACACTTACAGAAATTGGCTTTTCTTTATCGTATTGATATACCCTGTTTTCAGTAGTTTTTTTGTTGCTCGCTAACTTAAAAATCACCAATCCAACTATGGCAACTCCAGCTATTATCCAAATTATCTTTTTCATATTCTTTATTTTTAATTCGTAATTTTTAATTTTTGATTGACCCAGTCAGCTTTTTAAGTTCCAAATCTGCTTTCAGAAAGTCTATTACTGCATTCAGGTAATTTTGTTGTACTTCACGGAGTGCATTGTCTGCTAACAAAACATCGGTAAGGCTTGCTGTACCTTGCTTTTGTTGTAAAATAGTTTGCTCATAAATCGTTTTGGCCAAAGCAATTTGACTTTCGGTATTTGTGATGGTGGACTGTGCAATCGTTTTTTGTCGGATGGCATTTTCAACTTCCATATCATTCTTTTCCATAATCAATTTTGATTGCAATTCATTGTTGGTAATCTCCAATTTCTTTTGATTGATTTTTCGCTGTGTAACCGTTCCATTAAAAAGAGGGTAGCTTAGTTGCACACCTGCAAAACCAATCGGGTAGAATTTCAGAAAATCGTGAGGCTTTTTATCATAACCAAAACCTGTTGTTCCGTAAGAAGCAATTAAGTTTAGCGAAGGCAAAAATCTTGACTGGTTCAATGTCTTTAAATCACTATGAAGCAGTTGATTTTGTTTTTGGATAATTTTTAAATCCAATACATTTCTTGCATTACTTTCTAAAGAAACTTCTTGTTGAATTTCAGAAACAACAGAAATATTTTGCTCTAATGAAATTCCCATATTTAATTTCATTGCATTCAAAACCTGAATAAGTTTGTTGTTTGCATTTTGCCTTTGCGTGTTGAGTTGCTCGGCTTGCAGTTTTACTTTACTCACATCGCTACCTTTTGCCAAAAGTTGGTCTTTCAAGAGTTGCATATTCTTGAATAGCTTTTCGGTATTAACAATATTGCTGTCCAAAAAAGCCAATTGGTTCAGGATGATTTGAGCATTGTAATAGAGCGTAGTAATGTCAAACAAAACCTGTTCTTCCGATTTTTGAAACTGCAATTCTGTAAGTTCTTTGGCAATTTGTGTACTTTGTATCGCTCCGTAAACCTGCGGATTATACAAAGGCATTGCCAACTGCACATTTGCATTGATGTTATGAGGGACACCAAATTGCAAATCCCTGAATTGTCCTTCGGGTGCTTGCGGATTGAGTGCATTCATCGGCATTAGCTGTGTAGGCAACTCCATAAAATACTTGTAATCAGCATTGGCAGTAGCTTTCGGAATAAGGTTAGCTTGTGCTTCTTTTTTCCGTTGTTCGCTGATGGATATGTTATTACGATTGATTTGCAAAGTCTTGTTATGAACTTGTGCCGTATCAATACATTGTTTTAATGTCCAAACCTCTTGAGCTTGGGCTACATTCCAACCTGATAAAACTATCAGGCTCAATATAAGTTTGCGAGTATTCACTAACATAATGAGATGAATTTTTTTTATTGTTTATACTTACTTTGGATTAATCTCCTCCAATCATTTTAGACGTAATTCCTTTTTTGCTTGAAAATTCAGCTAATACAATTCCTGCTAAATGCAGTAGAATGAAAATCGGAAACCAATAAATACCCCATTTATGAACGGCTTCAATTTGTTCGTGGTAAGTAGAGAACAAATCTTTTTCAATACATACACCTGTGAATGCAGATATAAAAACAAAAAGATAAAAATAAACATAAGTAAAACCTTGTAAACGTTCTTTCATTGATTGTTTGCTCTTGAAAGGATTTGGGAAACGAATGCCTTTTACAAGCATATAAATAATCCGTGCTAAAAATGCAAAAATCATTATGTGAGCAAAAAGTTCGTGCCATTGCCACATAGGTTCTCTAATTGCCTTTGCAATGTTTGTCATTTGTTCTTTTGGAATTGCTGATGTTTTACTTTCAATAACAGCAACAATGTTGTTTTTATTCATCCAATACATTCTCAAAAAACCAGTAATGAATAGAATAGGCATTGCAATCGCCATTATCCAATGCAAAAGCCTGTGAAATAGGGTAAATTTTTGTTTAGAGTTCATTTCTAAAAAATTTAATTAAAGTACTGGTGGTATTGTTGATATGACTGTTGCAGTTGCAAAACAATTTCATTTGCTTTTACTGCATCAGCTTCATCTTCCAATGCTTTTACAATTTCAAGATGTGGGTGCAACCATTTGTGCAGTTCATCGTGGCTTTTGCCATCCATGGTACAACTTTTAATGAGCTTGTTGTTTTGCTCTTTTAATTGCTGAGCTAATGCTTTATAATCTTTCTGATTATTCTGGATATAAGAATTTATCAATTCTTCGCCTTTCACTACAAAGGGTTTCATTTCTTCGTTCACCAACCATTTTTCTCCATTGTTGAGTTTGATAACTTCAGAACTTTCATCGTGATGATGTTCTTCGTGGGTTTCTGTTTTCTGTTTTTCTGTTGATTTTTCAGAGGTATTGTTGCAACTCCATAAAAACAAAACACTCATTCCTAAAACAAATACTTTCTTCATATTTTCTATTTTTAATTCGTGATTTTTAATTATTCTCAATCATTTTCAATATTCCATCTAAAACCGTTTTCCCATCCTTAACAAGATTTGATTTATGTCCTGATAGTTTCCATTTCAGTACGGTCATTCTCATTCCTCCAATAATTATGGTTGTTAGGGTAGAAACTCCAATCAATTTATTGTATTGCCCTTTTTCTTGACCTTTTGCAATATTAGTTTTTACATACTCTTGCATCATATCCATAATTTCAGTTACTATATTACTCAAACTTTCATCAAAATGGAAAATGCTTTCTGCAAAAATGACACTCACAATTGCTGGTTTGTTTGTAAAAGTCTGTAGCTGAGAATTAAAAATTGCTCTTAATTCATCTGCTGTTGTATCAGTCGGTTTAAATGAAATAGACTGAATACGGTTTTTCATTTCCGTCTTGAAATATTCCAATAAACTTAATAAGATTTCATTTTTACTTTTAAAGTGTCGGTACAATGCAGGTTCAGACAAACCTATGTCCTCTGCCAATGTCTTAATTGTCAAATTCTGAATACCATATTTTGAAATACGGTTGGTTGCCGCTTCCATTATCTCAATTTGCCTGTCTGTAAATTGTTGCATACTTGTTTAATTTATTTTTATGTTAGTTAGTATTCACTCGCAAAGATAAAACTAATTTTTAATTGTGCAAATAAAATTTAAAAAAAATTTATATTTACTGTTTACTCATCCTGAGAGTGGCAAAAAAGTGGCTCTTTTGGTTTTGTGAAGCGTTAGTTTGTGTGTCGGGGCAAAACCAAATGTGCCACTTGTGTGGTGGCAATAAAATAACTCGCTTGTTTAATTTTTCATTTAGCGGTGCTCGTGAATTGCTTCGCTTATTTGAATTAAAAAAAGTGCGGTGGGGAAATGCCTAAGCATTCACGAACACCAATAAAAAAATAAAATATACGTGAGTAAAATAAAAAATACAGAAGGATCGACAATGAGTGTTGGCTTACTCGTTTCCAAAATGGTTTGCTTTCTGTTTATGACCTGGTCGTCTGTTCAATGTTTGGAGTGTCGCCCTACCATTGGCTATAACGGCAGTCTCCCGATAGGTCGGGACAAGTCGTCTAAAAACCCAAAACGAACCTTTCGAGAATCGAATATATAATTTTTTCAAAGATAGGTGTCCGAGTATTTTATTTAAAAATCGCTTCATTTTTTAGTTTTTAGACAGTTTGACGGTTTGCAGCTACCCGAAGGTGGCGATTTAGAAGCACTTCATTGTCAACTAAGATCAAACGTTGATAGAAGCACAAAGCTTGATTTAACCACTGAAACGCCACTTTTGGGTAGGTGCTGTTATCCGCTGCCCTTCTGTTCGTCCGGAGCTTGTCTGCACGAAGTTTAGATCCAGTTTGTTTAATGCGATTTACATTCATTGTAATTTCTGTTTGTGTGTCATTACTATTTTTTTCTGCTGTTAAGAAATTTTAAAAGCCGCCTTAATATTTCTTGCTCTTCCGAATTAGTGTGTCCAAAATTTCTATCTTGAAATTGATTGAAAGATATGGCAAACTTTTCATCAAGTGCATAGTCCATTATTGGTTCCAAATGTTTTTCTGGAATTCGTTCAATTATATTTCTCTCAATTGAAGATTTCATTTCATCGTTTATTGAATAGCCAAAGTATTCAGAAATGGAATGGTAATAAATCATTCTATTGATAAATTCTTGACTGATTTTGTGTTTTTCAAAACCCTTATACAATTCACTCATACAAAGTGAAAGAGAAAAAGTAATAAACTCAATGTAGCTACTTTCCGATGAAAAATTTTCTATTTCACTAAAGGATGTCAACCAATTTTCGTTAATGGAAAATATTTCACTTATTAACCAATGATAGTTCGTTGGGTATTCTTTTTTGAAAGTGTCATCGTTGACAACAATGTTCTTAACCATTTGTTCAACCATACTTGAATAAATGGATTGCATATTTGTATAGGAATTTGAAAGGGTTGAAATGTCAATCTTGTTTTCAATAGCCGAAGAATAAAGAAGTCCAATAAAACGAATGTGATAGTAAGCTGGCAAATCAAAACCTTCCTCTTCTCTTATTCTTGGATAATAGTGTTGTTGATTATATACACCTGATTTACCTTCTTCGTTTCGTAAATGATTTGACACGATATCAGAGAAAATTAAAAACAATCCGTTCCCAATGGAATGGCTTATGTTGACATTTAATATCCTGTTTAGAAATTGTTTGTCGTTCATAAGGGAATAGCTGTTCCAATGTTCTTTTATTTCTTTGTAGTATGGTGAGTGTGGATTTTCTAAGAAAGAACGAAAAACAAATTGAAAATCTCTTTCTGATTTGATAAACGATAATAAATATGAATACTGATTTACAGCAGCACCATTAATAAATTTAGGGTGAAAAATTATCTCACGGTATACTTCCCAATTTCTTTTTACAGTTTTTATTTCT
This sequence comes from Flavobacteriales bacterium, assembly GCA_020853105.1. Lineage (GTDB taxonomy): Bacteria > Bacteroidota > Bacteroidia > Flavobacteriales_E > Vicingaceae > Vicingus. The sequence goes on along the minus strand of JADYZM010000057.1, from coordinate 599 downwards.
GTGTATTTGGTAAATAGTCTGTAAAACTCACCAAAGGATTTTTCTGTAAGTAACTCATTAAAATATTCTATTGAGTTCGCATCCACTTTGGGAGTAAACCAAATTATTCTGAAAATGAGCCAAAGGAAACAAAGGAAAAATAAACCCAAAGCAATGTTGCTAGGCTTAAATCCATTGGCGTTGTATAGTCCTATTAATTGACAAAAGCCACCCAAAGCAGGGATTCTATAAACTATGTCATAGAACTTAATCAGATATGGAATCATAAAAAGAAGGATTCCACCAACTAAATACTTTTCTATCCAATGGATTCCAAAAAGCGAAAGTTTTCTGTCCTCATTCGGAATGAGTGCATAAATTGCAGTCAAAACAGTTATTATAGTTAGCCAACCGTTAATGTCCATTGTTAGATTGTTTGATGCTCATAAATAGTTCTAATGTTTATGTTTAGCAGTATCGCAATAGGGTTGCGGATAACGGCAGTCTGTCTAAAAACTCTATTTATTTTTTCAAATAAAGTAAAAAAGGTTGAACAAAAAATGATTTTTTGGAAAAGGAGAAAAAGTTCTGAAAATTATTAAAAAATTGTTCAAAAGATT
>JADYZM010000056.1 GCA_020853105.1 Flavobacteriales bacterium | reverse complement strand
TTTTCGGTTACGGTTATTGTGTCTTTGCCTATACAGCCGTTACCATCGGTTACGGTTACTGAATAAGTTCCTGAGGTAGTAACATCTAGCGTTTGGTTGCTTGAATTGTCGCTCCACAGATAGCTTGAGCCTGCATTCCCTGCGTCAAGTGTGAACGGCGTACCTGCACAATAGCCGGCATCTGCTCCTAAGTTTACTTCAGGATTATTTACAACAACAGGTATAGTTTTTGTTTTTTGACAACTTGGTGTTGTAATTGTTACTGAATAATTGGTTGAAACTGTTGGAGAAACTATAACAGACGAATTGGTTGAAATGGTACTATTTCCATCGGACCAGTTATAAGTTACTTTATCCACTCCACCACTCACGTGTACACTATAATCCTCATATTCACCAAACAAGATTTCACATGGGTCGCTTACTGGCGGCATATTAGACACACTCATACGCATTCGGGTAACTCCGTTATAAGCCCAAGCAGGAGGAGTTATAGCAGGTATAGCATACGTAAAAGTTCCTGTTGGTATAAATGATCCATTTACCACTATATAAACTTCGCCTGCATCGATCAAAATCCCATTCTGATTCCAGTCTATGTAAGCAAAAATAGAAATTTGCATCGGATAATAATTTTGAAAAGTTGCTGTCAACGTATTAGAAATACCAACATTTACATAAGCAGTATCTGAAGTGTAATCTGGAATTGGTCCAAAACTTTGTCCGGAAGTATTATTTATAGTTGAATACGTAATGTTTGTGAAAAATCTATCAAAAGCATCGTAAGGTGGATTGCAATAAGTTAATGAAGGGATGTTATCTATCGCTTGCAGTATTGTGGTGTCTCCAATGCAAATCGTGTCGCTTAGAGGCGATATGGTAACAAGCCCTTGGTTGGTGATATTCACGGCAATTGCATCTGAAGCTGAACAGCCGCTATTCACATCTGTAACCGTAACCGAGTGCGTTCCGGGAGTGCTCACTGTCAATGTTTGGGCAGTAGAATTATCACTCCATAAATAAGTCATACCGGGGTTTCCCGCATCCAATACTACGGTGGTGTCAAAGCACGCAGTGATATCAGCCCCCAGGTTTACTACAGGTAGGGTTGCTACAGGCAATATGTTTTCGACTGCTCCCATGTCTATGGTTGTTTCATTCAGGCGGTTGTTTCCGGCTATATCTTTATCTGTACTCAGGTTCCCACCGGCTCCTGTATAAAGTGTGTTGCTACCTGCATTTATTGCTTGTGAGCATGGTGAAAGTCTGTAATCTGAAGCAGATTTATCAAAAAATGGGTCGTTGATTGAAACGATGTTACCCCCTCCGTCTGTTCCCCAACTGCCATTCCATGAGGCTCCGTCCACATAAGAGTTTTGGTAAGTGCCTGTGTTTGAAGCTCCTGCTTTGCCTCCCCATACTATGCTGTTTTTAGCAGATAGTGTTGATGCGTTTTGCAGGTTATATGCATTGGGTGTATTGTCTGCCAACGAAACATTGATGAGGTTAGCTGATGAATTATTTAAGTTAAAAAATCCTCCTCCATCTAAAGCACTGTTTTTTACCAACAAACAGTTTATCAACGTAAGGTTTGAATTGCTGTAGTTAAACATTGCTCCTCCGTTTCCTCCGCCTGTTGTGTTGTTTGATATTTCGGTATTGATTAATTGAATGGTTGAAGCATTGTTATATCCACCGGATCCATTGTATTGAGCAGTGTTGTTTTTTATGCTGCAATTAACAAAAATTGATGATGTACTAAGGTTATAATATGCTCCTCCATGGTTTGCATTATTGTTAACGAAAGAAGTGTTCAAAATTTTTACACCCGACTGGATACTGAACAATCCTCCTCCGTTACCTCTATCAACAGATTGAGAATTAACTGTTATTGGATTTGAACCATCGGCTCTTCCATTTTTTACAGTAAAACCATCTAAAAGTGCATTTCCTAATCCTCCTGCAGCTATTACCAGGTGGTGTGCATTGTCACTGTTGTTTCCTATCGTTCCAATATCTCCACTCATCACCGTTGGGTTGGCATTCCAGTCTCTGGCTGAAAATGTGCTTCATCCATTGGGGAAACCTCCGTAAAGTTGAACGTTGTTCACCATTACAAAAGAGTTGTCGCGGTTGTTAGGCGACAATGTGTTGTCGTCGGCTTTGTATTTTGGTAAATACGTGCCTTTGGCTACGTATATTCGCAAGCTGTCGCTTGCCCAATTTCCCTGATTGGTTCTTGCCCAAGAAAGTGCATCGGCTAAACTTACAGCAGCATTTGCCCAACTGTCGCCACTACCGTTGCCACCCACTACGGCTGAATCCACATAGAGGATTTTGTTGGCATCGGGTATAAATTGTGCTTTTGTGTTATTTGCCAATATTAAAAATAGGGCAAATGGTAGTAAAATTTTTAATTTATTCATAAAATTATAGTTATGTGTGAATATTGAAAGCAAATATATATTTTTTTTTATTAACATATATTTTTGTCTTTTAATAATTTTATATGTTTAAAAGCATAAAACATTCGAAAAATCAGATGTTTAAAGGGAAAAACGAATATTTTTTATTTAAAAAAAAAAGGGATAAAAAAATAAAAAACAGGGAAATAAAAAAAATATCCTACTTTAGTAGGTTAAATATCAATTGTTTGAGAGTTTTTTTTGTCATAGTGTTTGGTGTGTTGTTGCAAAATATATTTGCCCACAATCCTTCTATTGAGTTTAAAGAAAACAAAGGGCAGTGGGAAGACAACATTATATACAAAGCAAAAATACCCGGCGGACAGCTATACTTAGAAAATACCAAACTAACATATCAATTTTACAACGAACAAGACATCCTAAGAATAGGAAATATACATCACGGGTGGTTTAAAAACCCTACTCGTCGAGATTCAATAATCAATCTGCATGCATTTGAAGTGGAGTTTGTTGATGCTCTTCAGCCGCAAATTCAAGCGAGTAAACCATACTCGGATTATGAAAATTATTTTATTGGAAACGATTCGTCAAAATGGGCAAGTGATGTGAAAAAGTATAAGGATATAGAATACAAACAATTGTATAGCGGAATTGACCTGAAATTGTATTCAACCTCTGAAGCAGGTTTAAAATATGACTTTATAGTGAATCCAAATGCAGATATTGAACAAATTAGACTCAAATACACCGGTCAAAACAAACTATCGATTACTAAAAACGGTGCACTTGAAGTTTTAACATCTGTAAACACACTGATAGAAAATAAGCCGTATGCCTATCAGATTATTGATGGCAAACAAAAAGAAGTAAAATGTAACTTTAAATTGATTGACAACACATTGTCCTTTGATTTTCCAAAGGGATACGACAAAAATATTCCTTTAGTTATTGACCCCGCACTGGTTTTTGCATCATACACAGGTGCTACCATAGATAACTGGGGATTTACTTCCACGTATGACGATGCAGGAAATCTGTATGGAGGTGGAGTAGCATTTGGCTTAGGCTATCCGACAACTGTTGGAGCCTATCAGGTTACCTACAACGGTGGCTATACAGATGTGAGTATTACTAAATTTAACCCTACAGGAACAAATTTAATTTATTCAACATACATTGGAGGAGCAGGCAGAGATAATCCGCATAGTCTAATTGTAAACAGCAATAACGAGTTGGTAATTTTCGGAACAACCCAATCCATAAACTTTCCAACAGCTTCGGCTTATGACCCTACGTTTAATGGTGGATACGATATTTTTGTTACCAAACTCAGTACCGGAGGAAATGTGTTGCTGGGTTCTACCTATCTTGGGGGTGGTGCTGATGATGGATTAAATACAGGAAATCCGTTAAAATACAACTATGCTGATGAATTTCGTGGAGAAGTTGTTGTTGATGCTAATGACAATGTTTATGTAGCCAGCACAACTCGTTCCAACAATTTTCCAACCACACCGGGGGTAATTTTCCCAACTTATATTCCAGGCGAAATGGGGCAAAACGCATGTGTTTTCAAATTATCATCTAATTTATCTTCGCTGATTTGGAGCACCTATTTTGGCGGCAACATGGACGACGCTGCGTATTCGCTACAGTTCGATAAGCTAGGAAATATTGTGTTTACCGGAGGGACAAAAAGCGCTGACATACCTGTTTCTCCAACAGCATATAAGGACACTATTGGAGGGAGTATGGACGGGTATTTAACTAAAATAAATCCGACAGCTACTTCAATTTTAGCATGCACGTACTTGGGGACAGATACTCTCGACCAATCGTTTTTTGTACAATTAGACACTGCAGATAATATCTTTGCATTTGGACAAACCGAAGGCACTTATCCCATAACACCATTGGGAGTTTATGCCGATTCTAACAGCGGTCAATTCTTGCACAAATTAACTCCAAATTTAGATTCCACCATATTTTCCACTACGTTTGGAACAGGTTCAGGTCATGTAGATATTGCTCCATCGGCATTTTTAGTTAACGATTGTAACTATATTTTGGTGTGTGGTTGGGGAGGTACTTTAAATATTTATTACGGACTGGCTGATTACAGCACTACCAATGGAATGAATATAACCTCAAACGCTGTTCAAAACACTACAGACGGAGAAGACTACTACCTTGCCATGTTTGGAGAAAATGCAGATACTCTATTGTATGCTACTTTTTTTGGTGGAAATATGAGTCGCGACCATGTTGACGGTGGAACCAGCCGGTTTGACAAGAAAGGAATGGTTTATCAGTCGGTTTGTGCCTCTTGCGGTACAGCAACAAATGATTTCCCAACAAGCTCAGGAGCATGGTCAACTACCGACAATAGCACCAATTGCAACATGGGTGTTTTTAAACTGGATTTAACCAAACTCACTGCAATTGCTGATGTTTACATCACTCCCTATTATTGTGTTGGTGAAACCGTGCATTTTCAAAATTTGAGTGTGGGTGGAATATCCTATTTGTGGGATTTTGGTGATGGATACACCTCAACAGCTTTTGAGCCTTATCATGTTTTTGATACAGCAGGTACATACAACGTTATGCTTTATGTGTTGGATTCAACTTCATGTAATTTAATGGATTCCGATTTTGTAGAGGTATATATTTCACCGCTACCCAAATTTGTTGTTGACAGCGTGCCCGGAATTTGTTTAGGCGACAGTATTCAACTGGAAGTTACAGGAGCAACCTCATGCGTTTGGTTTAATGCAACTTCAATTTCCGACACTTCAATTTTTAATCCGGTAGTGTGGCCACAAACCACCACCGAGTATTTTGTTTCAGTAAACAGCCTGTGTGGAACTGATACCCTATCAACTGTAGTTGATGTTTTTTTACCCAATATTTCTATTATACCGGACACAACCATTTGTAGGGGAAAATCTGTTGAATTGGCTGCTTATGTTGGTAAAAGCTATTTATGGACTCCGGATTCAACTTTGAATACGGACACAATTCCAAACCCCATTTCAACGCCCTATTACTCAACACTTTATACGGTTGAAATAACAGATATAAACAACTGTACCTGGGATACTTTTATGAATGTGTTTGTTGATACCGTTTTAGCTGTGGCAAATGTATCGCCCAATCAAACAATTTGTGAAGGGGACAGCGTTCAACTGACAGTTTCAGGTGGAGTCAACTACAACTGGACGCCAATTTCCTATTTTTCAAACCCAACCGACTCTTTACCCATTGTTCATCCAACCCAAACAACAGTATTTGTTGTAAGTTCTTCAAACGGTTGCAACACAGCAGTAGATTCAGTTGTTGTAACTGTGCTACATCCAAGTTCAACAGTTGTTGATGACACAACCGTTTGTGCCGGCGAACAAGTCAGTTTGTGGGCAACAGGAGGAAATTCCTACTGGTGGGAGCCAAGCCAACTAATTTCGAATCCCTCACAATCACTTATACACCCTATCATTACTGAACCGGTTCTTTTTACAGTATCCGTTACAGATTCAGCCGGATGTTTGTCAAAACTTACTGTATTTGTCGATACATTTCCAAAACCTACTGTTGAAATTATTGATACCATAATTGCGTCTTGGGGAAGTGAAATTGTATTAGAACCTTCGACAAATGCACAAAACTACAATTGGACACCACCAACAGGACTTTCGTGTACAGATTGCCTGAATCCGTTTGTATCAGTATTAGAACAAACTGCATATACCCTTGAAGTTACTTCAATAGAAGGGTGTAAAAGCACTGCAACTACGGTTATCGTTGTTGACGGTGTGTTATACATACCCAATGCTTTTACCCCAAATGGAGATGGATTTAACGACATTTTTTATGCTTTCGGTAAAAACATAATAACATTTGAAATGATGATTTTTGACCGCTGGGGCGAAAAATTGTTTACCTCAAAAAGCTTAGACAAAGGTTGGGACGGAACATATAGCGGTAAAATTGTTCAAACAGAAACTTATGTTTGGAAAATTAAATATACTGATGTGTTGAATAATATGGGAGAACAAATAGGAACTGTAACATTAATTCGATAATTCTGTTTTATTTTCCATTTTTATTGTTTTCACTATATTTGGAACAAGTTTTGTAATTATTTTCAGAAATCACTGTTATGAAAAATCTTATCATAAGCACAATTGTTACTGTATTCTTAGTTGCGTGTGCATCTTCTTCCAAAAAATATGAAAAAGGCGATTACGATTCGGCTATGGAGATTTCTGCCAAAAAAATAAAAAAAGACCCGAGTAAATACGAAGAGGTAGATGTTTTTAATGATGCCTATAAAATGGCTTATACAAAAGATAATGCTGAAGTTAACAGATTAAAAGGTGCCGGCGACCCTGCAAACTGGGGTACAATATACACCATTTATGTTCGCATGAATCGTCGTCAGGAACTGGCAAAATCACTACCACCAGTAGGAATAGTTTTTGAAGATCGCGATTTTTATTCAGAAATAGACAACGCAAAAACCAAAGCTGCCGATTATGCCTACGCAAAAGGAACTCAACTGTTAAATAAAAACGACAAAATGGCTGCCAGAGAAGCGTATCAGCTATTTACAGATGCTAAAAATTACTTGCCAAACTTCAAAGATGTTGATGATAAAATAAACGAATCACGATTCAAAGGAACAACAAATGTATTTTTTACAATAGAGGATAAATCAAAAGTTGTGGCTCCAAAAACATTGATGGAAGAACTTCAATCCATTATTATTGATGATTTAGACAAAGGTTGGTTAAACTATGATAATTCAGTTGATTCATCAAGAACCTACCACTATTCAATTATTTTATCCATGACCGATATTTTGGTTTCTCCCGAAGAAGTAAAAGAAGCTGTTACACAAGAGAGCAAACGAATTCAAGATGGGTTTGATTACGTATTAGATGCCAACGGAAATGTAAAAAAAGACTCACTCGGAAACGACATAAAAGTACCCAAATACAAAACCATAACCTGTGCTTTGAAACGAGTTCACCAACGAAAAACCGCCCGAATTTCAGGTAAAATAAATTACTACGATAACATCAGCAACAAGTTGATGAAATCAGAGCCTATAACCTCAGATGCACTGTTTGAAAATTTTTATGCAATGGCAAATGGTGATATTAATGCACTAAGCCCACAATCTCAAAAAGAATTGCAGTCTCAACCCGTTCCTTTTCCTCCATCACCGGATTTGATAATTCAAGCCGGCAATGTGCTCAAAGGAATGACAAAAGACATTATTGTAAAAAATGCAGATTATTTAAAATAAGGGTTTTTCTAGTCGTTTAATTTTAAAACAGCTAAAAATGCTTTAGGTGGAACCTCTACACTTCCAATCTGTTTCATCTTTTTCTTACCCTCTTTTTGTTTTTCCAATAATTTTCGTTTTCGGCTGATATCTCCCCCATAACATTTGGCGGTTACATCTTTGCGTAATGCCGAAAGCGATTCTCTGGCAATAATTTTAGACCCGATTGCTGCCTGAATAGCAATATTAAATTGTTGTCTGGGAATTAGTTCTCTTAACTTATTGCAGATTTTTTTACCCAAATCATAGGCATTGTCTTTATGAACCAAAGCAGAAAGTGCATCTACTTGGTCTCCATTCAATAAAATGTCCATTTTCACCAAGTTTGACTCTCTAAATCCAATCGGATGATAGTCAAAAGACGCATACCCACGAGAAATAGATTTCAATCTATCGTAAAAATCAAAAACTATTTCAGAAAGTGGGATATTAAAGTTCAATTCAACACGATTTGAAGTTAAATACACTTGATTAGTTAATTCGCCACGTTTTTCAATACAAAGAGTCATGATAGAACCCACATAATCCGATTTGGTAATAACACTGGCTTTAATGTATGGTTCTTCAATTCGTTCAATTCGGCTTGGGTCAGGAAAATCCGAAGGATTGTTCAATACGATGGCTTTCTCTTTATCACTGGTTAAAAAACAATGATAAGAAACGTTTGGAACTGTAGTGATAACAGTCATTCCAAATTCGCGTTCCAGTCGCTCCTGAATAATTTCCATGTGAAGCATGCCAAGAAATCCGCATCGAAAACCAAATCCTAAGGCTGCAGAAGATTCTGGCTCAAAAGTGAGTGAAGCATCGTTGAGTTGGAGTTTCTCCATCGAATCACGCAACTCTTCATAATCGTCTGTTTCTATTGGATAAATTCCAGCAAAAACCATGGGTTTAACATCTTCAAATCCTTGAATTGCCGGAGCTGGGTTAGCAACGGTAGTGATTGTGTCACCCACTTTAACTTCTTTTGCTACTTTGATACCAGAAATAATATAACCTACATCTCCTGTTTTAATAACCGATTTGGGAACCTGTTTTAGTTTCAGTGTCCCAATTTCATCGGCGTGGTATTCTTTGTTAGTAGCAATAAACTTTACTTTTTCACCTTTTTTAATTTCTCCGTTTAACACTTTGAAATAGGCATTAATTCCTCTGTATGAATCAAAAACCGAATCAAAAATCAATGCTTGTAGAGGTGCGTTTGGGTCGCCAACCGGAGCAGGAACTCTTTCAATCACAGCTTTTAGAATTTCTTCAACGCCCAATCCGGTTTTTCCGCTAGCAGGAATAATATCTTCTCGTTTACAGCCAATCAAATCAACAATTTGGTCTTTTACTTCTTCGGGCATGGCACTATCTAAGTCCATTTTGTTAAGTACAGGAATAATTTCCAAATCGTTTTCTATGGCTAAATAGAGATTTGAAATGGTTTGTGCTTGAATTCCTTGTGTGGCATCAACAATAAGTAAGGCTCCTTCGCATGAAGCTATTGAACGAGATACTTCATAAGAGAAATCAACATGTCCTGGAGTGTCTATCAAGTTTAGAATATAAGGCTTACCTTGAAAGGTGTATTCCATTTGTATTGCATGGCTTTTGATGGTTATCCCTCTTTCACGTTCCAAGTCCATATCATCAAGCGTTTGCTCTTGAAGTTCTCTGTCGCTGATAGTTCCTGTGGTTTGAAGTAAACGGTCAGCCAATGTGCTTTTGCCGTGGTCAATGTGAGCAATGATACAAAAATTTCGTATGTTTTCCATTCTGGGTTTTTAAGAAGCACAAAAATACATTATTTACCTTTTCGTAAATGTGATTTGTTAGATTCTGTATCAAATAATCATATAAAATTTTATTTTGTATTAGCAACTGATTTCATACATTTGCCGAATTAAATTTTTAATTACATTCTTTTTCGTGCATGAAAGTTAGTGAACACTTGCAAAAAGCTAAAAAACCACTTATCTCTTTTGAAATATTACCTCCTTTAAAAGGAAAAAGTATTCAATCTATATATGACAGTATAGACCCCCTGATGGATTTCAAACCTTCGTTTATCAATGTTACTTATCATCGCGAAGAATTTGTTTTTAAAAAAAGAGAGAAAGGTTTTTTGGAGCGTATTTCCATAAAAAAACGCCCCGGAACTGTTGGAATTTGTGCGGCAATCATGAACCGATATGAAATTGACGCAATTCCTCATATTATTTGTGGAGGTTTTACCCAAGAGGAGACTGAAAATGCATTGATAGACTTGAACTTTTTAGGAATTGACAATGTTTTGGCTTTAAGAGGCGACCCTATTAAATCGGAGTCTGCTTTTGTTCCGGAAACTGGAGGGCATGCGAACGCTATTGACTTGGTAAAGCAAATTGTAAAACTCAACAATGGTGAATATTTTGATGAAGATTTACAAAATGCAAACCCAACGAATTTCTGTATCGGGGTTGCCGGTTATCCCGAAAAGCATTTTGAGTCGCCTAATTTCAAAACCGACATCAAACATTTAAAAGCTAAAGTTGATGCTGGTGCGGAATATATTATTACTCAGCTATTTTACGATACAGAAAAGTTTAAAAATTTTGTGTCTTCTTGTAGGGAAGTAGGAATTCATGTGCCAATTATTCCCGGGTTAAAACCCATATCTAACAAAAGCCAGTTGGTTTCACTTTCCAAATTCTTTCACATTGATTTACCAGATGATTTGGTAGATGCTATTGAAAAATGTAAAAATGACGATGCTGTAAAGCAAGTTGGCATTGAATGGGCAATACAACAATCAAAAGATTTGTTAAAATTTGGTTCGCCATGTATTCATTATTATACTATGGGGAAATCAGTTACCACGCGAGAAATTATTAAACAAGTTTTTTAGTTTTTCACTCAAATACGAATTCCAATGAGGCAAACATCATCAATTTGTTCTGTGTCTCCTTTCCAACCCATAAAAACAGATTCAATAATTGAAAATTGCTCGTTCATAGATTTATCTTGAATGCTTAAAATCAATTCTTTGAGATTTGAAGTTTTGAATTTTTTACCTTTTTTACCTCCGAATTGGTCTTTTAGCCCGTCTGTAAACAAGTAGATATTATCTCCTTTCTGAACTGTTACGGTTTGAGTATCGAAGGGCAAAGGATTCTCATGTTTGCCGATGTATTGTTTGTTGGGTTTAAGCTCAATAAATTCATAATTTGATTTGTTTTCCGGCTCAGTTGATCTTGTATTTTTTCGAACTATCCACAACGGATTATTTGCTCCAGCCCACATCATTGTGTTACTTTTAACATCAAGCGAACATAAGGATATGTCCATACCGTCTTTCACTTCTTCGTCACTTTTTTCAAATTCGTTGATAATAATTTCACGAGTTTTGTCAAGTATTTTTCCGGGGTCGGTAAGTCCGTGTTCACGAACACTTCGGTTTAGCCCGTTGTTGCAAATTACACTAACCATTGCTCCCGGAACCCCATGGCCTGTACAATCAGCAGCGGCAAAAAGAATTTTTTTATCTTTTTTCTCCAACCAATAAAAATCGCCGGCAACAATATCTTTGGGTAAATAAAAAATAAAACTTTCGGGCAATTCTTTCTTAAAAAGTCTATCTGGTGGTAAAATGGCATTTTGTATGCGTTTAGCATAAGTAATGCTATCTAAAATATCTTGTTTTTGTTCGTTTAGTTGTTGATTGATTGAGTTGATAATTTCATTTTTTGAACGAATAAGCTTGAGTTGTTTTATTGATTTTAAGGTAACATAAGTAAGAACAGCAGCAACAAAAATCACTATAATAATTATGATGTTTTTCCATTTGTTTTTTTCTTTATTAATAGATTTTTCGAGTTCAGTTTGAGCTTTTTGTTGTGCTATTTTTTTTTCAAATTCGTATTTACTTTCTTGCTTCATCAACTGTTTGGCTTGGTCGCTGCTTTCGATTTTGTTTTTTAGTGAGAGGTGCATCTTTAAAAAAGCTAAACTGCTATCGGTTTTTCCAGTTATGTCAAATAATTCATGTAGTTTATAGTACAGGTTCAGCTTTTCGCTTTCTGCACCAATTTCGTCAGCCAGCTTCAGTGCGTATTGATAAAGTCTCATTGAATTATTGGTGTTTAATTTTATCAAATCTATGTCTGCCATTCCCCACAAACCGTATATCATTCCAAACTTATTTTCCACTTGGGTATTGAGATTATAGGATTTTTCGTAATACCGATAACTGGAATCCAATAAGTTAAAATTAGTCTTTTCACTGAGTGAAAAATAGGTGTCTCCAATATTTATACATGCAATAGATTGCCCGATTCTATCTCCGCTTTTTAGAAAATTAGTGTAGGTTTCGGTAAAATAAAACAGGGCAGAATCGGTTTTTCCCTTTTCTAAAGAAACATTTCCTAAATTATTGAATGAAACAGCTTGTTCTCTGAAATCATTGTTATGATTCAGTTTTAAAGCCAATTGGGAATGCTCAATTGAAAGACTATAATCTTTCAGTTTAAAATACAGTTTACTAAGTCGGTTGTGTATCTGAACCAAAAGTATAGTGTCTTTAATTGATTCGGCTAATTTTAGACTTTGAAAATAATGCTCTGAAGTTTTGTTAAAAACTCCTTTATCGTAATAATCATTCCCAAGCATCAGGTAAGTAAATGCTAAATTTTCGTCTTTGATGTTATTATTTTCTGCCAGTTTTAGTGCTGCAAAGTGATAATACAACGAATTATCGTAATCACTCATGTGCCAATAAACATAGCCAATGTAGTTATTTGTATAAATTGCTTGTTCAACAAATTGGTCTTGTTGATTCAGGTTTTTTGATTTCTTTAGGTAATAGAGTGATTTTGGGTAATCGCTAATACTTTCGTAAAAGGCTCCAAGTTGGTTCAAAGTTGTAACTACCTCTAATTTGGTTTTTGCTTGATGCAACGCATTAATCAAGCTATCTGTTTTTTGGCTTTTTGAATATAGTGAACAAAAAACAAAACTAAAAACAAGAACTGTTTTGATTGGTTTAATTAGTAGTTTATCATTTGTATTTAGCATCTTATATTAAAAACTAAACCCTCACCCCAATAATACAAACATCATCTACTTGTTCCTGGCTGCCTTGCCAATTTATGAATGCTTGGTTAAGTTTTTCCCGCTGTTCGTCCATTTTTAGGTGTTGAATAGTTAATAAAAGTTCTTTGAGTTGTTTGTACATAAATTTTTTACCTTTTTCTCCACCAAATTGGTCTGCAAAACCGTCGGTGAAAATGTAAATGCTGTCGCCAATGAATAATTCAACTTCATGAGTGGTGAATGGGCTTGAATTATCGGTTTTCCCGATGGGTTGTTTATTGGCTTTTATTTCTTCTACTTCTTTTCCGTTTTTTCGGATAATCCACAGCGGATTATTGGCTCCGCTCCATTGCAATTGGTTATTGGAAATTCTACACAGAGAAATGTCCATTCCGTCTTTAACGTTATCGTCGTTTTTGGTAAAGCGTTCTACAACCAATTCTCGTGTTCTGTCAAGCAGTTTGCCTGTTTCTGTTTGATTTTCTTCCAACAATGCTTTACTCAAAGCGTTTGCACACACCACACTAACCATTGCTCCGGGTACACCATGTCCTGTGCAATCTGCTGCAGCAAAATAAATATGGTTTTTATAGTTTTCCAGCCAGTAAAAATCACCGCTAACAATATCTTTAGGTTTGTAGAGTACAAATCCGTTTTTAAGGTGTTCGGTGAGTGAATATCGAGAGGGCAAAATGGCTTCTTGAATACGCTTGGCATAGGTTATAGAGTCAGAAATTTCTTTGTTTTTTTCTTCAACCAATTGTTTTTGTTTTTCAACTTCTATCTTTTGTTGTTGGATAACCAGATACGACTTTTTCTTGGCTCTGTATTCTTTAAAAATAAATACTGCTAATATCATCATCAACACGAAACCGACACTAAAAACAAGAGTCAACTTTTTTTGAGAAGCTACTTTATATTGTTCTGCCTCTACTTTTTGGTTGAAAATTTCTACTTTTTTTGCTTGCTCAATGGAATCTGTCAAAAGTTGTTTTTGAAACAAAAAGTTTAATTCGGTTCGCATGTCTTTCTTTCTATTTGATTCATTGAATAATGAGTCCCTTAACTCAATAAATTTTTTAAAATGAATGAATGCTTTTGTTGGGTTGTTTATGTCTGTGTACATTTTATAAATTGTCTCATGAACTTCTTTCACTAAATCTTTTGCTCCAATTTGCTCGGCTAAATCCAATGCTTTTGTGCTGTATGTTAATCCCTTTTGAATATTTTTTTTCATTTGATATATCTTTCCCAACTCGTTCCAGCTTTGACTAATACCATATAAGTTATTCATTTCCTCTTTAATTTTTAGAGATTTTAACCGATAATCAAGTGCTTGGTCGTATTTTTCCAGAGTATAATATGTGCTGGAAATATTTCCGTAATTTGCCCCTAATCCTTCGTAATCTTCAATTTTTTGAGCTATTTCATTTGATTTATTGTAATAGTCGAGAGCCAAATCGAATTGATTTAGTTTTTGATAAACACCACCAATATTTCCTAAAAGCAAAGATTGACCGAATTCCGATTTCATATCCACCGCACATTTATATGCCTCCTCAAAGTATGAGAGAGCCTTCGGATATAATTCCTGATAAAAATATACATTCGCCAAATTGGTTGATATCTGAGCAATTTCATTGGTGTCTTTTCTGTTTCTTGCTTGGAAAAGTTGTTTGTAAAATATTTCAATTGCCAAGGAGTAATTCCCTTGTTCGGTATAGGTAATCCCTAAACTTTTTTCGGCATTTACAATCTGTCTGAGAGCATTCACTTTTATAGCATGTTCTATTGCTTTTTTTGAGTTGAATATGGATTCATCGTAATTACTAAGGTATCTGAAAAAAATACTTAAACTATAGTAGGAGTCAGAAATTAATGTATCATTTTTTGATTTTATGGCGTAGGTAAGTCCAATTTTAGCTATAGAAAGTGCAGAATCAGGATTAATGAAAGCAAGTTTATGTCCGGCATTATCATAATTTAATGCTTTATCGTAGTCCGTTTTGGAGTTTACTGCAATATTATACAAAGAATCAAATTCATTCTGTTGGGAACTGCCATTAAGAGCTATTCCAAAACAACACAGAACAAAAAGAAAACGAAGACTCATGTTAAAAATATTGATAAAGTGCTAAAGTTATATATAAAACCTTTCTAAATCAATGCTAATTATAAAAAGATTAAAGTAAGGAGCCTGAAGATAGTTCAGATTCGTACGCAGCATCAACCAGCAGGTTATTAGATTCGGCGGCTTGAACTGCCAACACATCACAACGTTCGTTATGAATATTTCCGGCATGACCTTTAACCCAGAAAAACTTGAGATTATGTTTCGGGTAAATACGCAAAAACCGCTGCCATAAATCAATATTTTTTTTGCCTTTAAACCCTTTTTTTTGCCAATCAAAAACCCATTTTTTATCAACAGCATCAACTACATATTTTGAATCGGAATAGATGAAAACATCTGACTTGGCAGATTTTATAGTTTCTAAAGCTACAATTACCGAAAGCAGTTCCATTCTATTGTTAGTTGTGTTTCTAAACCCTTGTGATAATTCTTTGTAGTGATTTCCGCTAATCATAACAATGCCATAGCCTCCTCTTCCGGGATTTCCTTTGGCAGCCCCATCGGTATATATTGTAATTTGAGCCATTAAAATCCGGTATTGGTTCTAAACAGTTTTACAGCTATTGCCAATAAAATTATTCCGAATACTTTTCGTAGCACAGCAATTCCTCCCTTGCCGATAAACTTTTCTATATAAACCGAAGATTTGAGTACAATATAAACCAAAATTACGTTGATGATTATAGCAACCACAATATTTTCTAAAGCATATTCTGCACGCAATGAAAGTAATGAAGTCATTGTACCGGCTCCCGCAATAAGTGGAAAGGCAATTGGAACAATAGATGCTGTTTTTAAAGAGTTTTCGTCATCTTTATACAGGCGGATTCCCAAAATCATTTCTAAAGCCAGAAAGAAAATGATAAACGAACCCGCTATAGCAAACGATTTGATGTCAATTCCAATCAAACTCAAAATAGACTCTCCAACAAAAAGAAACAATACCATTATAAACAACGATACAATACTGGCTTTACCAGATTGAATATGTCCTATTTTTTGGCGCAAATCAATTATAACGGGTATCGACCCAACAATATCAATTACAGCAAACAAAACCATAGTTGCAGAGGCTATTTCTTTCAGATCAAAGTTCATTTTTTAAGAATTTATTACTCTTATATTTTAAGTTAAAAATCAAACAAAATTAGTGAATCAACAGAAAGTTTGATAAATTATTAGGTAATTTAATAAAAACTCTAAATCATGAATTTTTCGAATAGGAATTAATACTTTTACAGTATGAATACTATGGAAAAAGATATGACTAAAGATAGATTGGCTGAACTAGAATCAAAAATTGAAAAAGCTAAAGTTGCCGGTGGAGAAGACCGAATTGCAGCTCAACATAAAAAAGGAAAATTCACTGCTCGCGAACGCATTCATTTTTTGTTAGATGACGGTTCCTTTGAAGAAATCGGAATGTTTGTTACTCACCGTTCGGTAAATTTTGGGCTGGATAAAACCAAATTTTTAGGTGATGGGGTTGTAACCGGCTATGGGACAATCAATGGCAGACTTGTTTATGTTTTTTCTCAAGACTTTACGGTGTTAGGAGGCTCTCTGGCTGAAGCACATGCTGAAAAAATTTGTAAAATAATGGACTTAGCCATGAAAAACGGAGCTCCTGTAATTGGACTAAATGATTCGGGTGGTGCCAGAATTCAAGAAGGAGTTGTTAGTTTAGGAGGTTATGCAGATATTTTTTATAGAAATACATTGGCTAGCGGTGTAATACCTCAGCTCTCGGCTATCATGGGTCCATGTGCAGGTGGTGCAGTTTATTCTCCTGCTCTAACCGATTTTATTATGATGGTTGAAAACACCTCATATATGTTTGTTACAGGTCCAAATGTGGTCAAAACAGTTACGCACGAAGAAGTAAGTTCTGAGGATTTGGGTGGAGCATCAGCACATTCAACAAAATCAGGTGTAACCCATTTAACATATACCAATGAAATGGAGTGTATCAACGGTATAAAAAAATTGTTGAGCTATATGCCTCAAAACTGTGAAGAAGATGCACCAAGAATTCCTTATGAACTTTCAAACGAAGCAAGACCTTCATTAAACAACATCATACCTGAAAATGCCAATCAACCTTATGATATAAAAGAAGTGATTACGAATACTGTTGATGAAGGCAGTTTTTATGAAATTCATAAAGATTTTGCAGAAAATATTGTTGTTGGTTTTGCTCGACTAGCAGGGCGTTCAATAGGAATTATCGCCAATCAACCGGCATTTTTAGCAGGGGTATTAGACATTAAATCCTCTCAAAAAGGAGCCAGATTTGTCCGCTTTTGTGATGCATTTAATATACCATTGCTTGTGTTTGAAGATGTTCCTGGATTTTTACCCGGAACCGACCAAGAATGGAATGCCATAATTACAAATGGAGCAAAACTATTGTTTGCTTTCAGTGAAGCCACAGTTCCAAGAATTACAGTAATTACCCGCAAAGCGTATGGCGGAGCCTATGATGTTATGAACTCAAAACACATTGGAGCAGATATGAACTACGCATGGCCCAACGCTGAAATTGCAGTAATGGGAGCCAAAGGTGCAGCTGAAATAATTTTTAAGAAAGAAATTCAAGAAGCATCTAATCCTGAAGAAAAATGGAAAGAAAAAGAAGCTGAATATGCAGAAATGTTTGCCAACCCATACAAAGCTGCTGCAAGAGGTTATATTGATGAAGTTATTAAACCCGAACAAACTCGAGAAAAACTGATTAAGGCATTTAAAATGCTAGAAAACAAAGTAGCTACTTTACCAAAAAAGAAACACGGAAACATTCCACTGTAATAAATTCAACAACATGAAAAATATACTGGTAACTATTGATTTCGAAGAAAAAGGTCAATTTTTAATCGATAAAGCCTCAGAAATAGCTGCAAAATTTGGCTCAAAATTATGGATAGTTCATGTAGCAGCTCCAGAACCGGATTTTATCGGTTTAGATGTTGGCCCTCAATACATTAGAGATGTATTAGCAAAAGATTTACGAAAAGAACACAAGCAACTTCAAGAGTTTGCTGACGTATTAAAAAGAAAAAATATAGAAGCTGAAGGACTATTGGTTCAAGGAACAACAATTGAAACCATTGTAAATCTTACTCAAAAACTCAAAATTGATTTAATAGTTATCGGAAAAAATAAACGCGGATTTTTCTTTAAAACCTTTATGGTAAGCACAGACGAGTCGTTGTTGGAATTTTCAAATGTTCCTGTGCTTGTTGTACCTCTAAAGGATTAAATCAACGTTTCCAAATAGTGCTGAGATATTCCAAAGGAATTTTTAAGTGCCTTGATTTTCTGTTCAATCGCTTCTAAGTCGTGCTTTTTGTTGGTTTTTTTTCCAATAAGCATCACATTTTTACGGGTATGTTCATTAGATACAAACTCAAAAATATGAGAGTCGTATTGATTCTTTTCAAGAATTAAAGCACGTAGCGTATCTGTAACCATTTCATACTGTCGCTCTTTAAAAATTCCATATTTCATTATCGGATTTACCGGGTCTTTCCCTTTTAACTGTTGGCGAATTTGCTTGTGGCAGCATGGAGCGGTAATAATCAATTGAGCTTTGTGTTGAATTCCTTTAAATAGTGCATCGTCAGTCGCTGTATCACAAGCATGAAGAGCAATTAAAATATCAATATGTTGAGGATTAAATTCTTGAATGGACGCGTGCTCAAACTTTAAATTTTCAAACTCGCATTCTTTAGCAGTTTGATTACAAAAATCAACCAATTCTTGTCGGGTTTCCACACCTGTAATTCTCGCTTCAATATTCAATTGATTTACTAAATAATCATACAAGGCAAAAGTTAAATATCCTTTTCCTGAGCCCATATCAACAACATAAAGCTTTTTTTTAAGGGATATATCTTTAATCAAACTTTCAACTATTTCAATATATTTATTGATTTGTTTATACTTATCAGCCATTTTTGGAATTACCATACCATTTTCATTAGTAATCCCGATTGTATTCAAATACTTACCGTGTGAAACTTTACTTGTTTTCTGTTTGTTATGTTGAGAAGATATAGTAGTACTAAAACTAGGAGCTGATGTTCTGCATATTGACTTTCCCTTTTTTGAAAATTGAACAGTAAAATCTTCATCTAAAGTGAAAATCACGGCATTTTTAAATAGCTTTTCCATCATACTTTCAAGCTGCTCAAGAGCTTGATTTATTGAATAGTTTTTTACTTGATCATTGGTTTTGTTGTGATACGTAAAAGACAACATTATTTCTCCTTTTACTTCAACGGGTCTGATGTAAACGTTCAACAATTGAGCACTTTTTAATACTGGTTTGCTTAGGGTAATTTTAACCAATCTCTTTTCTACAAAGGAGTTAGAAACTTTATTTAAAAATAATTTCAAATCACCCATATCTTTGAGGTATTAATTTCTGTATTTTTGAGTTAACAAAAATACAAGTAAACGTTAATAGTCAAATCAAACAACAGACAAATAAATAATGGGGGATTTAATTCAATACTTTTCAGAACATCATTTTATAGAAGATATTATTAACAACCCCTACACCTCTCTTGCTGTTATTGGAAACCTTATCTTAATTGAAAGTTTACTGTCGGTTGATAATGCAGCCGTTTTAGCAACAATGGTTCGTGATTTACCTGAAAATCAACGAGTAAAGGCTTTGAAATATGGTATCTGGGGAGCTTATATTTTTAGAGGGTTAGCCATGCTTTTTGCTTCCATATTAATTCAAATATGGTGGCTAAAACCACTAGGAGGTGTTTACTTGCTATATCTGGTATATGATTATTGGAAAGGTAAGCAAACAAAAAGTAAAAAAGACGACGTATTAGATAAAAAAAGCAATTGGTTTTATCGCGTAACTGTTGGATCAATAGGAAATTTTTGGGCTACTGTTGTTCTTGTTGAATTAATGGACGTAGCATTTTCGATAGATAACGTTTTTGCCGCAGTTGCATTTACTCCCAATATTGTATTGGTATGGATAGGAGTTTTTATAGGTATTTTAGCCATGCGATTTATTGCTCAATGGTTTGTCCAGCTAATGAACAAATATCCCTTTTTAGAAACTGCCGCATTTATTGTAATTGCTATTTTAGGAACAAAACTTTCATTCTCTATTTTTGAACATTTCTATCCCGAATCCGCCATAACAAAAGTATTGACCAGTCATTATGCAGATGCGGGAGTTTCACTAATTACAGCTTCGGTATTTTTTATTCCCATTTTAACAAACATATTTTTTAACTATCCTAAAACAAAAAAACATAAAAAATAAACCATGAATACAAACGAAATAGATTATAAAATTATCGGTGACGATATGCAATGTGTTGAAATAGAACTCGACCCACAGGAAGCAGTTATTGCTGAAGCCGGTAGTTTGATGATGAAAGACTCCGAAGTGAGTATGCAAACTATTTTTGGCGACGGAACCAATCAAGATTCCGGAGTTTTTGGAAAGATTTTTTCTGCAGGAAAACGATTACTTACCGGAGAAAGTCTGTTTCTTACGGCATATACTCACATCGGACAAGGAAAAAAACACGTAGTTTTTGCCGCTCCTTTTCCCGGAAAAATTGTTCCATTTGATTTAACCCAATATCAGGGTAAAATAATTTGCCAAAAAGATTCCTTTTTATGTGCAGCAAAGGGAGTTGCGGTAGGAATAGAATTTCAAAAGAAAATTGGAACAGGTCTTTTTGGTGGCGAAGGATTTATTATGCAAAAGCTAGAAGGTGACGGGTTGGCTTTTGTTCATGCAGGTGGTACTATCATTGAAAAAACTTTACAAGCGGGGGAGAAATTACATGTTGACACAGGTTGTTTGGTTGCACTTACCCGAGATGTTAATTATGACATTGAATTTGTTGGCGGAATAAAAAATACCCTATTTGGTGGTGAAGGAGTTTTCTTTGCTTCACTAACCGGTCCTGGCAAGGTGTGGATTCAATCACTTCCGTTTAGCAGACTTGCAAATAGAATTGTTGCTTCTGCACCTAGTTTGGGAGGTTCTAGAAAAGGAGAAGGCAGCATACTCGGTGGATTAGGGGGATTACTCGATGGTGATAACTCATAATTTATTACCTTTGCAATTGTGTTCAGGTTTTTAAAATATTTTTTTATAACTGTGGCAATGCTTTTTGTGTTGGCACATGCCCTTATTTCTCATGTTCATGAATCTCAAGCTACTTTAAACCAAGACATATCCATTCACAAATCAGAAAATAGTTCTTTTTTTGATTTTCTCTCCTATCTATTTCATGAATATACTGATGAGGGCGATATGGAAAACTTTATTGTTAGGAGCAGTTTTGAAAACAATGTAGATTTTATTAATCTATTTTCCTTCGATACTTTCTTTGATTTTAATTTCGGAGAAATAGAAAAAATAATTCCAATAAAACAATACAAATCAAATTTTAATACTTCTCCTACATTTTCAGGATTTTTCAATTCGATTGGAGTTCGACCTCCACCTTTAACTTATATTATTTTCAAGTAAAATATTATAATAAGTTAAAAGAAATCAAAATCACATGTTTGAAAAAATAATTGCTTTTTCATTAAAGAATAAAGCATTGGTGTTGCTGATGATTGCAGCATTAATATTGGCGGGAATTATTTCTCTGCGACAGATTGCTATTGACGCAGTTCCTGACATTACAAATAATCAAGTACAAATTGTAACCACCTCCCCTAATTTAGCTGCAGAAGAAATAGAAAAATTCATCACTTTTCCGGTTGAGGTGTCGTTATCAAATATTCAAAACGTTAAAGAAGTTCGCAGCGTATCCAGATATGGATTATCAGTTGTTACAGTAGTTTTTTCAGATGATTTTGATAATTTAAAAGCCAGACAATTAGTTGCTGAACAATTAATGATTGTAAAGGACGAAATTCCTACTGAATTTGGAATTCCGCAAATGATGCCCATAACAACAGGACTTGGAGAAATATATCAATACATTATTCAAGTAAAATCGGGATACGAAAAAAAATACAGTACCACTGAACTCAGAAGCATTCAAGACTGGATAATAAAACGTCAACTTGCCGGCATACAAGGGATTAGTGAAGTTAGCAGTTTTGGCGGACAAGTTAAGCAATATGAAGTGGGTGTAAATCCTCTACAAATGTTGTCATACAATATAACTATCAGTGAAGTAGAACATGCTTTAAGGGACAATAACAATAATAGTGGAGGAAGTTATATTGAGCGTGACAATTTCGCATTTTACATCAGAACCGAGGGTAGAGTTGAATCCATCGAAGATATTGAAAACATCATTGTTAAAAACGAAACAGTCCCTGTAAAAATAAAAGATATTGCAAAAGTGAGGTTTGGTAGCTCAAAACGCTACGGAGCAATAACTATGGACGGTAAAGGTGAAGTTGTAGGAGGAATAACTCTGATGTTAAAAGGAGCCAATTCATCAGATGCTGTTAAAAATGTATCTGAACGAATGAAACAAATTCAAAAGTCAATGCCAGAGGGATTAGAGATTTATCCATACTTAGACAGGTCAAAATTGGTGAGCAAAACCATCAATACCGTTACAAAAAACCTTATTGAAGGCGGACTGATTGTAATTTTTGTGTTGGTATTGATATTAGGAAACTTTAGAGCTGGGTTAATTGTTTCTTCAGTAATTCCACTTTCAATGTTATTTGCTATTATACTGATGAATTATTTTGATGTTTCAGCAAACTTGATGTCATTAGGAGCAATAGATTTTGGAATTGTAGTTGACGGAGCTGTAATAATTGTAGAGGGGATTTTACATACTTTACACAGTAAACACAAAGGAAATACCCTTTCTCAAGGACAAATGAACCATGAAATTCATCAGTCATCGAGTCAAATATATAGTTCTGCCTCATTTGGAGTATTGATAATTCTGGTTGTTTTTATTCCAATTTTTACGCTTGAAGGAATTGAGGGCAAAACATTTTTGCCTATGGCTCAAACCGTGAGTTTTGCAATAATTGGCTCCCTTCTATTGTCGGTTACTTATGTGCCTGTAGTTTCATCGTTGGCACTAAAAAAACATATCAGCAACAACAATACATTTTCTGATAAAATTTCAAATAAAATACAACAAGGTTATTTGCCGTTACTTACAAAAGCCCTCAACCATCCTAAAAAAGTTTTAGTAACAACTCTTCTTATTTTTATTGTTTCCATCATTTCTTTTTCATTTATGGGGTCAGAGTTTATTCCTACATTGGAAGAAGGCGATTTGGCAATGCAAATGTCTGTTGAACCGGGAAGTTCACTGGAAAAAAGTATTGAAACAACAACAAAAGCAGAACAACTATTAAAACAAAACTTCAGTGAAATAATTCATGTTGTATCTAAAATTGGAACTGCCGAAGTGCCAACCGACCCAATGGCAATTGAAGATGCTGATGTCATGATTTTATTAAAAGAAAAAGAAGAATGGGAAAATGCAACTACTCGAGAAGAATTAGTTTCTAAAATAAAAGAAAAACTTTCAGTCATCGAAAAAACCTCTTTTGAGTTTAGCCAGCCCATTCAATTACGATTTAATGAACTGATGACCGGAGCAAAAACCGATATTGCAATTCAAA
Source organism: Flavobacteriales bacterium (assembly GCA_020853105.1). GTDB lineage: Bacteria > Bacteroidota > Bacteroidia > Flavobacteriales_E > Vicingaceae > Vicingus. The sequence continues at coordinate 46,910 of JADYZM010000056.1, read as the reverse complement.
TTTTTGGTGAAGATGTAAAACAACTCAAAACATTAGCTGATAAAACAGCACATATCATTAAAAATATCAATGGAATTGGTGATGTTAAAGTTGAACAGACTGAAGGATTAAAACAATTGAGTGTTGTAATAAATAGAAATAAATTGGCATTACACCAAGTAAATGTTGATGATGTTAATAAAACCATTCAAGCAGCTTACGGAGGAGCCAATACAGGTTTAGTTTTTGAAAACGAAAGGCACTTTGACTTAGTTGTACGCTTGGACTCATTGAGTATTCAAAATTTATCTTTAGCAAAATTAATGGTTGCAAAAGCCAATGGCAAACACATTCCTTTATCAGAAGTTGCCGATATCAAAGAATCAATTGCTCCTATGCAAATATCCAGAGAAGATGCTAAAAGAAGAATAACAATTGGTGTTAACGTAAGGGACAGAGATGTAGCTTCATTTGTTGGTGAGATTCAAAATAAACTTGATTCTGAATTGGGACTACCACCGGGATACACATTAAAATATGGCGGTCAGTTTGAAAACTTACAAAATGCAATAGATAGATTAAAACTTGTTGTTCCGGTTACATTGTTAAGTATTCTGGTCCTATTATTTATTGCTTTTAAGAAAACAAAAGAATCGTTAATCATATTTATGGCAGTGCCACTGGCGACTATCGGAGGTATTTTTTCTTTGTTGTTAAGGGGAATGCCTTTTAGTATCTCAGCAGCTATTGGATTTATTGCCCTTTTTGGAGTAGCGGTACTCAACGGAATTGTTCTAATCAGTGAATTTATACGACTTAGAGAAAAATTAAACATTAGCGATATTAAAGAATTGATTATTACCGGAACCGGTACTCGTTTACGTCCTGTATTGATGACCGCTTTGGTGGCGTCAATCGGGTTTTTACCTATGGCTCTTGCCACATCAAATGGAGCTGAAGTTCAACGACCACTTGCTACTGTTGTTATCGGAGGATTAATCACATCTACATTTTTAACATTGTTTATCCTTCCTATTCTTTATTATTTAATTTTTAACACTAAAAAAAGTATCCCATCAGGGTTCAAATCCATTTCTACCTTGCTAATCACTGGTTTGTGTTTTGTTAATCCAATTTTTGGACAAGAAAAGGCGGATTTGGAAAGTTTTGTCAAAGCATCAATTGAAAATAATATTTCTATTAAAAACAATACATTTGAACTGAAGAAATGGGAAAATGAAAAGAACAACCCATATACTATTCAACCGTTTCAAGTAGGCGTACAATATGGTCAAAACGACGGAAAGACCATGGATACTTATGTTGAGGTTATGCAAGACATTGGCTCACCTTGGAGTATCGGTATAAAAAAACGACATGCTCAATTGGGAATAGACTTTGCAAATCAAAAATCAAAATCTATTGAACGAGAAATCAGGTATAACATAACTTCAGAATATTACAATTGGATTTTTAATAAAAATGTATTGAACATATTAACTCAAGTAAGTGAAGTTTTGGTAGAATCTGAAAAGAAAAATCTACTTGTTTTAGAATCCGGAGAAATCGACAATACCGGTTTTTTAATAATCAAACAATTAAATAACACTATTCTACAGAAAATTCAACACTATTCATCTCAATTGGTGCATATTGAACAAAATTTGGAGTATCAAACCCGTATTAAAGCTGTCCCTAAGGATACTTTAATGGTTGTGCTTCCTGTTCAAACTGGACTAGAACTCAGCCCCACTTTATACAGTGAAAATGAACTGAAAATCAACTTACTAAAGCAAGAAAATGCAGTTTTAAAAGCCGGTAATCTACCAACTATTCAACTTGGCTATTTTAATCAAACGCTTGACAAAGTTTCAGGTCATCAGGGTATTAAAGGAGGGTTGGCAATACCACTAATTTTTGGAGCAAATCGAAAAGAAATTGCCCTTAATCGGTTAAACATAGATGCTGCACTAGCCAGTCAGTCCGATATTAAACGTCAACTAACCAAAGAATTAGAGATAATAGTCAGAAATATTCAATTGTTTGAAAAGTTGAATTTCAAACAGGGAAATCAACTTAATTATGACAATTTAGGAATAAAAAATCTTCAACAAAAGCTAAATACAGGAGAAATCAATGCTTTTGAATTTATTAAATATTGTTCAATATTAATAGATGGTTCAATTGGTGAAATGGAAATGATAAATCAATACAACCAAAACATAATCAAATACAATTTTTTAACAGCAAATTAAATCTAAAGAAATGAAAAACGTAATGTATATATCTTTCCTAGTAGTTATATTATATTCCTGCGGAAATAAACAAAATGAAGGAATAGAAGAAAGTGAAGCAAAAGAAAATGATACTTCATCTGTTGTGGTTGAAACTCCCGTCTCAAAATATATAGAATGTTTTGGGGTTGTTGATATTCCTCCAAATCAAATTTTTGAAATTTATGCAAAAGCAAACGGATATATTGCTGATGTAAAAGTGTTGGAAGGACAACACGTCAATAAAGGAGAAACTTTGCTTGAAATAGAATCTCCCGAATTTGCAATCCTTCAAAAAGAATACAAATCTGCAAAAGCAAATTTCGATTGGCACAAACAGAATGTAGAAAGGAACCGAATTCTATTTTCCAATAAAGCTATTTCTGAAAAAGAAATTCAAACCATCGAAAAAGAATTTGAAGTCGCTCAAGCCAATTATATGGGATTAAGAGAGCAAATTAAAGCCATTGGTTTTGACAGCGAAAAAGTACTTTCTTCAATTAGCAATAAATTAAACATCACAAGCAAAATACACGGTGTGGTTGTAATATTAAATGCTAAAAATGGTTCAAGAGTTAGTTCAGAAAATCATTTGTTGACTGTAATTGATAAAAGTCATATTCACATGGAAATGAAAATTTCTGCCAATGATATTCAGAAAATACAACTAAATCAAGCTTTTTTTATTCTTCATAATTCAGACACCATCAGAGGAAAAATCCATTTAATAAACGATATAGTCAACGATGATAATACCGTCAGAGTTCATGGTCATTTTGATCAAGCAGCAGATGAGAAAAAATTGATTGTCGGGCAAAATTATTTCGTTAACATAATTCCATAGTTTATTGGTAGTTAAAGAATAAATGTTAATGCATTACATTTGCAAATATGGAAATTTCATTTTTGCCTGTACAAAAGAGCAATCTTAATCAAGTTGTTTCTATTTACAACTATTACGTAAAACACTCAACAGCAACTTTTCATTTGCATGAAGTTGATGAAATTGAAATGGAGCAAATGTTGTATGTTAATCATCTCATCTACAAATCATATTTAATACTTTCAGATGGTGAAACAATTGGATTTTGCTATATTAGTCCGTTTAGAAAAAAAGAAGCTTATGATATTTCTGCTGAAGTTACATTGTATCTAAAATCAGATTTTACTGGTAAAAACACCGGAAAAACAGTACTAGACTTTATGGAAAAATGTGCCAAAGAACAGGGCATTAAAAATTTAATCGCCGTTATTACTGCCGAAAACAAAGAAAGTATAAAGTTATTTGAAAAATGCGGATACCTTAAATGCGGACACCTTAAAAATATTGGTGTCAAATTCGGCAGAACACTAGATGTTTTGACTTATCAAAAAGAGCTATAGTATAACTTTATATCAAATCTATTGTATCCCTTTTAAAGCTGCATAGAACTTCAGTCTATTTTTTACTCTTCAAAAAGACGTGTTCAAACGATAAATAAGTGAAAATACCCAGTTCACCATTTGACGGACCCACACCTATCGGGACAGAAATCCCGGGAACAATTTGTAGTCCTGATTTATGATTTATTGCAAAGCGTATTCCGGGATTAATAAATAAAGTTTTTGTTGTGAATGACTCGCCATTTTTTGCGTTTGAAATGTTGGTGGTTCCAACAGTTTCAAACATAAAATGAAAGGTTTTCTTTAAAAGGACTATAAAACTTGCTCCATAATTATAACTCGTGTTGTTAAACTTATTCCCTGTTATGTCTTTTGCATTTGGAGTAAAAGTTGCACCTAGGTTGTAATGAGTTGAAAGCCATGGAAATAAAATATAAGTAAGCGGTAAATTAAATTGGTAACCAAACGCAGAGCTTCCTAGTCCTTCCTTGTATTTTCCAACGGGCAAAATTAATGACCCTCGAGTAGCAAATTTTAACCTTTCAGTTGAAATTACTAAATACCGATAGTTTAGGTATTTATCTCCAAAACCTGTATTGCCATTGTTTAAATATGGAGCAATAAAAGAAAACTGATGTTTTATTCCGTTTAAAGGTAATTCCACTGTTAAATTATATTCCCAAGTTTTATTTTTCATGTACTGAAAACTCGAATAATGTTGTACAACACCCGGATCTTGATTATACCCTTCTTCCAAGAAATATGAATTATCTTCGATATGTTTTAGACCCGCATTTTCGCTCACTTGACTTTTAACCGAATCAAATCCTGCTAAAAAGTAAACCAATCCCAGCACCAAAAATCTTCTCATTTGCTTTCTATGATTTTGGTCATAAAATTAGCAATCAAAACAACACAATAAATCCTAACACAAAAAAATATCAAAAAGATGTGCTTCTATTCCCCAATTGCAACAGCAATGACACTGTTAAACAATTCTTTTAAAGAAATCCCTTCACATGCAGCCTGCTGGGGAATAATGCTTTGTGCAGATTGTCCGGGTACAGTATTTATTTCAATTAAATGTGGGATTTTATCTACAACAATATAGTCTATTCTACAAATTCCTGAAAGACCTACTATTTCATACGCTTTTCTAGTGGTGAATTTAATTTTATCTTCTAATTCTTTATCTATCTGTGCTGGAGTAACTTCTTTTGATTCTCCGGAATATTTTGCATTAAAATCAAAAAACTCGTTGTTTGACAAAATTTCAGTTACCGGAAGTGCTTTAATTCCGTTACTGTCTTTATAAATTCCGTTTGTGAATTCTCTCCCTTTTAAAAACGATTCAATAATTGCTTGTGTTCCATGTGATATGGCAAGTTCAACAGCTTCTTTTAGTTGATTTAATTCTTTAACCTTAGTCACTCCAAAACTACTTCCTCCATCAGCAGGTTTTACAAAACAAGGGAGCCCAACTTCAGCTATAATCTTTTTTTCATCAATAGTATCCCCTTTTCTAATCAAAATGGCTTTGGCAACAGGAATATCGAAATTTTTGAGAAACTGATTACAAACGAATTTATTAAACGTTAGTGTTGATGCCAACTGGTTACAAGTGGTGTATGGAATACTTAACATATCAAAATAGGCTTGCAGCTTGCCGTCTTCACCCGGAGTTCCGTGAATAACAATAAAAGCCAAATCAAAGGTTATTTTGTTGCCGTTATGAACAATTGAAAAATCATTCCGATTTACTTCAACTTTACTTCCGTCAATAAAAGCAAACCAACCTTCTTCATCAATTCTAACCTTTATGGGATTGTATTTTTCTCTGTCAATATGTTGGAAAACGGTTTCTGCACTTCTTAACGAAATTATTTTTTCGTGGCTATAGCCTCCTTCTAATACGGCAATTGTTTTTTTCATGAATTCATTTATTTATATTATCAAAAATAAAACTGTTTACGTTGCATTTGGATTTATATAAAAATAAATATTCATAAACCGTTGTTAAAACATTTAATATTATCAAGTAGCTTTACATTCGCTATGAATAAAGGAAAAATAATTATTTCTGTAACCAATGACTTAATGACTGACCAACGGGTTAATAGAGTTTGTCTATCGTTACAAAAAATGGATTATGAAATACTATTAGTAGGGCGTAGCTTGAAACACAGTTTGCCTATTAAAAGAAATTATAGAACTAAACGTTTCAATTTGTGGTTCAACAAAGGGTTTCTGTTTTACGCAAATTTTAATATTTGTCTGCTTTTTTATTTACTCTTTTCAAAAGCAGATATTTGCTGGAGCAATGATTTAGACACATTACCGGCAAATTTTCTTGCTTCAAAAATAAAAAGAAAGAAGTTGGTTTATGATAGCCACGAATATTTTACCGAAGTCCCCGAATTGGTTAACAGACCTCGCATTCAAAGTTTTTGGAAATTTATAGAGCAAATGATTTTTCCGAAATTAAAAAATATCATTACCGTTAGTGATAAAATTGCCGAAGATTACTCAAAACTTTACGACAAAAAAATTACTGTAATTCGTAATTTGCCTTTGAGCATTACCGATTTTTATCCTGTAAAAAACATTAAAATTCTTGGGTTAGATGTGATTATTTATCAAGGAGTTGTTAATGTAGGCAGAGGATTAGAACCATTAGTCGAAGCTATGCAATACGTAAACAATGCAATATTGTATATTATCGGAGATGGTGATGTTTTTGATGCAATTGTTCAAAAAATAAGAAAATACAAATTGGAAGATAAAGTAATAATGCTTGGAAAAATTCCATTAGAACAACTTCATCACTATACTTTTCAAGCCAATTTAGGCGTGAGCCTTGAGGAAAATATGGGTTTAAATTACAAATACGCATTACCAAATAAGTTATTCGATTACATAAATGCCAATGTTCCTGTACTCACCTCAGAACTACCGGAAATGAAGTTTATTGTTGAAAATTACAATGTAGGAGAAACCCTATCTGATATAAGCCCAAAGGCAATTGCAGAAAAAATAAATATTCTGTTGGCTGATAAATCCAGATTATCAGCTTATTCAAACAATTGTAAACTTGCAAAAAAAGAACTATGCTGGGAAGTTGAAGAAAAAAAACTCTACTCTTTTGTCAACGAAATCAAGTAACAAAGTTTGTATAAATCAAACCATTTGAGAGAAGGTTTTTCTTTGAAAAATTGACTTTCTATTATTTTTTGATTTTTAATAAAGTACTGATATAGCTTATTTTCGAGCCCCATCATTTTTATTAAACTGTAATACCTGAATAATCTGACTGATTTATCAATTTTTTTTGATTCAATTAATTTGAGTAAGTTTTTTATACCTTCTTTGGTTTTACAGATAAATTCATTTGTATCCTCAAGCCCGATATGACAGAGTGGATTGTTGATGTGTTTTATTGCAATTGCCTTGTTTTTTAACTCCAATCCAAACAATGTGTCTTCGTGTCCATATCCGATTAAGTTTTCATCTAGCTGTATAGTTAAAAACACAGCCTTTGGGAGTAAAAAATTATTTGTCATGAACGAGCGATAGGGCTGTTTTGTTCGCTCTTCAGCCGTTGTAGTTTCTCTGTTTGTGCCATACCACCATCTAAAATGTTTTTCCTGTTGCAACGGTGAGCTGGATTCATAATTCCTTCCCCCACAAACTACAGTGTTGGGCAAACAATTTTTAATATAGTTAGCTATAAACTGTTTAGAATTAATTTTTGAATCACAATCGAGAAAAAGAATATACTCGTATTGAGCTTCTTTTGCCAATAAATTTCTAATTTTTGAACGTCCTACATTTTGTTGTAATTCTTTATAAACAACACGATTTATATTTTTGATTTGACTATTTTTTGATTTGAACGTTTCTGAGGAGTTGTCGTCAAAACATAGAATTTCAAAGTCAATTTTACAGTCTGTAGCCTGATTTTGCAAGCTAGTAACCAATTCTGTTACATCAAAATTATAAATGGGTATTAAAACGGAGAGCATTCTTAAAGTTGTTGTTTGAGAATACTACAAATTTTCTCCTCCAGACCTTCTCTCTTCTGTAATTTCTGTTTGTAAACCCGAATTTTTTCTTTTTGGGCTTGGCGTATCAACCACTTGACCATTTTCACATTTCAGAGTTCTCGACGGAAATTTTTCCATCAAATGAAAATCATGGGTAGCCATCAAAATTGCTTTTCCGCGATTGCTTATTTCAACAAGTAATTTTAAAATTTCTTCCGACGTCTCAGGATCTAAATTTCCGGTAGGTTCATCTGCCAATATTAAATCCGGTTCATTGAGTAAAGCTCTGGCAATTACCACTCTTTGCTGCTCTCCACCCGATAATTCATGTGGAAATTTATACCCTTTGTTGGTAAGGCCAACACTGCTAAGTACTTCGTTTATGCGTGATTCCATTTTTGATTTGTCGTCCCAACCCGTTGCAGTAAGCACAAATTTTAAATTGTCATACACATTTCGGTCGGTTAGCAACTGAAAGTCCTGAAAAACAATCCCCAATTTTCTTCTCAAAAATGGAATTTTGTTGCGTTTAATCGTATTCAAATCAAAATCTACAACAGTTGCATTTCCCTCTTTAAGAGCAAGCTCTCCGTATAAAGTTTTGAGTAAGCTACTTTTACCGGACCCGGTTTTTCCAATCAAATAAACGAATTCTCCTGAATCAATTTTTAGGTTCACATTTTGTAGCACCTGATTGTCTCTTTGATATATTGTTGCTGATGAAATATCTACTATCATTATTTTTTGATTTACAACACATTAAATACCTAACAAAGATATTACATAATTATTGCTCACAAACCCCAAACACTATCTCTCAAATGAAATAATTTCAACAAAGCCACGTTGAAAACTTGAATTGTGTTAGCTGGTATGTTGGTTTTATCATTTTAATTTTATCCAAATCTTATAAAGACGATTTTCAACTCATTTGAAATTTATTAACTCCATATTATTTTTTATCATTTTCATTGGCTTTAACCATATTTCAAAGGCTCAAAAAACCACCATTTATACTCATCAAAATATTGAATACAAAAGTGCTAGAGAGTTGTTTGACAAAGAAAAATACAGTGCTGCTCAAGAAAAGTTTAGGTTGATTTATAGTTCTACCGCCGATAAAAAATCGGAAGTTGCTGTTAATGCAAAATTTTATATAGCACTTTGTGGACTTAATCTTTTTAACAACGATGCTGAAAATTTATTTATAGAGTTTATTCAGGACTATCCGGACAGTCCTAAAAAAAAATTGGCATATTTTCATCTCGGAAATTTTCACTTCAGAGGTAAAAAATATGATGAGGCTATAGCTTGGTACAGCAAATTAGACCCTTTAGATTTATCGGCAGAAGATTTAATTGAGTATAAATTCAAAACAGGATATTCCTATTTCTGTGTCGAGCAATTCGACAAAGCATCTACATTTTTTTACGAAATCAAAGACAGCGACAATAAATACACCTCTCCAGCTCGCTACTATTATGGACATATTGCCTACTTGCAAAAGAAGTACGAATCGGCTCTTCAAACATTTTTGCTACTCAACAACGACGAAAAATTCTCTCCATTAACTCCGTATTACATTGCTCAGATATATTACTTACAGAATAAATACGACAAGGTTATTGAGTATGCCCCTGCCTTATTAGATACGGCAATGCCAGCTAGAAGCTCCGAAATTGCTCGTATTATTGGTGAGTCGTATTACCGAACAAAACAATACAACCTAGCAATACCCTATTTAAAAAGATTCAACAACGAAAAACCGACATTGGCAACCCGTTCCGATTACTATCAACTTGGATTTGCTTATTATAAAACAGACAGTTGCAATTTAGCAGAAGACTGGTTTAAAAAATCCATTGGAGAGCCTGATAGTATTTCACAAACAGCCCACTATCACTTGGCTGAATGTTATGTGAAACTCAATAAAAAGAATTATGCTCGAAACTCTTTCAGAGAAGCATACAAACAACCTTTTGACACTCAAATCAAAGAAGATGCTTTGTTTAACTATGCAAAAATTTCGTATGAACTCTCAATACACCCTTTCAATGACGCTATCATTGCTTTTGAGGAGTTTATCAATACCTACCCCAATTCAACAAAACTGAATGATGCTTATGAATATTTAGTTGCTGTATATTTTACAACCAAAAACTACGAAGCTGCACTAAAATCTCTTGAAAACATCAAAACTCTAGACCCTAAACTTCAGGTAGCCTATCAAAAGGTAGCCCATTACAGAGGGTTGGAATTATTTAACAATCAAAAATATCAAGAAGCAATTGCTCATTTTGATAAAAGCGACAAATATCCCTATGAAAAAGAAGTTACTGCTGAAAACACCTATTGGAGAGCTGAAGCATATTATAGAATGGATGATTTTGTAAAATCCGTTCACGAGTACAAGAAATTTATTTATGAACCCGAAGTTATTTCAAAAAATAAAAACAACGCTAACTATAATTTGGGATATGCCTATTTTAATCTGAAAGAGTATGAAAATGCTAAAGATTGGTTTAGAAAATATACACAAAACGCACCAACCGAACAATCAAAAGTAATGAACGATGTACTCAACAGAATAGGAGATTGTTTTTTTATTCAAAAACAATACAAAGGAGCTATCGAGTTTTACGACAAAGCTTCGATGATGGGTGTTTATCAATCCGACTACTCACTTTATCAAAGTTCTGTTTGTAACGGAGTTATTGGAAATTATAGCGACAAAATAAACCTGTTACAAACTCTTGTTTCTCGTAAAGAAAAATCTCATTTACTCGATGATGCATTTTACGAATTGGGAGAAACCTATTTAATACAAAATCAGAACGAAAAAGCGTTAACTGCATTCCGACAACTCGAAAAAGATCATCAAAACAGCCCCTATTTGAGTAAATCTATGGTGAAACAAGGCTTGATTTTCTTTAATCAAAATCAAGACAATGATGCTTTAACCATTTTTAAAAATGTGATTGCTAAATATCCTGGCTCAGAAGAATCTAAACAAGCTCTGGATAAAATAAAAAAAATATACATCGACAATAGCGATTTGGCAACTTACGAAACCTATCTAAGTTCAATTGGTTCTCCTAGCGAATCAGCTTCTTTACTTGATGAAGATTACTATGAAGTAGCAGAAAACAGCTACATGAATGGAAATTGTAATAAAGCTGTTGCTGATTTTACAAAATATTTAGAGAAATTTCCGAACGGAAATTATGTTGTAAATTCTAATTTCTATAAAGCGGTTTGTGAACAAAAATCAGGGTTTAAAAACGAAGCTCTCATTGGCTACAATAAAGTGTTGGAATCTCCTAAAAACAAATTTACCGAACAGGCATTACTCAATGCAGCAATCCTTAACCAAGAATTAGGTAACGCTGCTGCAGCTTTAAACAATTACAACCAATTGGAATATATTGCTGATGTTCAAAACAATGTGTTCCTTGCGCAAATCGAGCAAATGCGATTGAATTTCCAAATGAACAATTTTGATAATGCAATTAAATACTGCGAGTTTGTTATCAATAAAAGTGATGACAATATCACTTTAACCACCGAAGCCCATTTGATTTACGGAAAATGTTTATTGACTAAAGACGATTATAATCTTGCACTGAAAAACTTTAAAACAGCGTCATTAAACAGTAATAAATATGGTGCTGAGGCAAAATATCATGTTGCTCAAATTCTTTATCTGAGAGGGGAATACGACAATTGTGAAACAGAAGTATTTGGTTTAATTAAAAAGTTTGGCAGCTATGATTATTGGACGGGTAAGTCATTGATTTTGTTGAGCGACAACTACATCGCAAAAGAAGATTTGTTTCAAGCAAAAGTTACACTAAACACCGTTATAGATAAAAGCAAACACTCGGATTTGGTAGCCAATGCAAAAGAAAAATTAAGAATTATTGAAGAAAATGAAGCCTCGAAAAAGGTTGAACAAAAAGAAGAAGAAATTAACATCAATTTTGGTAGTGAATTGGATATACAAAAATTATTTTCTGAACCAGAAAAACCCATAGAAGAATCTATACCATCACCTCAACAACAGGAACTAAAAGAAAACGAATAAATGAAAATAGAACATTCATATAGGCTTTTTATTTTGTCGCTGATGTGTCAAATTGGTTCTTTGGGATTTGCTCAACAAATAGACACTGCATCAGTGTTAACCATAAAGCCGTATGACCCTGTTCTGAGCGATGCTTTCAAAATCAAAGAAAGTCCAACTATTCAAGATACAGAAAAAATAATTCCCGAACTGAAATACTCATTTATCAGCAAACAAGTGCCTGTAACCTTTAATGTTGAACCAATTTTGCCCGCTAAAATCAAAGGCGAACCTTTAGTAAAGCTATATAGAGGTTATGCAAAATTAGGGTTTGGAACACAATCAACTCCACTGGCAGAGTTGTATTACAATTCCGGCAGATCAAAAGATTATGCATTTGGTTTTCATGGAAAACATCTCAGTTCGAGTGGAATTTCGACAATTGACTACAGCGGGTATAGCGACAATCATTTAAGCTTGTTTGGAAAACGTTTTCTAAAAGATTTTACCATCCTTTCAAAAGTTAATTTCGATAGAAATGTTGTGCATTATTATGGATTTCCGGAACAAACCAAACCTATAATAAACAGCCAAAAAGAAATCCGTCAACGCTTAACAAAATTAGGTGCAGAAGCCTCACTAACCAGAAATTATACTGATTCTTCACAGTTCGACTATAATTTTGATATCAAATACTACAACATAACTGACTTATACGCAACAGAAGAAAATCATTTTGAACTCGATGGAAATATTGGAAAACATTATAACAACGAACTGTATTCTTTAGGCACAAAGGTTAATTATAACAACTTAAATAACACTTTAAACTTAGGGCACAACCTTGTTGCCGGACTCATTCCTCAAATCAAAACTTCCCGTAAAAATTGGCATTTCAAGGCTGGAGTTGGTCTTGTAATTAATCAAATGAATACCAACTCAAAATTCCATTTCTATCCCGATGTTGAGTTTAAATATAATGTGGTTGATGATATCCTTATTCCTTATGTTGGAGCTACCGGAGGAATAATTTCAAATACTCTTAATTCATTTTTTTACGAAAATCCCTTCATCAACACAAACAATTTAGCACTGGTAAATACCAATCAAAAATATAATTTGTATGCCGGTATCAGAGGAAGTTTAAGTAAATACCTTACATTCAACACTAGTTTTAGCAGGCAACAATTAGAATCTGCACCATTATACGTTAAAGATTATGGTAGCTTGTTAGAAAATCAATTTACTGTTTTTTATGATACAATTGGTATGAGTCAAATAAGCGGCGAAATGGGCTATCAAAAACTAGAAAAATTAAACCTATTGATGCGAGCAGATTATTATATGTACTCAACTAAAAACCAAACTAAAGCTTGGCATAAACCGGATTTGAAAGTAAGCCTTTCCGGTATCTATGACTTAGGAGATAAAATTGTTGTCCGTTGCGATTTATTTTTCATCAATAAACAATATGCCCAAGAATTTATTTGGAATACTGATGCACTTGGAACAATCTCAAAAATCGAGAAAGTAAAAGAACTCAAAGGAATTTTTGATGCCAATTTAGGATTCGAATATCGCTACACCAAAAAACTTTCTGCATTCATAAACTTTAATAATATTGGTGCTGTTCGTTACCAAAAATGGCAAGATTACCCGACACAGCGATTCCATATGTTGGGCGGTTTAACCTATTCTTTTTAAAACGGTTAATAATTTCATAAGCTAAATTTATTTTCCAAATAGAAATTACAAGAATTTCAATTAATTTTATTTTATGACGATTCGTTGGAAAATAATTGAACCTGAGGCATCAGAAAAAATAAAAAAATTATCTCTTGAACTAAATAACCTCAACCCTTTTTTAACAGAGTTGTTGATAAGAAGGAATATAGAAACATTAGAACAAGCGAAATCATTTTTCAGACCCAATTTAAATGAAACTCATGACCCTTTTCTTTTTAAAGACATGGAAAAGGCTGTAAATCGATTAAATTTAGCAATTCAAAACAGAGAAAAAATTTTAATCTATGGAGATTATGATGTAGATGGAACCACCTCAGTTGCTCTTGTCTATTCCTATTTAAGCCAATTTTATGACAATTTAGGCTATTATATTCCCGACCGTTATGCTGAAGGTTATGGAATTTCATTCAAAGGGATAGATTATGCTGAGGAAAATGATTTTTCGCTAATAATTGCCCTCGATTGCGGTGTTAAGGCTATTGATAAAATAAAATACGCCAATAAAAAAAATATTGATTTTATTATTTGTGACCACCATGAGCCAGGAGAAACAATTCCTGATGCTGTTGCTGTGCTTGACGCCAAAAGAAAAGATTGCAACTATCCTTTCAAAGAATTATCGGGATGTGGTGTTGGTTACAAATTTATGCAAGCTTGGAGCTCACAAAACAACCACAACCCAACTGTTTTATCTAGTTATTTAGATTTGCTTGCCATCAGTATTTGTGCAGATATAGTACCTATAATCGATGAAAACAGAATTTTTGTTTATCACGGTTTGAAGTTGTTAAATTCTTCTCCTCGAAAAGGTATTGAAGCTCTAATCTCAACTTCAGGAATTAAACACCAAAATATACTAAGCACGCATAATATTGTTTTTCACTTTGCCCCAAGAATCAATGCTGCCGGAAGACTTAAATCCGGAAATAAAGCAGTTGAATTACTTATCTCTTCAACCATAGAAACAGCAAATGATTTAGGTGCTCAAATCAACAAACTGAATTCAGACCGTAAAACACACGATAAAAACATTACTCAAGAAGCACTTAGAAAAATTGAAAGTGATGAAAACTTTAGCCAAAGAAAAACAACAGTGGTTTATGATGAATCATGGAGTAAAGGAATAATAGGAATTGTAGCTTCTAGATTAATTGAGACTCATTATAGACCAACAATTGTACTGACTGAATCAAATGGTAAAGCAACAGGCTCTGCTCGTTCAATTGATGGATTCAATTTGTATAGTGCAATAGAATCCTGTAGTCATTTGTTGGAACAGTTTGGCGGTCATGCGCATGCTGCCGGATTAACATTAAAAATCGAAAACATCAATTCGTTTTCTGAACTTTTTGATAAAGTTGTTTCGGAAAGTATTTCTGATGAATTACTAATTCCTCAAATTTATATTGACCAAGAAATCAATTTGACTGATATTAACGAGAAATTCATGAGAATTTTAAATCAATTCGAACCTTTTGGTCCAGGCAATATGCGTCCTACTTTTATGAGTAAAAATTTACTTTGTAAAGAAAATCCTCTAGTTTTAAAAGAAGACCACCTGAAGATGATCGTTTTTCAAGAAAACAATCCTGATGTGGAATTTTCTTGTATTGGATTTAATATGTCAGTCTTTGCTGACCAATTGACTCCGGGAGCCCCATTTAGTATGGCTTTCAAAATTGAAGAAAATATATGGAGAAATGAAACTAAGTTACAACTCAATATTATAGATATCAAGTTCGACTAATCTTTATTGATTCGTGGCAATATTAACATTGAAAGCAAACCTGCCAAAATCAACATAACAGTTTGACCGGTCCAAACCACCCATCCAAAAGCATATCCCTGACTTTGAGAAATTCCATAAATTGCCAAAACACCTGATACAGCTAGTGGATATGCCCCAATACCACCATTGGTAACAGTTACGGCAATACCTCCCATTACAAATCCGGTTAAAACTCCTGTGAAAGGAATGTTTTCTACTGCCGGTAGGCTGAAAAAAGTAACATAAAACATCAATAAATATAAAGCCCAAATCAACAACGTGTGTGCTAAATACCACCATCTTTCTTTCATAGTAAAAATAGTTTTTAGCCCCTCGTATATTCCTCCAATAATCTCTCTGATTTTTAGTGCAATTTTATGGTTCGACTTCCTTAAAAGCAACAATCCTAAAAATGAAAAAAGGACAAAAACAGATAGTATAAAAACAATTTTTTTTGGGGAAAATTTGTCAACCAATCCTGTTTCTACTGCATATTTTGATAGTGTTTCTAACTGCAACAAAAACACCAGAAAAATTAGTGAACACAATACCACCAAATCAGCAACTCGTTCGGCTATAACGGTGCCTATTATTTTAGTAAGTGGAATATTTTCGTATTTCGACATCAAACCACAACGCATGATTTCACCACTTCTGGGAATTCCTAAATTGGCAAAATAGCCAATCATAATGGTGTGAAAACTATTCCAAAATCGAGAGTTGTAGCCCATTTCATTCAATGGATATTTCCATCTCCAGGCTCGGCTTATATGACTCAACAAACCGATAAATGATGAAAAAACAATAAATCCGTAGTTCATTTCTGAAAATGCTGATTTAATATCCTCAATATCAGTGGGAGATAAGTCTTTATAAACCATCCATATCAAAAACAATCCTAAGCCTAAAGGAATGAATATTTTTAGGGAAGCTATTAAGAATTTTTTCAACGCAATTATCTTAATTTATTGGTGTTCTCGTCGGGGAATATCAAAATTGGTTTGTGAGTTTTTGCCTCTTCAGCATCTAAAATGCAATAGCAAATTATAATAATGGTATCATTAACTGCAACTCTGCGTGCAGCAGGTCCATTTAAACAAATTTCACCCGAACCTCTTTTTCCTTTGATAACATAAGTTTCCAGCCTTTCACCATTATTAATATTAACCACTTGAACCCTTTCGCCTTCTATAATAGATGAGGCTTCCATCAAATCTTCATCAATGGTAATACTTCCAATATAATTCAAGTTAGCCTCAGTAACTCTAACCCTGTGAATTTTTGATTTTAAAACGTGTAGTTGCATTGCGGCGACAAAATTAATTAAAATATTGAAAGATTATCTATTAGCCTAACATTTCCAACATTTACTGCAACAAAAGCAAAGCAATTAGATGTTTCGTTCCAATTTTCAATTGGTTGAAGAGTATTTACATCTGCAAACTCAATATATTCAGGAACAAATCCCGCCTGTCTCATTGCAGAATTGAAATTTTCCTTTGCTTGTTGGGTGGTGTAGGTTGAGTACTCATTTTTAATTTTCTGCAACGTTCTGTATATTATCGAAGCTTGTGTTCTTTCAATTGGGGAAAGTCTTTCGTTTCTGGAGCTCATGGCAAGTCCACCTGGTTCTCTGTAAATTGGACATCCTACAATTTTAACAGAAAGATTGAGTTGTTTTGTTAATTCTTTAACGACGGCTAGTTGTTGAAAATCTTTTTCACCAAAAAAAGCATACGTAGGTTTAATAATTTCAAAAAACCGTTGAATTACATTTGCAACACCATCAAAATGCCCTGGACGAAAAGCTCCCTCCATAACTGTTGCTATTGCACCAAAATTATATGTGTTTAGCTTATTTGTTGGATACATTTCGCTAACATTTGGTAGAAACAAGACATCACAGTTTTCTTTTTCTAATTTTTGAATATCTGCATCTAATGTTCTGGGGTAATTATCTAAATCTTCTTTTTTATTGAACTGAATAGGATTAATAAAAATGCTACAAATAGTAATATCTGTTTTTGTTTTAGACATCTGAATCAGCGATAAATGACCTGCATGAAGCGCCCCCATGGTTGGAACAAACCCAATTGACTGTTGCCTGACTTGTTGCAAAAATTGAGTTATTTCACTTATCGTTTTTATTATTTTCAACTCAGAAAAATTTTTTAAAGGGGTGCAAAATAAATAAAATAGTTAACGTCAACGAAATTTAAAGTCTCTTTTCTATTAAAAATCAAATTTGTGGAGTTAAATATTTCTTTTTATTGGTTTCTGCTTGTTTAAATCAGAGCAATCTTTACTAGTAGTTTTCAGGTGGAGTTAGTGGTTTTTTTATCTAAAGCTATATTGAAAGTGCGTTTTATGGTTTGGGGTTATGTAAGCCCTCCATTTTTTCAATAGGTCTAAATTAGGTCTTATAAAGCATAAAAAATGGTCGGGGGAATCCCGACCATTCGTTTGAAATATTGGTATTTTAGTTAAACCCTTTATCTAAAATTATTCATTTAAAAACGCTTCAAACTGAGCCCAAACACCTTTTTCTTCTGGTTTACTTGGATCTCCTTCAAAAGCTAATTTCGCTTCTTTAGTATATTTTAGTTTTATGATTCCTTCCGCTAATAAATCACCGTTTTCACCATCTCTGTTCGCATAAAATCTAACGGTTAATTGATACGTTTGGTCAACTTTAAATTTATCTTTATTGTTGTATAGTAATTGAATACAAGCATAATCCTGAACATAAGCACTATGGTATGTGTTATACTCACGGATTGTTCTTATTGGTGATTGACGATATTCAAAATCTTTTGTTTCAATAATTTTTACCATATTACTCCATGCTGCAGATTTTTTTCTTAGTGTTTCTCTGTCAACTTTTTGTCCATTCATTTCATATTCAATATTTATTTGTTGTCCAGGATAAGAAACTTTTGGAGGCGAATTGAAAAATGCCATAAAATTCATGTTTCCAGCCATATCTAGTTCAGTTTTAAAACCGTCACCGGTAACTGCAATTTTATGAGGATATCCTGGTTTTTGTAAATTGTAATGTTGATTTGAAAAAACTACTTTTTTTACATTTTTCGCATACACTTCGATTTTCATCCATTCAGCAGTTTCTTTTGCGATTTTTTCGGTATTTAACGAAGCTATTATCATATCTACTTTTGCTTGAGCTGTTTCAATATCATAGGTTGTAAATTTTGTTTGATCTTTGGCATAAATATCTTTTACAGTTCTTTTAGCATCTAAAGTAGCCGGACCACCGTTAGCACTTTCTGTTGTTTGTACTATTTGTGCAAGTACACCGGGTTCAAGTTCAATTAATTCAACATAACCATCTGCATTTGCTGTAACCCAAATAAAAAAAAGTTTTACATTGTTTTTAGTATAATAACTTTCTTTTAAATACAATTTAAGTTGAGGCTCGGTACCTTTCTTTTCAAAATACTGTAATTCGTTTATAATTTTACCATTTGCTTCTTTTACAAATCTAAAGCCGTAGGATTTTTTATCAGACATTCCAAAATATTGTCCGGTTATTCCCATTTCATCTTTTTCTTGATTAAATGCTTCAAAATTTCCAGATGCTTTTCCACCACCGCCACTATTTATTTTTTCTTTTAGTTTTCCAAATTGTGCGTTAGCATGTACACTTGCTAATCCAATTATAGCTGCTGTTAAAATAATTTTTACTTTTTTCATTGTTTTTTTGTTTTTATTGTTTGATTAATATTCCTTTTTTACCTGAGTTACCATTTTTGCCATTATAGTAAGCCGCTGACTTTGTTTTACCGCCTTCTCCACCTGTGCCGCCATTATTGGTTTCTACAATTTTTAAAGACGCCGAACCATTCCCTGTTAAGTTTATTTTTCCGCCATTACCACCATTCCCTCCATTTCCTCCATCTCCAGTTTTTTCAATACTTCCATTACCGCCATTACCACCGCTAACATTAATATGAATGGTGTTATTAATGTTCAATTTTGCTTCTGCTAATACTTTACCCGAAAAGGTATCTGTTATAATCAGTTTGTTTACTAATTCACCGTTAACAGTTGTGTTTGTTGCTGAAATGGTCACACTTTTTCCATCGCTTCCATTGGACCCATTAATTGTATATCCAGATGTGTAAGCCCTACCGTTTGCACCTGCGTTACCAGAGTAATTGTAATGGATATCTTTTTTGTAATTGATAGTACTACTGTATTTTCCAGTAATTTTTTTGTCATCATATTTAGACCAAACGCTTATTTCAATTTTATCATTTGGAATTTTTCTACTATCGTCAGCCACTTTAAAATCTCCCCCTTCAAAACTGCCTCCTTTTACATCTGCTTCAAAATCTGTGTATGGTGTGTTTCCACCTAAATTTTTTGTTTTAAGTATTTTTCCATCCGCTAATTCAAACTCAACACCTATTGCCAAAATACTTAGCAAACCAATTTCAGCTGGTTTTTCAATTGCAACAATTTTAATCGATTTAATCGTTTTGCCTTTTAAGGTATTTTCTTCAGCTAGTTTTTCTGCCTTTGCGTTATTTTCTTCAATTCGTTGATTTCTTGTATCGGACTGAAGCATTTTAATACTATTTCTATATTGGTCTAACTGATTTTTTTCATTTTCATAATTTTTTACATTACTTTCAGATAAAATATATTTAATCGATGCTCCGGTTTTAACACTCCATGAATAATAATATATTTTTTTATCAATGGCTGTAACTACAATTTCGCTAGTGGCTGATTTATAATAGGCAGGATAGCCAATTAAATCGGCCTGGTACTTTTCTTCAATAATTCCAGACCTATTAATTATTATCTCACTAAATGCTCCGTTTTCTTTTATAAAACTTACTGGCCATGGTTTTGATGAGGATTCAATTTTAAAATCACCATGATTTTCTACTATTTTATATACTGGAAAATTACCATTGGCTAACTTAGATAGTTCGATATTTTGATTTTCTTGTGCATTTGTTTTTAGTTGTAAACTAACAAATAGCAATAGCAAGACTAATTTTATTTTTTGGATGTAAATTGGCATTTTTTTCATGACATATAAAAATTACCTCAAGAGTAGATATTTTACCTCAAAATGTCGGGAGGAAATTCAGCAACGGTCAGGTTTAGTTTAGCAATGGTTATTTTTGTTAAAAATTTGACTCTTTTTGAGTAAAAAATATTTTTTGATTTTTAAAATTGAAAAGGCATAATCCAGACTACTTTAATATTTAATACTATACTAATTTGCTTTTTTATTGCATATTTGTCTAAATATATTTATGTTTGTTAAATGATAAAAAGAGAATTAGAATACAAATTAAGGGAGCTTTTAGAAAAATTTCCAATAGTTACTTTGACTGGTCCACGGCAAACAGGAAAAACAACCTTAATAAAAGCTGTTTTTAAGCAGTTACCGTATATTTCACTTGAAAATATTGACGATAGGTTGCTAGCACAAAACGACCCGAAAGGCTTCTTAGCAAATTATCCTAAAGGTGCTATTTTAGATGAAATTCAAAGAGTTCCAGATTTATTTTCTTACATCCAGACAATCGTAGATAGTAATGAAGTAAAGTTTGTGTTATCGGGTTCACAAAATTTTTTATTACTTGAAAACATTGCACAATCTTTGGCTGGAAGAACAGCATTACTAAAATTATTACCTTTTTCGTACAGTGAATTACAAGCATCTAAAAGGACAATTGAAAATTATGAAACGTTAATTTATAATGGTGGTTATCCACGAATTTACGACAAAAACATTCACCCAAGTGATTTTTACCCCAATTACATTAATTCCTATATTGAACGAGATGTTAGGGCAATAAAAAATATTGAAAACCTATCCGTATTTACTTTGTTTTTGAAATTATGTGCAGGCAGAATAGGACAATTACTCAATTTACAATCGTTGGCAATTGATGCTGGAATTAGCTTGAACACAGCAAAATCTTGGATTGTCATTTTGGAAGCCAGTTATATTATATACAAAGTACAACCTCACTATAAGAATTTTAATAAACGTTTAGTTAAAACACCTAAATTATACTTCTACGATACCGGATTGGCATGCTCACTTTTAGGAATTGAAAATGAAGGTCAAGTAGTATCTCACTATTTGAAGGGGAATTTGTTTGAAAACTTGGTGATGAATGAATTTTTAAAGAAAAGAACAAATTTAGGTAAAAATGCAAATTCTTTTTTCTGGCAAACAAAGGATAAAAAAGAAATTGACCTCTTGTTTGAAAAAGGTAATGATTTTCAGCTGTTTGAAATAAAATCATCTAAAACAAAACATCTAAGCTTTTTTGATAATCTTTTGTATTGGAAAAAACTAAATGAAAATCAAACCATGGAATTAAACGTAATTTTTGGCGGAGACGAGGATGTTATTACCTCTAATGGTAATTTTATTTCTTGGCGAAATATCGCAAAATTGGAGTAAATCAAAAACAGCCCCACTATTTCTAACAGAGCTGTTGATGAAAACTTTAAATCCGATAACTATCGGTTATGAAAAAAATTACTCCACTACCACTTTTGTAGTGCTTTGTGTCCCTTCGCTTGTATTCACTTTTACGAAATAAACGCCTTTGGTAGCCTTGCTCATGTCAATAGTGCTAGTTTGCTGATTAAGTGCAGTTGAAAGTACCACTTTACCCATTAAATCAAGCACTTGTACCGTAGCTTGACTGTAGTTTTTGTCTAAGGCAATGGTAAACGTACCGTTTGATGGGTTGGGATAGATGGAAGAAATATTTTTAGCTAAATCTTCAATACCTGTTGTTGCAGTATGTACCACATATTCATAACGTTTGTGGTCGTCAAAATCAGAAGTGCTACTATTCCATGCATCATAATTGTCATTAGCTATCATACAGTTATTAGGGTTATATTCAAGAGTATATTTATAACTATACCCCCAAGAATTGGTTCCGGCATCCCAACTTTTAGATGAATGTAGTGTTAGATCGTTGTTTGCAGTGTAAGAGTGGTTTTCTATACTGCTATTTAACCATGAACTGGTTCCTGCATCCCAGCTTTTGACTGATTTTTCTGTTTCATTGTTGTTGGCATCGTAGGTAAAATTGACTTTAATTGAGTTCTTCCAAGAATTGGTTCCAAAATCCCAATTTTGTCCTATATGCTCTATTAAATTGTTGTTAGCATTGTAGGTAAAGTCATGTTTATGATTAACATTCCAAGAGCTTGTTCCTGCATCCCAGTAATTACTCAACATTTGTGTGTTATTGTTGTTTGCATCGTAGGTGTAGTCAATTTTTTGATAATTCACCCAAGAGCTTGTTCCTACATTCCAATATTGAGCTATTTTTTGAGTATTATTGTTGTTAGCATCGTAGGTATAATCTTCTAAATTTCCATTCACCCAAGAACTTGTTCCTGTATTCCAAGTTTGTCTAAAATATTGTGTATTATTGTTGTTAGCATCGAAAGTGTAGTCATATTTATCTACGCCCACCCAAGAGCTTGTTCCCGCATCCCACGTTTGATTTAATATATATGTTTGATTGTTATTGGCATCGTAGGTGTAGTCATGTTTTTCTACGTTTGCCCATGAACTGGTTCCTGTATTCCAAGTTTGTTTAATGAATTGTGTTTTATTGTTGTTGGCATCGTAGGTGTAGTTTTCCTTATTAGTATTCACCCAAGAACTGGTTCCAGCATCCCACGTTTGACTAATAAATTGTGTTTTATTGTTATTAGCATCGTAGGTGTAGTCATATTTCTCTGCGTTTACCCAAGAACTCGTTCCGGCATCCCAATTTTGAACTAATACTTGAGTTTGATTGTTGTTAGCATCGTAGCTGTGAAGATATCTTCCAGTTAATGTTTTTACAGATGATATAAAATCATAGTTATATGTAGTATCTGTTATACATGTTGTTTGAGCAAATAAACTACTCGTCCCTACAAATAAGGCAATTGATAATAAAAGTTTTCTCATAATTATATTTTTAAAAATTTACTTCAAGTCTAAACTTTTTACTTCAAAAAGTGGGAAAGAACTTCAGCAACGGTCAGGTTTAGTTTAGCAATGGTCAATTTTGGCTATTTCAAAGCCACAAATTCTTCAAATTCATTCTTCTTGTATCGCGATAATTTGGCGATAATATTGTTTCGTAACTTAATTTGAGCTTCTGCTTTGCAATACTGTTCAATAAACAGCGGATTGATTAACCACGATTTATGTGTACGGATGAATTGTTGGCTGCTTTCAAAAATAGCTTCAAAGTGCTTGAGATTCTTGCTAACCAGCATGCTTTTTTGAACAGTGTGAACAGTGGTATAAGATTCATTGGCTTCAAAGGCTATAATGTCATTGACTTGCACTACAACTTGGTTGCCTTTGTCGGTTACTACAATTTGCTGAATTTCATTGCTTTCTAATTGGGTTTTCAGCACTTCAAACTGAGTCGTTTGTAATTTATTGTTATGCTTACTGTTTATTCTATCTACCGACATGCGAAGTCGTTCGATGTCAATTGGTTTGAGCAAATAATCAATAGCTGCGACTTCAAACGCTTTAATAGCGTATTGTTCGTATGCGGTAGTGAAGACAATTTCAAATCCGATAGCTGTCGGATTTATTTCGTCAAAAAAATCTACAATTTCATAGCCTGCATATTGAGGCATTTCAATGTCTAAGAAAACAACATCCGGTTGGTGGATTTTTATAGCTTCAACAGCAGTCATCAAATTTTCGCACGAAGCAATAACTTCAACACCTGTGCAAAATCGGGTCAATAAACTTCCCAAAACATCTCTTGCTCGTTCTTCGTCATCTACAATAATTGCTTTCATGCTTTTTTTCTTCAAAATTGTAATTTATAAATTAGAAAAAGAAAACTAAATTCAGCAATGGTCAGGTTTAGTTTAGCAATGGTCAAAATTTGTCTTTATAAGGCATTTTCATGGTAACTCGTGTACCCATATTTTGTCCATCTTTTTCTAAATCTTCGTATTCAAAACCAAATATTCCATTGTACACATGGCTCAATATTTCAAATCTTTTTTTGATGGCTTTGCTAGAGAAAGATTCATGGCGTTGTTGGCGACTTTGAATGGCGAGTGCTGCCTTTCTCCCAATTCCGTTATCTTCCACAATGCATTCAAAAACTTCGTTCAACTGAAAACGAATGCTTATTTTCTTTGCACCTTTTTTATGTAGCAATCCATGCACCAAAGCATTTTCGATAAAGGGTTGAATCAGCATTGGAGGAATCAAAATATTCATGTTTTTGTCATAAATCATTTCGTATTCAAAGTCGTTTTTGAAGCGGAGTTTTTCTAACGATAGATAAAGCTCCAATAACTTTATTTCTTGTTCCACATCAATAAATTCTTTTTCAGAATTGTTTAAGGTTGCCCTAACCATGTTCGAAAAGGTCGAAATATAGGAATAAGAATGTTCCACATCTCCTTTTAATATCAAATCTTGAATAGAGTTCAATGAATTAAAAATGAAGTGTGGATTCATTTGCGATTTGATAGCGGTGAGTTTAGAGCTGTTCAACTCATTGATCCGTTGTAATTTTTCTCGTTGACGTTGTAATTGCCAACGGTAAATGAAATAAACAATACCCAAAAACACTATTGAAGTAAGCACTGTGAACCACCAACGCAAATACAAAGGAGGTGTAATTCTAAATTGTACTTCTTCTATCTCACTGGTATAATTTTGGTTTATAACCCTGATTTGAAATGTATATTTGCCCGGTGAAAGTGCATTAAAAGTTACCGAATTTTGATTGAAATCATTCACTTGCCATGTAGTGTCACTGCCTAATAAACGGAATTGGTATTGCAATACCCCTCTGTTTCTTAATGAATTGGAAGAAAAAGTAAATTGTATTTTGTTTTGATTGTGCGACAACTTTTGTAAATTGTCATAATTTACGTCGTTATTGTTGATTTGAATAGTTTCAATACGGACAAACGATCTAGTTTTAGTATTTGCTTTATAATTCAAATTAATGTTTTGAACACCACCGGAGTGACTAACCCATAATTGATTGTTATACATCTCAAAATCAATGATACGATTGTTGGAAAACTCATAAATAAAATGAAGTGCTTTGATTTTTTTACTAACCAATTCTATCAAATAAAATCCATCTGACGTTTCTGCAACTAATACAGATGATTGTACTAGTATTTTTTTGAATGTTAAATGGTGTTTATTATAGAAATATTGTTGAGATGAGATTATTTTCCCATTTTTTATTAAGGTGATTCCATGGATTCTAGTTGAAATGTATAAATTTTGCCCATCTAAAGCCATCCCACTGACAAATAAGGAATTATTGTTTATTTTCAACTCACGAATTTTACTCTCACTATAAACATATAATCCATCAGATGTAGCAATGTATAGTATTTTATTTTCTTTGTCAAAATGAAGATGATACACACGAGAATTCAAGCCACTGATTGGAGTTACAACAAATTGGTCTTTTTGTTTGCTAACATGAAAAACCCCTATATTTGTCCCTATATAAAATTGATGTTCATCAACAAAAGCAACACCTTTCAGAGACGCATTATAAATATCAACTGTTTTGCCTGAATGAATATTGATTGCTCTAATATATCCATTGTCAGTGATTACCCAATCGTTACCTGGGAATTTTTCTACAATATTAATTGGACGTGTACCATTATTGCTTAATAACTTAAAATTCCCATTGTGTTTAATGTAAATTTCACCTTTTGAAGTTCCCGCAAAAATACTTGAGGTATCATTTGAATTGATACATGAAACAATAGCATCATTTCCAATTTTAATGACATCATTAATTAATAAATCTGGAATAACCATGATTCCTTTATCAAAGGTGCTTAACAAAATATTTCCTTCCTTATCCTCATAAACATCAGAGATAAAAAAACTGTTGTAAAAAGATGTGGGAAAATCGGGGTATAAATAAGATTCTAATGATATTCCAGGCAGTGTTCCAGCTATCCACAACCCCTTAGATGTTTCATATATTCGAACTGATTCTGTTTTATGGATTTGAGCTTTTTGCTTAAATGTAACTATACTTAATTGTTTATTTTGATATAGATACGTTGTTTTACGAATCATATCAACAGCAAACAAATCTTGTCCATTTTGATAGAAATTAAGGGTTACAGGTGGGGAAGTATAGCTTTCTTTGTGCCTTATTTTTATATAATTAAATTTACCGTTTTGGTACTGAATCAAAGAGTCTGAATCATTTAAGTGAGCAATAACTGACTTATCTTTTGTTAATCTAGGCTGTCCGCAATAATGATTTTCTAAATGAATTTGTGATTTTACTTTACCTTTTTTATCTATGAGTTTAATGACTTTTGAAAACACCATCAATTCATCATTTCCATTAATTAATAATTTTACGTCTGAGTTGACTTCATCTTTTTTGAGTGTGTGGAATAAAGTTGCTTTTTTATTATTTAACTTGAAAATTTGATTGTTTAAGTTTTTACAGTAGATTGTCCCTTTAGAATCCACTACCAAATTAAAAAAAGAAATACTTTTAGAATCCGGACACTGAATTTGTTCAAAATTTACTCCATTGTAAAAGTAAAGTCCGTTGTTTGTTGAAAACCAATAGTTTTGTAGGTTATCTTGGATGACATCATAAATTTGCACGCCTCTAAACTGGTCTTCACCCAGCATGAAGTAGGCTGGTTGCTGGGCGAATATCTGATTCGATAATAAAAAGATAATCAGACATTTCAATATTGCAGTTGATGTGAAACAAACGGCTTTTCGATATATGCTGTAATAACTCAATTTTCAAGGTTTGACTCAAAAATAGAAAAAGAAAACTAGTAATTTTTTTAAAATACAATTTAAAAAACCAGATTAACTACTTTGAGGGCTCACAAAAAAAATAAAACAATAAAAAGACAATATATCTTCCTTCAATTCATTAACCGGATTTAGATAGTCAATTCTTACACTTTTTAATTTAGTTTTTAAAACACAAAAAATTAGTAACTTTGTTAGACATCTTTTATATCAAAAAATATGGTTAATTTCGTAAGACGAAAAAATCATAGTATATCAAAATAAATCATCAAAGACCTTCAATTGAATAAATCATACACTTTTTAATTAAATTTTTACCTATGAAAAAAAGCAGAGTTTTATTTATTTCCCAAGAAATCACCCCATATTTAGATGAAACAGAACTGTCAAAAAACAGTAGAGTTTTGCCTCAAGGAATTCAAGAATCCGGAAAAGAAATTAGAACTTTTATGCCCAAATTCGGTTGCATTAATGAGCGAAGAAATCAATTGCATGAAGTTATTCGACTTTCTGGAATGAATTTAATTATCAACGACACCGACCACCCTCTCATTATTAAAGTAGGCTCAATACAGCCGGCTCGTATGCAAGTTTATTTTATTGACAGTGATGATTTTTTTAGCAGAAAAGGTACTGTAAATTGTAGAGAAACAGGTAAGTTTTTTGAAGACAACGACGAAAGAGCAATATTTTTTGCCAGAGGAGTTTTAGAAACCGTTAAAAAATTAGGCTGGGT
This sequence comes from Flavobacteriales bacterium, assembly GCA_020853105.1. Taxonomy (GTDB): domain Bacteria; phylum Bacteroidota; class Bacteroidia; order Flavobacteriales_E; family Vicingaceae; genus Vicingus. The sequence goes on along the minus strand of JADYZM010000056.1, from coordinate 19,089 downwards.
TCCAGATATTATTCATTGCCACGGTTGGATGACAAGTTTGGTTCCACTCTATATCAAAACTTCATACAGCAAAGACCCCATATTTGAAAAATCCAAAGTAGTGTATTCGGTTTACGACAATTCTTTCGACAAACCCTTGTGTAAAAATCTTGCCGATAAAGCCATGATGGACGGAATTCAAAATTCAGATATTTCTGACTATAAAAAGACATCATTTGTTGACATTAACAAAGCTGCAATGAATATTTCAGATGCTGTTATTCAAGCCAGCGAGAAAATTCATCCCGAATTACAAAGTCATTTTGACAACATCAATAAACCAAAACTAAACTTTCAAGACGCTGAATCGTTTATTAAAGCTCATTCCGACTTTTATGACGAAATATTAGAATCTGTGGGTGTTTTACAAGACTAATCCATGACTTTAAACCATTTTCATCAGATTTTATTGCGGAAAGTCGTGCTACTTTCTGTTGTGTTTATACTTATCCAAACTTCGTGTAAAAAAGACGGAGAACTATACCCTTCTTTTAATGAGGAAAATTTAACCACAATTTTTACTGATACATCAACCATTTTCACAACAACAATAAAAGACGATTCTGTTCAAACCGATATAGCCGGAACAAACCTACTGGGTATTTATCACGATAGTTTAATGGGGATAGCCTCATCTTCTTTTTACACTGAACTTACCCTAGCCGGTTCAAATGTAAATTTTGGAAATAATGCAGTCATAGATTCGGTAGTTTTAACTATGAAATATTTAGAAAACACTGCATTTTATGGGAGTCTGTTGGACCCCATGAGTGTTGAGGTCTATCGTTTGAGTGAAAAATTTACAAAGTCAGAATACTATGCTTATGATACTTTGAGTTATTCTTCATATCCAACTCCAATTGGAAGCTTAACATTCCAACCTTATTTGAATGATTCTGTGTCAGTAATTCTGAGTGGAGACACTATTAAACAAGCCCCTCACCTTAGAATTTTATTAGACAATACATTTGGCCAAGAAATAATTGATGCCGGAAATAACAGCAACATAATCACCAGTAATTCTGTTTTCAATGATTTAGTAAATGGATTATATATTACCACTTCAACTACAGTTAATAATACAACTCTTAGCAAAGGACAAGGAGCAATTATATCGTTTGACATGAACTCAACACTTTCTACAGTTACTTTATATTATCACAACGACCAAAGTACTGATAAATCATATAGTTTTATTATTAATTCTGAAAGCAAAAAATTCAATCGTTTTGCTCATAATTACACAAACACAGACGTTGAAAAACACTTAACCGGATTTGGATTTGACAGCACAGTTACTTATGTTCAAGCCTTGGGCGGACTAAAAACAAAAATTGAAATTCCCTTTATCAAAAATCTTGGCAAAGACAACAGAATCATCATCAACAAAGCAGAATTAGTTTTAACCATAAATGAAGGCTCAAACTCAAACTATAAAGCATTAAACAACGTAGCTTTAGCAGGAATCGATGCAACCGGTGAATCCGTGTTTTTAATTGATTATTTTGAAGGCTCTACCTATTTTGGCGGAACATTTGATGAAGTCACAAACACTTACAAATTCAATATTGCCAGACATTTACAAAGTTTAATAACCAACAATACCACCGATTATGGATATTATTTAGTAGCATCTGGTTCTTCAGTAAATGCAAATCGGTCTATAATCAATTCATTCAATCACCCATCGAATAAATTAAAATTAAACATCACCTATTCAAAATATTAAACTATGTGTGGAATAGTTGCATATATAGGCAAAAAAGAAGCCTATCCTATATTAATTAAAGGATTACAACGATTAGAATACAGAGGTTACGACAGTGCTGGAGTTGCTTTAATTCATAACCAAGAACTTAATTTATTCAAAAAACAGGGTAAAGTTTCGGAGTTGATATCTTTTGCGTCAGACAAAGACACCTCTGGCACAATTGGAATTGGACATACACGTTGGGCAACACACGGAGCTCCAAGCGACAGAAATGCTCACCCTCACTTTTCCGGAAATAGTGATTTAGCTATTATTCACAATGGGATTATTGAAAATTATGCTTCTTTAAAAGCAGAATTATCTCAACGAGGGCATCAATTTTCAAGTGATACTGACACAGAAGTATTGATTCATCTGATAGAGGACATTCGTATAAAAGCAGGAGTAGATCTTGAAGAAGCTGTTCGAATAGCTTTGAATGAAGTTGTTGGAGCTTACGCAATTGTTGTGTTGTCTAAAAAAAATCCGGATATGCTGATTGCTGCAAAAAAAAGCAGTCCGCTTGTTATTGGCATTGGCGAAACTGATGAATATTATATAGCTTCTGATGCCACACCAATAATTGAATACACAAAAAATGTGTTGTACCTCAACGACGAAGAAATAGCCATACTGAAAAAGGGAGAGGAACTACGATTAATCAACATCAAAAACCAACCTAAAGTTCCTTATATTCAGGAACTTGAAATGCAACTTGAAGCTATTGAAAAAGGTGGATTTGATCATTTTATGATTAAAGAAATATTTGAACAACCCACCTCTATTAAAAACAGTATGCGGGGCAGAATAGACCTGAATAAAGGGATTGTTTCGCTTGGTGGAATTAGGGAATACAAACAAAAAATAATCAATGCGGAGCGTATTATCATAGTAGCCTGCGGAACATCTTGGCATGCTGGCTTGGTTGGTGAATATTTGATTGAAGATTTTGCCCGAATTCCTGTTGAGGTTGAGTATGCTTCAGAATTTAGATACCGAAACCCGATTATTACTGAGAGTGATGTGGTGATTGCCATTTCTCAATCAGGAGAAACTGCCGATACACTTGCTGCAATTAAACTAGCAAAGGAAAAAGGTGCTACCATTATTGGAATTTGTAATGTTGTAGGCTCTTCAATCTCAAGAGCAACCGACGCCGGATCATATACACATGCAGGACCAGAAATTGGAGTAGCTTCTACTAAAGCATTTACAGCTCAAGTAACCGTATTGAGTCTGATGGCATTATCATTGGCACAAGCAAAAGGCTCTCTGTCTGATTCCAAATTGCGACAACTAATGGTAGAACTGAGCACCATACCTGAAAAAGTAGAGAAACTACTAAATACTGATAATCAAATAAAAGCCATTGCTGAAAAATTTAAAAACGCCCGAAATTTTCTATACCTGGGTCGTGGTTATAATTTTCCTGTAGCTCTGGAAGGAGCATTAAAATTGAAAGAAATTTCATATATCCACGCCGAGGGATACCCTGCCGCAGAGATGAAACACGGTCCTATTGCTTTAATTGATGAGGAAATGCCTGTTGTAGTTATTGCTACCAAACACGGAAACTACGAAAAAGTAGTCAGCAACATTGAAGAAGTTAAAGCAAGAAATGGGAAAATTATTGCCATTGTTACAGAGGGCGACACCGAAGTAAAAGCAATTGCTGATTATACTATTGAAGTTCCAGAAACTGATGAGGCTTTAAGTCCTTTGTTGACAACAATTCCATTGCAATTACTATCGTATTATATAGCAATTATGAGAGGTTGTAATGTGGATCAGCCAAGAAACTTGGCAAAATCAGTAACTGTGGAATAATCGGTCTAAATTTTAATACCCATAATACAAACATCATCAATTTGTTCCAAGTTGCTTTTCCACTCTACAAAAGTGTTTTCTAATTCTTGAAGTTGTTTGACACAGCTTTTTTCAAAAATTTCGAGGAACAAACTTTTTAGTCTTTTGCTTTTGAATTTTTTACCTTTTGGACCGCCAAATTGGTCGGCATATCCATCGGAATATAGATAAAGCATATCATTTTTAAAGAGATTGATACTGTTTAGTGAAATTTGTTTATCTGTGTAAACAAGATTATTTCCAATCATCATTTTGTCTGGTTTCAATTCAATAAGTTGTCCGTTTCGAACTATTATCAATGGATTATTGGCACCTGAATACTGAAGTTCACGAGTTTTTTTATCAATTGAACAAAGAGCTACATCCATACCATCTTTGCCGGAATCATTATTTTTCTTATTCAATGAAACAATCAATTCTTGATGAATATATTCCAAAATTTTTTGGGTTTCAACCAAATTTTGTTCGTGAATAGCTTTATTAAACAAATTGTTAACGATGATGCTTAAAAATGCACCGGGAACACCATGACCCGTACAGTCGATAACAGCAAAATAAACTTTTTCTTCGTTTTCCGAAATCCAGTAAAAATCACCACTAACTATATCCTTGGGCTTATAGAGCACAAAATGTTCCTGAGAAATTGTTTGAATAGCTGATGTTTCTGGTAAAATGGAATTTTGAATCCTTCTTGCATATACAATACTATCAGTTATTTCTTGATTTTTTAGTACAATTTCTTGTTTTTGGCGTTCAATTTCGTTGTTGGCAGTAACTAAATCTATATTTTTTAATCGGTAGAGTTCAGCCTCATTTTTAGCCTCATCAACATCAAATTTTAGTTGAAGCCCTTTTAGTTTAATATCCGTATCTGTCTGTTTTATTTCTTCGTTTAAAATATAATATGCTTTAAAGTTGTGGTATGCACTTGCTAAATCGCCTTTCTTTTCGTAGGCTTCTGCAATAAATTCGTGAGCCTTCATCAACACAACCTTCAAATTGAGTTGTTTACAAATATCTATTGATTTAGAAAGTGTTTCAATAGCTTGGTCGAATCGGTTTGTAACTAAAAACAAATTACCTAGGCTTTTGTAAATATTGGAAATAAGTTGTGTATCATTAGCTTGCTTTGCTTCCGATAGGCTTTTCTCAAAAGTAGATTGAGCCTCACTGTATTTTTTTTGTTTGGTATATAGAATAGATAAGCTGGCTAACGACCAGGCGTTATAATACCCTTCATTTTTATTAATAGAAATATTTTGAAGCAAGAAATTTTCAGCCAATTCCAACTCTTCGTTCCAATTGTACGCATTACCAATTTTAAATAGAGTTTCAGAATCTTGTTTTGTGTTTTTTAGTTGTTTTGCCAACTTGTTTGCACGGGTATAGTTTGAAATTGCTTCTTGAAAGTTATGTGTGCTTTGGTAGATATTCCCCAGCTGTAAAAACGCATCAAACAGTTTTGTCTTGGATTGGTTTGTATCTTGAAGCAATTCAATGTATTCCAGACAATTTTCTGCAGCAGAAGAATAATCGGCAATTTTATAATACAGAGTGGTTAACAACTCATAAGCGATAAGTAATTTAGAAATTTCATTTTGTTCGACAGCCAATTGTTTTGCCTGAATCAGTGCTGTAACCGATTCTTTAAAGTTTTGTGCAACAAGGTAATAGTTTCCTTTATACAACAATTTGTCTAAAGCGGTAAGTTCACTTTCTATTGACTCGAAAACCATCAAACTTTCTTCAACCTTATTCTCCAAAAGAAGTTGCCTTGCTTTTGTTAGGTTTTGGTTTTCAAAAATTTGCATAGTAAAGGCATTTAAGACAACGAAATTACCAAAAAGCCCGATAATTGTATAATTAACAATTGATTCAAAAACACTAAACAAATTATCCTTCCTAAAAAATTTAAATTTACAGTTGTAACTTTTCTGAGGACTTTTTATGGTTTAGTACAACTAATACCTATCTTTAAACTTTATTTATACCAAATGTCTAAACACAAAAAACACAATACTGGAGGCTTTAAATCAAATCTAATTCAACAAATATCCAGTCTGTTTGAAAAAAATCCTTCATACACATTTAACTACAAACAAATCAGTCAAGCTTTTGGATTCAAAGACATTTCAAACAAACGATTAGTGTCAATTGTTTTAGAAGAACTCGCTGTTCAAGGCAAACTAGTCGAAACAAAAAGTGGAACATTCAAACTAAATTCTTCAGGTGCATTTGTAGAAGGAACCGTTGATATGACAGCATCTGGAATTGCCTATGTTATTATTTCAGAAGAAGAAGACGATGTTTTTATTTCTCCAAAAAATACAAATGGAGCTTTAAATGGCGACAAAGTAAAAGTTAACGTGTTTTCTAGCAAACAAAAGCGTAAACCCGAAGGTGAAATTGTTGAAATCATTGAACGTGCAAAAACAGAATTTGTTGGAATTATCGATAAATCTAAAAATTTCTCCTTTGTAGTTACCACCGACCCTCGAATGCCCGTTGATGTTTTTGTTTCAAACGACAAATTAAAAGGTGCCAACAACGGCGATAAAGTTGTCGTAAAAATTACCGAGTGGCCAAAAAATAAAAAAAATCCTTACGGTATAATTATAGATGTTTTAGGAAAAGCAGGTGAAAGAAACACAGAAATGCATGCAATTCTTGCTGAATATGGGTTGCCATACAAATTCCCTGAAAAAGTAGAACAAGATGCCGCAAAACTGAATATTGAGATTAGTAATGCCGAAATAAAAAATCGTTTAGACTTCAGAACCGTAACTACATTTACTATTGACCCCCTTGATGCCAAAGATTTTGACGACGCTCTTTCCATCAAAAAACTGGAAAATGGTATCTGGGAAATAGGAGTGCATATTGCTGATGTGTCGCACTACGTACAACCCGGAACTTTGCTCGACAAAGAGGCTTTACAACGGGCAACTTCTGTATATTTAGTTGATCGTGTTGTGCCAATGCTTCCTGAAGTATTATCGAACAATGCTTGTTCGCTTCGTCCACACGAAACTAAGCTTTGTTTTTCAGCTGTTTTTGAACTTACGGATAGTGCTGAAGTAAAAAAAGAGTGGTTCGGCAGAACAGTTATATTTTCGGATAGACGTTTTACCTACGAAGAAGCCCAAGAACGCATTGAAACAGGCAAAGGCGACTTTGCTGAAGAAATTCTTCAAATGGACAAATTAGCAAAATTGCTCCGAAAAGACCGCTTTAAAAAAGGTTCTATTGCTTTTGACAGAATAGAAGTAAAGTTTAACCTAGATAAAGATGGAAATCCCATAGGGATCTACTTCAAAGAAAGCAAAGATTCAAACAAACTTATTGAAGAATTTATGCTTTTGGCTAACAAAAGAGTTGCTGAATTTATTGGAAAAACTCCAAAAAATCAAAAACCCAAAACCTTTGTTTATCGAATTCATGATGAACCCAACCAAGAAAAACTACAAGTATTTTCAAATTTCATTAAAAAATTTGGCTATAACCTCAGCTTAGATGAAAGTAAATTGGCAAAATCTTTAAACAATTTGCTGGAAGAAGTTAAAGGTAAAAACGAAGAAAATTTAATCGAACAACTTGCCATCCGTACCATGTCAAAAGCTGCTTATTCAACCAATAATATTGGTCATTATGGCTTAGCTTTTTCCTACTACTCCCATTTTACATCACCCATCAGGCGTTATCCTGATATTATTGCCCATCGTTTATTACAACGCTATTTGGATGGCGGGCAATCTTTTAACCAAACCGAAATTGAAGAGCAATGTAAACATTCATCCAAAATGGAACTTCTGGCAGCCGAAGCAGAAAGAGCCAGTATAAAATACAAACAAGTAGAATTTTTACAAGACAAAATCGGTCAGGCTTTTGACGGAATCATTTCAGGTGTGAGCGAGTGGGGAATATATGTAGAAATTATGAGTGGAATGTGTGAAGGAATGGTTCGTTTACGAGATATGACCGACGATTTTTACTCGTTTGACCCCGACAATTACCAAGCAATCGGAAGAAAACACAAAAAAACATATCGAATGGGAGATAAAGTCCGGATTCGAGTAAAAAGAGCTGATCTTTCCAGAAAACAACTTGACTTTGTTTTAACCGAACAAGAGGAAGATTTTTGGGGCGGAATTGATGAGTAAGAGTTAAATAATTCCTTCTCTGAGTAAATCGTGAATGTGTATAACTCCCGAGTATGCATCACTTTCATTAACAACAATCAATTGTGAAATACCATTGCTTTCCATCAAGGCTAAAGCTTCAACAGCCATACAATTTTCCTGAATGGTTTTGGGCGATTTACCCATAATGTCTTTTGCCAACACTTGATTGATATCCATATTTTTCTCTAGCATCCGACGAATATCTCCATCGGTTATAATTCCAACTAATTTTGAATTATCGACAACAGCTGCAACCCCTAATCGTTTTTTAGAAATTTCAATAATCACCTCTTTCAACGATTGATTTATGGTAACTTCAGGCTTTTCATTACGAACCATTAAATCAGAAACTCGTAAGTATAATTTCTTTCCCAATGCCCCACCGGGATGATATTTAGCAAAATCCCTATCGGTAAACCCTCGTTGATGCAGCAAACAAACGGCAAGAGCATCACCCATAGCCATTTGAGCAGTTGTGCTACTTGTTGGTGCCAAATTGTTTGGACAAGCCTCCGCCTCTACATAGGTATTCAACACATAATTGGCTTGTTTTCCTAAATATGAATCTATATTTCCTGTTATGGCAACCAATTGATTTCCAAACCCTTTAACAAAAGGGACCAACACTTTTATTTCGGGAGTATTTCCACTTTTTGAAATACAAATTACAATGTCATCTTTCTGAATATTTCCTAAATCTCCATGAATAGCATCTGCAGCATGCATAAAAATTGAAGGTGTTCCGGTTGAGTTGAGCGTTGCCACAATTTTTTGAGCGACAATAGCACTTTTTCCAACTCCCGTTACTACAACCCTCCCGTTTGAATTAAGAATAAGGTTTACAACAGCAACAAAATCATCATTAATAAACTGAATTAAGTTTTCAATTGATTTGGCTTCAATTTTTAGTGAACTTATCGCATTATTTTTTATTTCATCTGCAAATGTCATTCATTAACAGTTTATTATGATACGTTTAGCTAAAGTATGTTAAAAATTTTTTTTATATATAAGTTATTGTCGTAACTTTAGTTTGCAAATGTAAACATTATACTAAAAAATAAAACATGCAAACCTTAGAAGTTTCCCTTACGGACTATTTAAAAACTCACTTCGGATTCGACCAATTCAAAGGTGAACAAGAAAAAGTAATCAATAATCTGCTAGAAGGCAAAGACACTTTTGTTATTATGCCAACAGGTGGTGGAAAATCACTATGCTACCAATTACCTGCACTTATGTGTGATGGAACAGCTATTATTGTTTCTCCGCTAATTGCTTTAATGAAGAATCAAGTAGATTCTATTCGAGGAATTTCCAGCCAAGATGGTGTTGCCCACTTTTATAACTCATCTCTAAACAAAACCGAAGCCCGCCAAGTTAAACAAGATGTAGCTGACGGAATCACCAAATTGCTTTATGTTGCCCCTGAATCTCTAACCAAAGAAGAAAATGTAGAATTTTTAAAAAGTATAAAAATTTCATTTTTTGCCATTGATGAAGCTCATTGTATTTCAGAATGGGGACACGATTTCAGGCCTGAATATAGAAGACTAAGAACAATTATTGAATCCATAGACCGAGTACCAATTATTGCTCTAACTGCCACTGCAACTCCAAAAGTTCAGGAAGATATTCAAAAAAACTTAGGCATGATAGATGCAAAAGTTTACAAATCATCTTTTAACAGGCATAACCTATATTATGAAGTACGACCCAAAAAAGATGTTAAAAAAGAAATCATCAAATTTGTAAAACAAAACGAAGGCAAAAGCGGTATTATTTATTGTTTGAGCAGAAAAAAAGTAGAAGAAATTGCTGAGTTTTTACAAGTAAACGGTATAAAAGCACTTCCCTACCATGCCGGACTCGATTCAGCTTCAAGAGCCAAAAACCAAGATATGTTTTTGATGGAGGAAGCAGACGTAATTGTTGCAACAATTGCATTTGGAATGGGTATAGACAAACCTGATGTGAGATATGTAATTCATCACGACATCCCCAAAAGTCTTGAAAGTTATTACCAGGAAACTGGTAGAGCTGGTAGAGATGGTGGTGAAGGTTTGTGTGTGGCGTTTTATAGCTATAAGGACATTGAAAAACTTGAAAAATTTTTACACGGGAAGCCGGTTGCAGAGCTTGAGGTTGGGTTACAACTCATTTTCGAAATGGTTTCATACGCTGAAACTGCAGTATGTAGAAGAAAACAATTGCTCAATTATTTTGGAGAAAAATATATTGATGAAGATTGCAGCGAAAAAGGAATGTGCGACAATTGCTCAAATCCAAAAGAAAAATTTGAAGGAAAAGAAGATGTAGAATTGTTGTTAAACACTATTCTTTCTCTAAACGAAGTTTTCAAAGCCAAATACATTGCAAACTTCATTGCCGGATTTGTGTCTTCAGAAATAAAGTCTTTCGGACACGACTCTCACAAAATGTTTGGAAAAGGAAAAGCCGAAGGAAAAGACAACAAATACTGGGAAGCAGTTATCAGACAATCTATTGTGGGAGGAATGATAATTAAAGAAATAGAAAACTATGGAATATTAAAAGTTACTTTACAAGGGAAAGAATTTTTAAATTCACCTCAATCTTTCCATTTAGTAAAACCTCATGATTACAGCGATGTTGATGATGGTGACGGAATAATACCTCAACGAAGTAGCGGTGCAACCGACGAAGTGTTATTTTCAATTTTAAAAGATTTAAGAAAATCAATAGCTAAACAAAAAGGATTTCCTCCATTTGTGATTTTTCAAGACCCTTCGTTAGAAGACATGTCAACCCGTTACCCGATCACCATTGAAGAATTAACCACAATTTCCGGTGTTGGACAAGGAAAAGCTGAAAAATTTGGAAAAGAATTTATTGAAGTAATTGATAAATACGTTAAGGAAAATGATATAGAACGCCCCATGGATATGGTGGTTAAATCTGTAGTGAACAAATCCGGACTTAAAGTATTTGTTGTTCAAAGTATCGACCGTAAAATTGATTTGGAAGACATTGCTATTTCGAAAGGAATTAGCCTAGATGATGTGATTAATGAACTGGAAATGATTGTCCATTCAGGAACAAAATTAAACTTAGACTATTACATCAACGAGATAATTGATGAATCTGACCAAGAAGAAGTTTTTGAATATTTTATGGAAGCAGATTCAGATAGCATTGAAGAGGCAATGGCAGAATTTGACAATGCTTTTTCCGAACACGAGATGAGATTACTACGGTTGAAATTTTTCTCCAATGTAGCCAACTAAATCTTTTGTTTTGCAAGAAAAAAAAGACATCAGAATTAGAATGCTTAAAAGGAGAGCTCAGCTTAACCCTTACAAAAAACAAATTTATGATAATGTCATTTGCAAACAACTTTGGGAAACTATTTCTAAAATAAATGCAAAGGTTGTTCATGCATACATTCCGCTCGGAAGCGAAATCAATATCTCTCCATTGATTCAAAAATTACTTGATAACAAAATCACCGTTGTTGTTCCCAAAACATTAAAACAGAGAAAACTACAGAACCTTATTTTAAATTCTCTCGACGAACTAGAAACAGGTATTGCAGGCACTCAACACCCTGCAAATAGCATCGAATTTGATGGTAATTATGATTTGATTGTTGTTCCTGGATTGGCTTTTGACAAAAATAGATATAGAGTGGGCTATGGAGGTGGTTATTATGATGGTTTTCTTGTTAACCAACCCAACGCACTAAAAATTGGTATTTTTTATCCTTTCCAAGAAATGGAGCACGTCCCTACAGAACCTCACGACCAACAATTTTCTGACATTTATTGTTTTTCGGCAGATTTGTTTTGATTAGGCTTAATTTTCTTTTTCCACACTTGATATTTATATATCTTTCCTAAAGAATTTACATAATAAATGTGCTCAATCTCAACAATCTGTTTGGGTTTGGTTTCTGGTTTAATTTCTTTAATTCGCCCAAAATAGGCTTCTCTTACAACGTATATCAAAGCTTCATCACTACCAAATATTTTCACTTTTTGAGCAGTCCCTTTTTCTTTAATCAAATCTGACTTTGTTTTTCCGACCATTGGACTGGAATATGTTACCGGTCCTTTCGGAGAACAATATATAAGACTAAAAAATACTAAAATTAAACCTATTTTCCTCATCTAATCAAGGATTTCATAAGAGAACTGTTGTAAATGTACTGAATCTAATTGATTTAGATGTGTTTTATCTTCAAGAAGATTGAAATATCTATAGTTGTATAACTGTTTATCAATTAATTGCTACTTACCTTTTAAAGAACTTTTTTTGAGAATTTATTCATTTAATCCATTTTCATCGGTAGAAAGGGCTGAGTTTAGCTTCAATTCTTTAATTCCGGGAATTATCATTTGTCCTAATTTTTCAATCGAATTATATAATAACGACGATTGCTTTTGTTCTGGTTTAATAAATTCTACTTCTTTATTAAAAACATTAAGTAAATTGAGAACTATACTTATAATAAAAGCAAACTTTAGAACGCCAAATGCCAATCCTAAAATTTTATTGAAAATTCCAAGAGCTGCCTTCTTTAAAACTCCTTGTAACAATTTTGCTAAAATAAAAACAAGAATTACAATTGTTATGAACGTAATAGAAAAAGAAATCAAAGGCATAATGTTATCTGAAATATCAAAAAATTTGCTCAAATAGGCTGATGATAAATATGAAAATTTTAAACCGCCCCAAACCCCTAATACTAAAGCAACAAATGATGCCAATTCTATAACAAGTCCTTTTACAAAGCCTGTGTATGCCCCCCACAAAAGCGGTACAATAAATAGAAAATCAAAAAAATTCATACTTACAAAACTATTGAAGCATCCTTTTTATTTTGTTTTATATTAAATGATTTTTTCAATACCCTATTGTTTATTGTTAAATCGATAATTTTGTGTCATGCATCCTCAGGATATTGATATAAATACAGAATGGGTAAAAATCCAACTTATGCTCAGAAAAAAATTTGGTGAAATTCCAGATTTACAATCAGTTTTATTTATAATTGGGCTACAGGAGTTGGGAATGAATCATCAAGTGTTAAAACGCGAACAAAAAATTGACTTGATACACGTTGGAATCTGCACAGTTCTAACACCTTTTGGTTATTATAAAAAACTTGGGGTGGACAATGAAGGTTGGCCCCATTTTAAATGTATAAAAAAACTTCCTCAAGATTTAGTTGGGGAACAACAAAATGTGTTTATGAAAAAAGCAATAATTACTTATTTAAACCAGTAATTATCTAAGATTTACAGTTTCTCTGTAGTCGTTTGCTTCGTCTGTTTGTCTTACCGTTTCAATTTTTACAACTTTATGCCCACTCAATGAGTCAATTGTCGTAATCAAAGTTCCAGATGTATCAACTGTTTGATTGGTTCTATAATAAACCACATCAACATCTAATACAGCAGAGAATTTAAAATCAAATTTAATATAGCCTGCCGCATCAGTTGTTCCGGTTTTGTCCATTTCAGCTTCATTTACAGTACTTCCCGCACTAGTTGCATCATTACTTGGCCAAGCATGAACCGTTGCACCTGAAGCTGGGGCTCCTTTTTCATCTAAAACAGTAATATGTAAACTTGGCGAACGTTCTTTGGCACAAGAAAATACAATTAATCCTGCAAAAACCAATACAATTGTTTTAATGTTTAGAATCTGTTTCATTTAAATTTTTCTTTTGAATTATTTAAGTTTTAAAGCTAAAATATTCTATCATTTGTTAGCTTTGTAATTAACAAATTTATAAAAAATAATGATACCAACTACAAAAAAATTGATTTCTATGCTGATAATCAGTTTAATCAGCTTTGTTTCTATTGCCCAAAATTCACAAAAAAACACTCTGGTACTAATTTCTACCACACTTGGTGATATAAAAATCAGCCTATATAATGAAACCCCAAAACACCGTGATAATTTTATGAAATTAGCCAAAGATGGAGCTTTAGACGGAACTTTATTTCATCGGGTGATTCAAAATTTCATGATTCAAGGAGGCGACCCTGATTCAAAAAATGCCAAACCTGGTTCAGTCCTTGGTGAAGGTGGTTTGGGTTATACTGTTCCCGCAGAGTTTGTAAGAGGAATCATTCACAAAAAAGGCGTTTTGGCTGCTGCACGAGAAGGTGATGATGTTAACCCCCAAAAAGCTTCATCTAGCACACAATTTTATATTGTTCAAGGACGAACATTCAAAAGAGCAGAATTAGAGGCTATGTTAAAATCAAAAAATGCAAATACTCAAAACAAATTTGAATATACCGAAGAGCAAATAAAAATTTATGAAACTCTTGGTGGAACTCCGCATTTAGATATGAATTATACCGTTTTTGGTGAAGTTGTTGAAGGCTTAGATGTAGTAGATAAAATTGCTGCCGTTAAGACAGATAAAAGAGACAGACCTGTCGAAGACATCAAGATGACAGTAAAACTTGTAAAAAAATAAACCTTTCCTATGAAAGACAGGCTTCTAGAAGTATTAAAAAATGTAGAAAACTTTACAGCCCAAAACGCCGAACAAGTTGAAGAATTCAGAATAAAAATTTTGGGGTCAAAAGGCATTTTAAAAGATTTATTGGTAGATTTTAAAAATGTTCCAAACGAAGAAAAAAAAGAAATCGGTCAACTTATCAATCAGATAAAAGATAAAGCTCAATCGAAAATTGACGCATTCAAAAACACACAAGACTCTCAATCCAAAGAATCAATTGATATTGATTTAACTAAGACTCCATATCCAATTGAAATAGGCTCTCTACACCCGATAACATTGGTAAAAAATCAAATTGTTGAAATTTTTTCCAGAATTGGATTTACAGTTTCTGACGGACCTGAAATAGAAGACGATTGGCACAATTTTTCAGCATTAAATTTTCCTCCTGAGCACCCTGCCAGAGATATGCAAGACACATTCTTTGTTGAATCGAACAACGGTGAAATTGCTCTTCGCACACACACGTCTTCAGTGCAAGTTCGGGTTATGGAAAGCCAAAAGCCACCTATCAGAACGTTATCTCCGGGAAGAGTTTATAGAAATGAGGCTATTTCTGCCAGAGCCCATTGTTTTTTTCACCAAATTGAAGGTTTATATATTGCAGAGAATGTATCTTTTGCAGATTTAAAACAAACTCTATTGTATTTTGCCAAAGAAATGTTTGGTGAAAATACTGAAATCAGACTACGTCCATCGTATTTTCCTTTTACAGAACCTAGTGCCGAGGTTGACGTTTCTTGTTCTGTTTGTAACAGTAAGGGCTGTAACATTTGTAAATATTCCGGTTACTTGGAAATATTGGGCTGTGGAATGGTTGACCCGAAAGTTTTAGAAAATTGTGGTATAGACTCAAAAAAATACACCGGTTTTGCTTTCGGAATGGGCGTTGAACGAATAGCAATGCTGAAATACAAAATCAATGATTTAAGGTTGTTTTCTGAAGGTGATATTCGATTTTTAAAGCAATTTAAAGGTTCTCTTTAACAAAAGTTTTTCCATGAAAAAAAGTTTGATTGGAATTTTTCTGCTAGTAAGTGTTACGGTTTTTGCACAAAAAAACTACATAGACAGTGTAGAAATTGCTATAAAAAATTTATCGACAGAAGAGCAAGTAAGGCAAGTTTTAGCCATTCCACACGACAAAGTTCTAGGCAATACAGTTAAATCCGAAAAATTGTTTTCAACTGCACTTGAGCATGCCAGACTAATACAAAACAAAGAATTAGAAGCAGATGTATGCACCGAATTGGCATTGATTTATGCATATTTAGGAGATTACGGCAAACGCTTGACTCATGATTTAAGAGCCATTGTAATTTATGAATCCATTGGAAATCATTCCAAAGCCGGAAATACCTATGGTAATTTAGGATATTCCATGCGTTTGAGAGATCTTAATAAAGCTAAATACTACATGAAAAAGGGCATTGAGTTGCTTGAAAAAGAGGAAAATGAAATATTACTCAACCCAATTTACGACAACTACGGAATTTTACTACAATCGTCGGGAAACTTAGACAGTGCAATATTATTCTTTAACAAAGCTCTCGAACTGAAAATCAAACAAAAAGACAGCATTGGAATTCCCTTTGCTCTTGGACATTTATCAGGTGTTTATTTAGAAAAAAAAGATTTTATAAAATCCAAAGCATACCTAGACCAAGCATATAACATCCGAAAAAAAAGAAATGATATCTATGGAATTGCCGAATGTTTAGTTTTATATGGCGACTATTATTTCGCTCAAAAAAATTATTTGGAAGCAATAACGTGGATGGAAGCATGTTATAAAATGGCTTTAGAAAATAATTATATTCACATGGCGCAATATGCCGCAGAACACTTATCGTTGTGTTTTGAAAATACAAAATCCCCACAAAAAGCAATAGATTACTTACGAATACACCAATCTTTAAAAGATTCTTTGCTAAATGAAAGCACCAACAAAACCATTGCTGAACTCGAAATTCAATTTGAAACAGAAAAAAACGAAAAACAAATTGCCGAACAAAAAATTGAAATCGCAAAAAAAGAACTTGAATCTAAAACCAAAACCAATACTCTTATACTCATTTCTGCAATTTTGTTAATCGTTGTATTATCAGGATTTTTCATCTATAAGCAACAAAAACAAAAACAACAGCAATTGCTTGAAGAAAACCGACTGAAAGACCAACTCGCCCTAGTTAAAATTCAAAACGAAATTCATGAAGAACGCTTAAGAATTTCAAGGGATTTACACGACAATATTGGCTCTCAACTCACTTTTATCATTTCTTCGGTTGACAATATGAAATATTTATTCAAAACTACTGACGAAAAACTCAACAATAAACTTAGAGACATCTCGTCTTTTACAAAAACCACAATCACTCAACTAAGAGATACTATTTGGGCTTTAAATCAAGAACAAATAACTTTTGGCGACCTTACCGGGAGACTCCAAAATTATATTACCACAGCAAGATCTGCCCAAGAACAAATTACATTTGAGTTTGAAAATACAATAAAATCAAATTATCTGTTAAATACCATTCAGGGAGTTAATTGCCACAGAATTGTACAAGAATCTATTAATAATTCCATAAAATATTCTGCAGCCTCTCGTATTAAACTCATTTTAATGGAAACTTCAAAAAGTATTGTAGTTTCAATAGAAGACGATGGAATAGGTTTTGATTTGAATCACATTCAAACCGGAAATGGACTGCTCAACATGAAAAACAGAGCTAAAAAAATCAATGCTTCGTTAAATATAGAATCTAAACCTGATACAGGTACAAAAATTACTCTTATAATCCCAAAAGATACGTTAAATGTCGTATAGGAAATGTTAAACGTATATATTTATCTTTGATAAAAAATTTACAATGCCTATAAAAATTGCGATTGCCGAGGATAATAATTTTTTAGCCGAAGCTATCGAAGAAAAGATATCTTTCTTTGATGATTTAAAATTTAAGTTCAAAGGTGCAAATGGTGCAGAATTGATTGGCAAGTTAGCTGCTGACAGTAATATTGATGTAATATTGATGGATATTCAAATGCCCGAAATGAACGGTATGGAAGCTACTGAAATTATCAAAGCCAAATATCCACACATCAAAATAATTATGCTAACAGTTATGGATGACGATAACAATATTTTCAACTCTATAAAATCTGGAGCAGATGGATATTTGTTGAAAGAAACCAACCCCGATGAACTTTACAACGGAATTAAACAGGTGCTAGATGGTGGTGCGGCAATGACTCCATCAGTAGCTTTAAAAACACTAAACCTATTACGATCTCCTCAACGAGTTTCTGAGCAAAATATAGAAACTGAAGAAATAGAACTCAGCAAAAGAGAAATAGAAATATTAGAACAACTTTCTAAGGGTTTAAACTATCAGAGCATTGCAGAAAATTTAATTATTAGCTCAGGAACCGTCAGAAAACACATTGAAAATATTTACAAAAAACTTCAAGTTCACAATAAAATTGAAGCCATTCAAAAAGCACAGAAGCATAAACTGCTGTAAAAAAAGATTTTCTTCCCAATAAAACTCATCTCTACAAATACACTATTTTTGTATAAAGAGTTTTGTTTTTCTATGTTTCAAACTATCATTTCTCCTTCAAGTCAAAATATTTCACAAGTATCAGACAGCTCCGTCGCTCAAGATAGCTTATCCGCAATAGATTCTGTTGCAATTGCTGATTCGATAAAACACGACAGTTTAGTGAATATTTGGACTTCTGTAGAAAATTTTCCTCATCGAAAATCAACTGTAACTGACAAATCTAAAGGAATTACTTCTCAAACTCCTTTATTTACTCCAGAAGTTAAAAAAGACATCCATTCAGAATGGCCAGCAATTGTGCTAACTCTAGTAGTTTTGTTGTTAGCTTTTACAAGGGCTTTTGGGTTGAGCCGATTCAATCAAATTTATAAATCTATGTTTTCATTCTATGCCTCTCAAGAAGTTGCAAGAGAAGAAAGAGTTTTCTTTCACCGGGTAAATTTTAGCTTAATGATTATCTACATTTTTAATCTTTCGCTATTGATTTTTTATTTTTATATGAATGCCGGAGGAAATTTTTCAATATTTGTTCTTTTTCCATTTATTCTTTTATGCGTAGCTTGTTCTTACTTTTTTAAATTACTTTTTGGATTTTTACTGGCAAAAATATTTTCAAACGAACAAATAGTCCCAATGTATTCATATACAGTAATGTTGTATAATTATTTCCTAGGTATTTTGCTTATCCCGGCAATTGCACTACTCTTTTTTTCCAACTTTGAAGCTTTAATAATTATAAAAGCGGTAGTAATTCCCCTTGTAATTATTGTCCTAATTTTCAGATTCATTCGTTTTTTTACCTTAGGTATTTATAATAAAATTTCAGTTTTATATATTTTTTTGTACATTTGCACCCTTGAAATTTTACCTTTAGTCGTTGTTGGAAAGTTTTTAATCTAAAAAATATCTCCATTCGACTAAAAAAACAAAACGATAGGATGATGTTGAAAGTAAAAAGCATTTTGGTTTCTCAACCCAAACCTGAAACAGTAAAATCTCCATATTTTGATTTGTCAGAACAATGTAAAGTGAAAATAGATTTTCGCGAATTTATTCACATTGAAGGAGTTTCGGCAAAAGAATTCAGACAACAAAAAATTAATCTTGCAGATTTTGATTCTGTGATTCTAACCAGTAAAAACGCAGTTGATCATTTCTTTA
>JADYZM010000055.1 GCA_020853105.1 Flavobacteriales bacterium | reverse complement strand
TGTTTATTGTATATGCTTGTGGACTCGTAAATGGTGCATTGAATACTTGTGTTCCTCCGCATGAGTTTGTTACTGTTAGTGTGCCACTCGCTGGTGCATTCGTAAAGGTTATATTTCCATTTAAGGTAAATGTGTTTGTTCCTGAATTACACGCTCCTGGGGTTGCTGTTAATGCCGTCATGGAACAGGTTGGGCAAGATGTTCCTATTGTAACAGTATCAGTTGCTGGACAGCCATTGTTATCAACAATCGATAAAATATAATCTCCATCGCAAAGACCAGTCGCATTTGCAGTGCCTTGTCCACCACCAGGAGCTGGTGACCATGTCATTGTAGTAATTGGTAGGGCAGCGTTTGTGAATGTTGCTGATGCACTTCCGTTACAAGCACCACAAGATTCAGGTGTTGATGTAAAATTAATTATTGGTGAATCGTTAATTGTTAGGGGTAGAGTGTCATAAACTAGAGTTCCACAAACATTGTAAGATAAAATAATATTTACCGATTCGACTCCTTCAGTTAAACCATCAGCAACAGCAGTTAACGTTGCATTTGTAGTAGATGATCCGGCAGGTAAATTATAGCTTGCAGGAGTAGTAAAATCAACTCCGTTCGTTGCAGTTCCTGTAGTGGTTATGTTAACAGTTGTAGCAACTGCAAAATCTGCAATAATTTGAAATGTAGCGTTTTTGCACGCTTCTACAGCTTGTGAAACAACAGCGTTTAATTGAGCATCACTATTCGGACAATTAAGCCCTTTAAAATCAAAAAATACTCCGGAATCCACATTACAATCACCGGCATCTGCTATTGCAAACTTCATGTGGTAAGTAGAACATTGAACAACAGGCATTGTTGCAGTTAAAACAGTTGTTAACCCGTCGTATTGAACATTCGGACCACCTATATTATCAACGTAATAACTTGGGTTAGTTGCAGAGTTTACATTGTCAATAGATACGACTGTAGAAGTACTCGGTAGTAAAGCAATATTAGTATTTGTATAATTTCCACCACCCGGATTGGGACCTGATAGAAAAAAGCCAAATGCATCGTTAAAGGATTGTCCAACAAATTCAGGATATTCCTCAGAACCAAAAACATACCTAAGGGACAACATATCACACTGTGGTTTAATATCAAACTCCAATACACACAAATCCCAATCAGCTTTTGGTTCTATTGAGTTAAGTTGAGGATCGTTTGTTGTAGTACCATGACAAAAACCTTCTCCTGTTTGAATTCCATTGTTTGGACCAACGGCTGTTGATGCATATCCAGTTGTAAGAAGAATACCACTAGCTAAACCCATATTTCCAGCTCCTCCGGTAAATGTTGCATACGCACCATTTGGACAGTTGAGTACTGGGTTGGTTATGATAACTCCTTGACCAGCTATAGAATTTACAAGTGTTGTTGCATTTACTGTCGTATTAACAGATATTTGTGCTTTTAATGATATAAAAAGTACAAAAAAAGCAGAAAAAACAAATATTCTTTTCATGATAGTATGTTATTACAGAACAAAATTCTAATTTTTTTAATTTACAGACGGAATTGTTTTTTATAAAGTTGCCTTCATTTATTTATTAAACAGATTGTGTTAATTGTTTGTGTTTTCTTAACAAATTGATAGGTCTAAAATATTCTAATTTTGATTTTACCAAAGAGCATTTAAAATGACAAAAAAAGTATTGATTGCACTAGCTATTCTATCTTTTTGTATAGCAACCATTTTTGTTTATAATTTTTACAAAAATACTCGGAAGACAATAAAAAAAGAGACAATAAAAGCTGTTCCTCAGAATGCTATACTAGTTTTTAAGAGTAAAAATTTAGAACATGCTTTCAAATTGTTAAACTCTTCAAATATTATATGGGAAGAATTAACAAATAATTCAAGTTTTTTTTCAAAAATTCACACTCAATTAACGTATGTAGATTCTATCTTAAAAAATAATTCGATTATTTCTTTACAATTGAATAAGGATGTTCAATTCTCGATACATTCAAATGGGGCTGATGATTTTAATATTTTGTACTATTTTTCAACTTTAACAAAAATAGATGATGAAAGACTAATCAATGCTTTAAAAGCAGCAACAAGGTCTAATCCAACCAGTAGAAGCTATGAAAATTCAATTATCTACAATTTTGTAGGAACTGATTCTTCCCAAATGTATTTATCTTATACAAATGAAATCATCCTATTTAGTAGCAGCTCTTTACTTTTAGAAGATGCAATCCGGCAAAGTAAAAGTGAGACTTCATTATTGAATAATTCTACTTTTGCAAGTGCTTATCATACCTCAGGGGAATCAGATTTTGGGAATGTATTTATAAATACAGCTTCTATTCATAAGCTTTTTAATAAAACCTTGACCGGTACTGCAAAAAATTACTCAAAAAATAGCAGTCTGTTTGGAGGTTGGACTTCTTTAGATTTTTATGTAAAATCAAATTCGTTGGCTTTGAGTGGATTTACAAATTCATCAGATTCGAGCGGTCAATTTTTAAGTCTTTTTAAAAATCAAAAAGCACAAGAAATTGAGTTATTGAAAGTTGTTCCTTATAACACCTCTTTTTTATATTATAACAGTTTTGAAAATTTCAAGTTATTCATAAAAGAAAAAAAGAATCTGCTTGAGTTCAGAAAGAAATATGATTTATACAGTGATTTGATTGATTTTTATAACACGCAATATCAAATGGATATTGAAGAAGAATGGCTCAACTTTATGGGTAATGAAATGGCACTAATTGTTTCAGAATCTAGGCAGGATAGTATCTCGAATGAAAATTGTTACATTGTTTTTCAGGTAAAAGATGTTGAGAAAACAAAAGGAATTTTAGAGAATATTGCTTTGAAAATCAATCAAGAAAATTATCCCACAACTCTATTTAATGAACACGCTATTTCAAAAATTGATCTAACTAATTTTTTTCAAACTTTTTTTGGAAAACCGTTTGTTAACTTTTTAACTCCTTATTATACTTTAAGCGACAATTATTTGATTTTTGGTAATTCAGAAATTGCTTTGCAAAGCTATATTCAAAATTTGACGCTAAACAAAACGTTAGAAAATGATGAAAATTTTAAATTGTTCAAGGAAAATTTATCTCTTTATTCATCAATTTTCATCTACAATAACATTGCTCGGTCATCTTACTTATACACACAATTTTTAGAAGAAGATTATCAATCTGTACTAAAAGAAAAAACAGATTTAATTAAAAAATTTGAAGCTGTGGCTATTCAATTGTCACACGAAAAAAACAACCTATTCTACACCAATTTATTTCTAAAATACAATCCGGCAACAAAACAAGAAATTCACTCTGTTTGGGAAACTCAGATTGATGGAGAAATTGCAACTGACCCTGAAATCGTAATCAATCATGTGGACAACACAAAAGAAATTATTGTTCAAGATAATTTGAATCAACTTTATTTGATTAGTAATACAGGAAAAATAATTTGGAAAAAACAGTTGAATGAAAAAATCATCGGAAAAATTCATCAAGTAGATGCCCTTAAAAACAATAAACTTCAATTGATTTTCAACACTTCTTCAAAAATTTTCTTGCTTGACAGAAATGGAAATAATGTAGGAAAGTTTCCTGTTACTTTACCTTCTCCTGCAACAATAGGATTAGAACCATTGGACTATGAGAAGAACAAAAACTATCGAATTTTAATTGGCTGTGAGAATAATCAATTATACAATTTTGACATTGAAGGTAATTTAGTTAAAGGCTGGGAATATAACAAAGGAAAATCTGCCGCTACACAACAGATTTATCATTTTGTGAGTGACAAAAAAGACTATATTGTTGTTACTCTTAAAGATGGTAGCATACGCTTATTGGAAAGAAATGGAAAAGATAGAGTTTTATTAAAAAATAAACTGCCAAACACAAATAATCAAATTATTGTATTCCCAAATATGGATTTAAAAAAATCTTATGCTGTATCCTCCGATTCATTAGGTAACGTAATTCGATTATTTTTTACCGATAAAAATGAAACTTTAAACTTCGAAAATGAAGCCGGTGCAAAATTCTTTTCTTCATTTGACCTGAATAACGATAATGCAAATGAAATACTATTTACAAACGGAAATAAAATAAACGTTTACAATACTGATAAAAAAATTATTTTGACCTATCAAACTGAAACAGAAATAACTCAATCTCCAAAATTATTCAAACTTAAAACAGGCAATAAAATTGGGCTAGTATCAGGTTCAACAATTCATCTAATAAATGAAAAGGGTATTTCGGAAAACAATTTTCCATTAACCGGCTCTTCCGTTTTTAAAATCAGTGATTTATCAAACAATGGCAAGTTGAATATTGTTGTCGGCGATAGAAATACAGTTTATATGTATAATTTGGAATAATCTTAGCTTTGTTTTTCCAAAACTTAAATTCATTCAAAGTCAGCTTGATGATTTCATGTAAGAACATAATTTTGGGGATAGCTATTTCCATCAGCTTTTCTGTATTTTCTCAAGTAAAAAAGGAAAATAAGTTACTAATTGGAAGAATAGATTTATCTAATAAAAACTATCAACAAGCCATTGAGAGCTTCACAACAGCAATCACCAACAATCCATTAAACTACGAAGGATATTACTATAGAGCTGTTACCAAAACAGAAATTGGCGATTTTATTGGCGCATCAAGTGATATAAACAGGGCTATTGAATTAGAACCTAGAAATCCGGAGTTGTATATTTTAAGAGGGACCTTATTTGACCAACAATCAAATTATTACAGTGCATTTGAAGATTATAACAAGGCTTTGAACTTTAACAATAAAAACCCTGATGTTTACATATGCAGAGCCATCTCTTATTTAAATACCGAAAATTTTACGCAAGCAAAAAAAGATTGTGAGCTGGCAATAAGATACAAATCGAGAAGAGAAATGGTTTTTATCATCAGAGGAATGGCTGAGCTGGGTTTAAAGAATTATGAAGAAGCAATTAATGACTTTAACTTGGTTTTAGAAAATAATCCATCGAATGCACAAAACTACGTTAGGCGAGCAACTGCCTATTTTTATCTTGACAGTTTAAACTTGTCAATGAAAGATTTAGGTAAAGCCATTTCGCTGGACAGCAAAAATTCGTATGCCTATTTTCAACGCTCTATGATTTATTACAAGCAAAACAAAACGGACGAAGCTTTAGCAGATTTAAATCATTTGATTGAAATTTCTCCCAATTCGTCAAATGCATATTATAACAGAGCATTGATTTATACAGAAAAGAAAAATTTCAAAGCAGCACTAAAAGATTATGATAAAGTACTGAATATCAATAATAAAAATATTTTGGCTCATTACAATCGTGCCCTTATTTTGCAAAATCAAAAACGATATAAAGAAGCATTGGCAGGAGCTGAAAAAACAATTTCAATTTACCCTGACTTTGTTGACGGTTATAAACTACGAGCAGCTATAAAACAAGCACTTGGTGATTACAAAGGTGCAGAAATAGACAATCAAACAGCTCAAATTATTAATCAATCAAAAATAAATATTCCCGATAGTTTAAAGAAAAATGAAGAACTATTGATAGCTAAAGTTACCTCATTTAATAGCGGAAATTCGACTTATGGTTCAAGTGAATACTCAAAAACAAATCAAATAGCTTTGCTACCCTTTTATTCTATACAATTGGTTTCCAATGTAAAAGATAAACGAATTATAGATTCATGGAACAAAACCAAAGAGTCATATTCTTCCTATTTCTTGGTTACTGAAAAGGAAATGGACTTCGAATTAAAAAACAGTGTAACAAAATGGATTGAAAAATTGACTGATGAAATAAAAGAAAATCCCATAGATGCCGAACCATATTTAAAAAGAGCAATTCAATATCAGACTCTTGGTGAAACAAAAAATTCAGAATCAGATTATAAAACATCTTTACAATTAGACAGTTCTAATTACATCACATACTTTTGTATTGCAAACTTTTTAAAAGAGAGTAAAACAAACTCAGAATTAGCCTTTAAATCAACTGTTGACCTTAAGCCCATTTTAGATTTATATGCAAAATGTATCCAACTAAACCCAAGTTTTAGTTTTGCTTATTTTAATCGAGGGCACATACATTTTGAGCAAGAAAAATATACAGATGCAATTGATGATTTTTCAGCAGCAATCAAAGCAAATCCATTATTCGCAGAAGCATATTTTAACAGAGCTTTATTATTACTTATTTTAGAAAACAGAGAACTTGCTTGCAAAGATTTAAGTAAAGCCGGTGAATTAGGACTAACCCAAGCCTATGAAATTATTGCTAAATATTGTAACTAAACTTTAAAACACATTACTAAAACATCATCTATTTGATCAATAGAGCCTTTCCAATTTTCTAGAATTTCTTTAAGTAAAACAACTTGTTTTTGAGGTCTTTCGTTGTGGATTTCCAAAAAACTATCCTTTAGGTGTTTGTTCATGAATTTTTTACCCTTATCTCCACCAAACTGATCGGCAAAACCATCAGAGCACATGTAAAAAGAATCATTGGTTTTATAATCAATTTCATGCAATTCATATTCAAAATCAGAAGGAGCATTTCCTCCTATAGGATTTCTGCTTCCTTTAACTTCTTCCAATTTATTATCTCTTATAAAAAATAATGGTCTGAATGCACCTGAATATTGTACCTTTTGATTTTCTATATCAAAACAAAGAACAGAAATATCCATTCCATCTTTTACTTCCCCTTCCATTCCCTCCTGTTTCAACACTTTTTTAACGGCTCTATTCAGTTCTTTTAATATCAAATTGGGTTGGGTTATTTTATTTTCAATTATAATTTGATTTAGATTGTTCACGCCAATCATACTCATAAAAGCTCCCGGCACACCATGCCCCGTACAATCAGCAGCTGCGAAAATATATTTATTATCAACTCTTTCAAACCAATAAAAATCGCCACTTACAACATCTTTTGGCAGATACAACACTGAAAATAACTGTTCAAATTCAGTCATTTTACCCGTTTTTGGTAAAATAGCTTCTTGAATTCTTTTAGCATAATTAATACTATCCTTTATCTCACCTAATGCGTGCTGAAGTAATTTACTTTTTTCTTCAACCAATAAGTTTTTTTGCTCAATTTCTTCTTTTTGAAGAGTAAGTGTGTTATTTTGAGTCAATATCATCTGATTTGTTTTTGTTTTGAGACGATATGCTCTATATGCTATTATTATAATTACAACCGAAAGTACAGCAAAGACAACTAGAAAATAAGTAACATTTTTTTGTTGTTCAATTTTTTGATTCTTTACCTCATTTTGAGTGTTTAGCATTAAAATTTCGTTTTCTTTTAGTTTTGTGTCATACTTGGTCTGTACTTCAATTAATTTTTCATTTGCTTCAACAATTGAGAGGGAATCTTTGAGTTTTATGTATTCTATTGCATATTTAGCAGTATTTCTGCTGTCATTCAAGTTGTTATAAATGGTAAATAAATTAAAATAGATATCAGGTAACATTTGAATAAAATGAATTTCATTTGCCAATTCTAAAGCCTTTTTGGCATTATCAACAGCTTTGTCGTATTGTTTTAAGGAGAAATAATTGGAAGAAATGTTGCTTAACGAAATAATATAACCCCTTTTATTGTTGTTTTGAGATTCATAGTCCAAAACTTTGAGTTGATATTCCAAAGCTTTTTCATATTCTTTTTTATCCGAATATGCAGTTGAAATAGTAGAATAACTATTAACTAATAAATCGAGTCTATTTAACGATTTTCGAACGTCTAAAGACTTGTAGTAAAAATATAATGCACTATCAAGTTTATTAAGATTTTGGTAGCAAATACCTATATTATTATAAACCGCTGAAATATTAATGGTATCTTTATTGGCAATCGCAATTTTAAGAGCTTTTTTATTATAGTTAATAGCTAATTCTTGATTTTTTTGGTCGTTGTATAGTGCAGCCAAATTAATGAGGCTTGAAGCCTGTCCTCGATAAAGTTTATTTTTGATGAAAATTTCAAGTGCTTTTTGGTAAAAATTAAAAGCTTCTTGATAATTGTTTTGTAAGTGATTGCAAATACCAATTACATTGTATCCGTTGGCTTCATTAATATTATCCTTATTTTTTTTAGAATATTCAATTCCAATTTTAGCAAACTGAATAGATGTTTCAAAATCAGAAAACTTTAAGTTGTATGCGGAATCTAAAGTATATTTAATTATTAAGGAATCGGGCAGCTGTTTATTCGCATTCAAAAACTTTTCCACCCTTTCGTTTTGTGCATATGTATTGCAGATGGTTATAATAAAAAATAGCAATAAACTTATTTGCTTCATACTTGTTATACTTTTACACACATAACTAATACATCATCAATCTGCTCGTTTTCACCTCTCCACGACTCAAGAATTTCTTTTAAAATTCCTCTTTGTGTTTGAGGAGATTTTTTGTGTATGCTCAAAAAAACTTCTTTTAGTTGTTTATTCATGAATTTTTTTCCGTTGTTTCCTCCAAATTGGTCGGGATAACCATCGGAGAACATATAAAACATATCGTTAGGATAATAGTTCAATTCATGCAATTCGTATTCGAAATCAGTTGGAGCACTGCCTCCAATTGGGTTTCTGCTGCCTTTAATCTCAATTAGTTCATTGTTCCGTATATAAATTAGTGGACGAAACGCTCCTGAGTAAGAAACAATTCTTTTTTCTGTATCGAAACATGCAATTGAAATATCCATACCATCTCTACTTTCACTGCCTTCAACCTCTTGTTTTAATACTTTTTTTACAGCTATGTTTAATTCCTTTAGTATTTTATTGGGTTTGTATATTTTATTTTCCAAAATAATTTGGTTCAGATTATTAACACCAATCATACTCATAAATGCTCCCGGAACGCCATGACCAGTACAGTCAGCAGTAACGAAAATATATAAGTTATTTATTTTTTCAAACCAATAAAAATCTCCACTTACAACATCTTTTGGAAGATATAGAATAGATACACTTTCGTTGAGTTCCTCTAATTTAATCTGACGAGGTAAAATAGCATCTTGTATTTTTTTTGCATAATTGATACTGTCGGTGATATTCTTATTTGCAATCTCGATTACCCTTTTCTGCTTTGCTAATGTTGAGTTAACACTCTCCACTTTTTCTTTTTCTTCTCTTAGTTCTTTTGTGCGTTCATCAACTTTTGTTTCCAATTGAATTTGAATTTTCTTCAAGTTTCTGGTTCTCACAATAATTATTACATAGCCTGCTAAAAGCACAAGTAGTATTGCAGCTGTATAAAACCAAGTTGTTTTATACCAAGGTGGAGAAATAGAAAAGCTATATTTTGTTTCAACATCGTTCCAAACTCCATCACTATTTACTGCTCTGAGCCTAAAAGTATAATCACCATGCGGTATTGCTGTGTAAACGGCTTTACGGTCTTTGGTTAGTGGTAACCACTGTTCGTCTAGTCCTTCAAGCATATATTGGTAATATACTTCTGTCGGATTTTTTAATGAAACACCAACAAATTCAAAAATTAAGTTATTGTTGTTATAAAGTAAATTTAGATTATCAGGAAGGTCGGTTTCAGAGTTGATAGTTTTTGAATACTTTTTCCAATCGACATCTGCAAAATTTAGTTTTATATTTTTAAGTGTAACCTTAGGTGGAATTTGATTTATTATATCATTCTCAATATGATATAAGTAAAGACCATTTATGGTTCCAAAATACATTTTATTATTTCTATTCTTGAAAGAAGCATTTAGATTACACTCAACACCATTAAATCCTTCATTTTTTGTATAATTTCTAATTTCAATTTTGTTTGAGGGATTATTAAAATGTTGATAAACACTTTCTAAATTTAATCTATCTAACCCTTTGTTTGTCCCCAACCAAATATTATTTTTTTCATCTATTTCTATTAAATAAATATTTTCTGAAGTCAATCCATTTGTCTCATCTATTTTTTTGAAATTTTTTCCATTATACATGAATGCTCCCTCACTGGTCCCAATCCAAAGATTATTTTTAATATCAACACCCAAACATTTTGCTCTATCGCATTCAAGTCCATTTTCTTTGGAAAAGAATTCAAAATCTTTACCATTATATTTATAAACTCCCTTATTTGAAGCTAAAAAAAGTGCACCTCTATATACTTCCAAGTCATAAACAAATTCTTTGGGTGAGTTTTTTATTGGTTTGAGTGTGTCCGATTCAAAAAGAAACAGACCTGTTTTCCCTCCAAAATAGACTTTTCCTCTGTATTTTTTTGAGCAATAAATGTTTTCATCAACAATAGTTGGGTCTGAGAACGGGATACGAACTGTATTTTTTCCATTTTTTTTGAAAATTCCATTGTTTGTTCCAATATATAGCTGATTGTTGTATTCTGTAAAATGGTATGCATTACTAAAGCCAATCTCTTCCAATATTTGATAAACCTCGATGTTATTATTTTTATCAATTACATTATATCCTCCATTTAAACCTACATAAATGTTGTCGTCTGAACTCTCGTATATTGAGTTTATATAATCCGAAGAAAGCCCATTTTTAGAGTTATAATATGTAAAAATTGGATTAAACTTAACCAACCCGGCACCTATTGTACCAAGCCATAAGTTGGATTCGTCGTCAGTAAAAACAGACCAAATTTTCTTATAGGTAAATCCATTTGCAGGAGAAATCCAGCTGGGTTTATAAGTCGATTTATCTATAAAATACAATTGGCTGTTTAATGCCCCAAAAACTAACTGATTTTTATATTGAACTGATGAAGTAAAAGTTAAATGCGACCCATCGTTTTTGGGTAAATCAAATGCAAAAACCGAGTCTTTTTTTATTGTGAATAATCCGTCAATAGTACCAACAAAATACTCGCCCAATTTACCTTCAATAATTGTTTTTACATAGCTTACGGTTAATCCATTTTGTTCATAATAACGTTTTACTTTTCCTTTTTCATCAATCCTAAACAAACCGGCAGATTTTGTTCCAATCCATATATTATTCTGAACATCAGTGTAAATACAATTGATGAAAGATGAATTGAGTATTTTATCCTCAGTTTGAACAAAAACAACAGAATCATTAGCAAATGAATATTTATATATTCCTTGTGATGAGCCAAACAAAACATCTTTGTTTCTTTTGTTTACATGGATTGAATAAAAAGACACCTCACTTTGGTAGTTCTTTTCTACTTTTGTCAAATTACTGTTAATTCGGCTGATTCCTTCCCGCGTAGCTACCCAAACATCACCATTATCAGATACATCAACAGAAAAAACAACGTTATTTGATAAGCCGTGTTTTTCTTTTATGGTTTTAAAGTAATATCCATCAAAAATTCCCAATCCGCCACCGTTTGTCCCAAATAATAAATACCCGTTTTTAGCCTGTGAAACAGACAAAATATCTGATTGATCAACCCCGTCTGAGACACTATAGTTGGTAAAATTAAAAGTTTGAGCCGTTAATTTAACTGCAAAAATTAATACACTGAAAAATATGATAATGAAAAATCTCATCAAGTCGTAAATTTAAAAAAAGCCCCGAAAAAATCGGGGCTTTTTTTATTGTTTTATCACCTTTTTGATAATTGTTTCTTTTCCTTCAGTTATTTTAACAAAATAAATTCCAGGGGGATAATCTTTTGTTTCTAAATCAAAAGTATTTTTTCCAAAAGAAATTTTTTGTTTTTTAGTAAGTAATACGTCACCTAATGTATTTGTCATTTGTATATCAAGGTTTAATTCTTCAGCAGATAAAATATTAAACTTAATGTTATCTTTGGTTGGATTTGGTGCAATAGTTAAATTGTATTCCAATATTTTTAATTCACTTACTGAAGTGATTGTGTCAGTTATGATATAAACTGTATCATTTGCAACATAGAATAATAAGGAATCCAACGCACCATCACCCGGGTTTACAGTAAACGTATAAACTGAATCATTTGGAAGACCAGGTATATTAGCTTTAACCACAAAGGTTGCACTATTGTTAAGCCCTGCAAACTCGAAATACCCATTAATATCAGTTGTAGTAGAGCTAACAGTACCACCTGGTGATTGGTCAATAGTTATATCAATATCTGGTATTGGTTCTCCGGGAGCATAGGTGTGATGTCCGCTACCACCATTTTGATTTCTTTCATTAAAAATACCAGTATCTCCTTCAAGAACATACCCACTACACATCCATGAACCTGACTGTGCAAATTTTTGAATCATATCAATATTAAAGCTATACGGATTCATGCCACAAGTAACAAATATAGTATCTGCACCAGTCCAATGAGAAGTGTTAGAACCAAATTTAAAAAAGGTTGGTAGATAATCCGGGTACTTTATATCCGATGGCACTGCTTTTACTAGAAAATCACCTTCAGGAAGAAAGTCAAAATTATAATACCCATTCGCATCTGTTTCAACAATACCTATCGGAATAAAAGGACCAAATCCATAATCCTTATATAATACTACGCTAATACTATCTGAAGGTATAGAATTGACAGATATATATCCGCTTAGATTGTTTATGCACGAACAACTGGTTCCAACAAATGGATGGTCATAGGCAGTTAAAGTATCATTAAAAACAGTATTTTCTGTTAAATAATACGACAAAACGGTATCACAAAACACATCAAGAGTTACATTATAAACAGTATCGCCTGGTATAATATCATAATATACTTCGGGACAATTTGTTTTTAATGTATTATCCGTTTTAAATAAAATTCCTCCGTCATAACCTGCTCTATTTGCAACCATGATAACTCCGCCATCGGGTGTTGGCTTATAGTCTTGTATATATGTATTCATTTCAACACTTGTATCTGGAAATTCTCTGATCAGAACATTTTGAGTGATTGTTAAATCCGGTTTCATTTCAATTAGATGTGTTCCATTAAAATCATCGTTATAGGAACCAACAAAATTTCCATCGTTCTTTACGATAATATCATTTAACTCAATATTTTCAGTAGCATTAGGTCTTTTATAGGCTTTAGTATTATTTATTATTCCTGTTAAAGGGTCAATAACAATTAATTCAATAGCTCTTCTATCAATAATTGAATCATAAATTGACATTGAAATGACATAGTTTAAGTCATCAATCTTACTGATTCCATTGATATAACTTTGATTTAACTTGATATTTGAATCAAAATTCAGAGTGTATTTCCAATCGATTTCCCCGTTTGCATTGATTTTATACACACAATGTACATTATTTTGATAATCACTTGCAGTTAGAGTAAAAATATATCCTCCATCTGGACTTTCAATTAAATTGTTAATTGTTGAGTAAAATGGCACATTAGTAACAGTGTCTTTGTAGGCATAAAAATTAGACCATACTATAGTTCCGCTAGCATCTGTTTTTATTAAAAAACCACTGTCAAATTCCGTTGCATCTGCTGCACCATAAATAAAATATCCATCAGTTGCTTGGTATCCATTTTCTGCATTCAAATAGATTGAATCTGTATCGTAATATTTTATCCAAATGATTGTTCCGGTGGTGTCTGCATTAATAATCATTGGCAACTTTTTGTAGTTGGAATTTTCATAATTAGACAATATCTTCAACTCTTTATCTTTTATGGTTAAACTATAAATTTCAGTAAAAGGCATGGAAGCAATAGGAATTACTCTAATAACAGTATCAAAAATCAAAGCACCTGCGTGATTATACTTTGAAATGTAATAATCTTGTTTATACATGAAATTATCGTGCTTACCCACAACATAATGAGAATAATTATCTTGGTCAGTAGCAACTTTAAAGCTAGTATAATTGGAGTTAGAATTATTAACAATGGTGTCAACAAAGGTTGCAAAAGGTGTACCAGATTGTAAAACCAAACCTTTAAAATTGGTATCACCAGTTTTCGATTTTAAACCTTGGGAAAAGGATTGATATGCACTCAAGCAAATAAGTAAAAGAAATAGTAGTTTTTTCATAAAAAAAATTTAAGCGACTAATTTACAAATATTCGTCTTTAATTTTTGCAGTTTTATGTTATTTTTTTAAACATTGATATTGAAAATCTAAAGTTTTGTCATAAAATTATTTTGATTGCCATAGGTTGAATTTCAAAAAAAACTAGCTTGATAATTGGTATTTTTGGTTAAATGAAATTTCAACTTACAACCCTGCCCAATAAACCGGGTATTTATCAATACCTCAATTCTGAGGGGAAAGTAATCTATGTAGGGAAAGCGAAAAATTTAAAAAAAAGAGTTGCTTCATATTTTACTAAAAAACACGAAAATAACAAAACGGCAGTGTTGGTTCGTCAGATAGATGATATTCAAACCATAGTAGTAAATTCTGAGATTGAAGCATTGCTTTTGGAAAATAATCTGATAAAAAAATACCAGCCCAAATACAACGTATTATTAAAAGACGACAAAACCTATCCGTGGATTTGTATAAAAAAAGAACCATTCTCTCGTGTTTTTTCTACTAGAGATGTTATACGAGATGGTTCAGAATACTTTGGTCCGTATGCATCTGTAAAGATGATGAATACAATCCTGAAATTATTGCATCAACTTTTTCCAATAAGAAGCTGTTCGCTGAATCTTTCAAGTGAAAATATAAAGTCGAAAAAATTTAAAGAGTGTTTGGAATATCATATTGGAAATTGTCTAGCCCCATGTATAGGACGTCAAACTCTTGAAAATTATCAAGCTAATCTATTTGAAATTAAGAATATTTTAAAAGGTAATATCAATGGCGTAATCACTCATTTAATAAAAAAGAAAGTTCAATTTTCTGACGCACTTGAATTTGAAAAGGCCCAAGAATTAAAAGAAAAAATAGAAACGCTTGAAAAATATCAAAGTAAATCTATAGTTGTAAGCCCATCAATTAATGATGTTGATGTATTCTCTATCGTTTCAGATGAAAAATCTGCTTTTGTAAATTATCTTAGAATAGTAAATGGGGCAATTGTTCAAGGGCAAACTATAGAATTCCGCAAAAAAATGAACGAAAATGATGATGAATTGCTTCAATTAGGAATAATAGAACTGAGATTAAGATACGACAGTTCATCAACTGAAATTATTGTTCCATTCATTCCATCAATCAAAGATGAAAGCTTATCTTTTTTTGTTCCACAAATTGGCGACAAGAAAAAATTACTTGAACTATCAATAAGAAACGCAATTTATTTCAGGTTGGAAAAATTAAAGCAACAACAAAACACCAGCCCAACAAAACATAGCGATAGGATTTTGGAGCAACTCAGAAAGGATTTAAGAATGAATGTATTGCCTACACATATTGAATGTTTTGATAATTCAAATATCCAAGGTAATTATCCAGTTTCTGCCTGTGTGGTTTTTAAAGATGCAAAACCCAGTAAAAAGGAGTATAGACATTATAATATAAAGACTGTGGAAGGTCCAAACGATTTTGCTAGTATGGAAGAAGTTGTTTTAAGACGCTACGAGAGGATGTTGGCAGAAAATCAACCTTTACCTCATTTGATTATTATTGACGGCGGAAAAGGACAACTTAGTTCTGCATTAAAAAGTATTGATTCTTTGAATCTGAGAGGAAAAGTTACAGTCATAGGAATAGCAAAAAAACTGGAAGAAATCTATTTTCCAAACGATACCATACCGCTTTACATCAGTAAAAAATCAGAATCGCTAAAGCTTATTCAATATCTTAGAAATGAGGCTCATAGATTTGGAATAACTCACCATAGAAACAGGAGGTCAAAAGAGTTTATCAAAACTGAATTGCATGAAATTGAAGGAATTGGAGAAAAATCAATAAAAGATTTATTAACCAAGTTTAAATCCGTTGAACGAATCAAAACGCTGGATATTTTACAACTAGAAAAAGTAATCGGTAAAAAAAGAGCTAATTTTGTGTTTCAATATTTTAATTCATTCGATAAATGAAAATTTTTCACAATCCAAGTTGTAGTAAAAGCAGAGAAACCTTAGATATTCTAAAAAATTCAGGAAAAAACGTTGAAATTATTGAATATCTAAAGCAAACTCCAAGCAAAGAAGAACTGTTCGAAATAGTTAATCTGCTTGGCGGAAATGCTGAATTAATTGTTAGAAAAACAGAAGAAATTTATAAAGAAAAATTTAAAGGAAAAAAACTAACTCAAGAAGAGTGGATAGACGCAATGTTAAAATACCCCAAATTAATAGAACGCCCTATTGTGATTGATGGAAAAAAAGCAATAATTGGAAGACCTCCAACCAATGTGTTAGAATTACTTTAATCTATTCTAAACCAGCCAGTTCCTTAATAAATTTAGGAGCAAATTTGTTTATCAGAAAAAGTTTGATGGATCCAGGAACAACTACTGTGAATAAGAAAATTAAACACCACATTGCCATAAAGAAGAACACAAAAAACATTACCCAACCAAAGTTTATCATAATTTCAAATTTTTAATTCTGTTGCAGTAAAAGTATAAATAATAAATAATTCATCAAAAAAAGATGGAATAATTATTCTCTAATTTATTTACATTTTTTCAAAAAAGTCATTTCCTTTATCGTCGGTTATTATAAAAGCAGGGAAATTAACCACTTCAATTTTTCGAACTGCTTCCATTCCCAACTCAGGAAAATCAACCACTTCAATTGATTTAATATTCCTTTTTGCTAATATTGCAGCCGGTCCGCCGATTGATCCCAGATAAAAACCACCGTATTTTTTACAAGCTTCTCTAACCTGAGACGAACGGTTTCCTTTGGCTAACATAATCATTGATCCACCGTGCGATTGAAATTCAGCGACATAAGAATCCATTCTGCCAGCTGTTGTAGGTCCAAAACTACCGGAAGGCATACCTGAAGGTGTTTTTGCAGGTCCTGCATAATAAACAGGATGATTTTTAAAATACTCCGGCATTGGTTTGCCACTATCAAGCAATTCTTTTATTTTAGCATGAGCAGCATCTCTGGCAACTATCAGTGTTCCAGTTAAACTTAATCTGGTTTTTATTGGATATTTTGAAAGTTCTTTCAATTGATTTTCCATGGGTTGATTCAAATCTATATCAACTGCCGCTCTCAATTGTGGAGATTTTTCCGGAACAAAACGACCGGGGTTTGTTTCTAGCTGTTCCAAGAAAATTCCTTGTTCTGTAATTTTTCCTTTTATATTTCTGTCAGCAGAGCAACTGACACCAATTCCAACCGGACATGATGCAGCATGGCGTGGAAGTCGTATTACCTTTACATCATGAGTAAAATATTTACCACCAAATTGAGCTCCTATTTCACTTTCTTGACAAATTTGATTTACTTTTTCTTCCCATTCTAAATCTCTGAATGCTTGTCCTGATAGACTTCCTTGGGTTGGCAATTCGTCATAATAGCCGGCTGAAGCGAGTTTTACGGCTTTTAAATTGGCTTCTGCAGATGTTCCTCCAATAACAATTGCTAAGTGATACGGCGGGCAAGCAGCAGTGCCTAAGTCTTTTATTTTTGTTCTTACAAATTCGGTTAAACTTTTTTCGTTTAAAAGTGCTTTTGTTTGCTGATATAAATAGGTTTTATTGGCAGAACCTCCTCCTTTAGCCATGAACAAAAATTTGTATTCATTTCCTTTATCGGCATAAATATCAATTTGTGCCGGTAAATTATTACCTGTATTTTTTTCGTCAAACATGGTAATAGGAACTATTTGAGAATATCTCAAGTTCTTTTCTTGATAGGTGTTAAAGATTCCTTTTGATAAAAACTCAGCATCATCAACACCTGTGAACACATTTTCTCCTTTTTTTCCAACAACAATGGCAGTTCCGGTATCTTGGCACGAAGGCAAATCACCCTCTGCAGCAATTTGTGCATTGACTAACAATGTATATGCAACAAAACGGTCGTTATCAGTTGCTTCCGGGTCATCTAAAATTTTTGCTAGTTTTTCAAGGTGGCTGGTTCTAAGTAAAAAAGACACATCAATCATTGCTTGTTGTGCCAAAATTTCTAATGCTTTTGGTGAGATTTTTAAAATTTTTCTTCCATCACACTCAACAGTTGAAATATGTTCTGTTGAAATTAATTTATATGCCGTTTTATCTTTGCTTAAAGGAAACGGATTTGTATAGATAAATTCCATAGCTTTTATTTTTTCAAAGTTAACTCATAATTTTTTATGTTTGAGTTTCTTTGGTTTTTATATAAAAAAAATGCCCTGCGAACAGGGCATTTTGTAATTAATAAAATTTATATCGTTCGTCTTTAACACCAAATTTCTTCTGTAGTGCATCATAAGCACGGTTGGCGTTGTTGCTATACATTTGTTCAAGTTGATTTTTGTACAAAGTGAAATCTGTAACAGATGGGGCAGGAATTACTTCGTTTACAGTTACTACAAAAACTCCTGTTAATCCTTCCAAAGGAGCACTCATTTGACCCTTATTCAAGGTTGGTATTATTCCAAAAATTCGAGGTTCTTGTCCCATTGATGGCATAGAATAATTAGAGAAAGTTACATCATTTACAGTTTCAACCGTAGTGCCAATTTTGGTAGCTAAGTCTTGTAAATTACTAAAGCCTTTCATTTCATTCGCAAACATTTCAGCCTTTTTCTTTTTCTTAGCACCTAACTCAACTTGAATTTCAACTTGATCAATTGGAGCAATACCCTCCTCTCTTATTTCAGCTAAATGAGCTACGACAAAACTTTTTCCGAATTGAAAAGGTGAAGACACATTTCCCTTTTCGGCTTTATATGCCCATTGAATCAGCTCTCTTGGAGAATCCAATCCGGGAATTGTTTTATCATTGGGTTTAACATCGGCAACCATTTTAAAAAGTTCGCCTCCTTCAGTTGCTTTAGTAAAACTTTCAGTTGTTGAATTGGTTGAGTAAAAAGCAGTTGCTTTATTGAAAATCTCATCAAAAGTTGTGTTACTTGGCTCAATGTTTCTGTAGATTTTGCCTACTTGAATCTTTCTAACTTTTTCGCCTTGTGCAGTAATTTCAATCAAATGAAATCCAAATTGTGTTCTAACTATGGTTAAATCTCCTGTTTTTCCGTTAAAACAAGCATCGTTAAATTCAGGAACCATTTGTCCTTCAGAAAACCATCCTAAATCTCCGCCTTCAATTGCAGATCCAACATCTTCAGAAAATTGTTTAGCAAGTTCTTCAAATTTTGCTCCTTTTTGAATTGTTTTTTTCAAACTATCTAATTTAAAATAGGCAGTAGAATCGGCATTTTGTTCAGCTTTTATTAGAATGTGTCTAGCTTTTACAGAATCTGAAACCATTTTTGAAGCTGTAAGTTTAGCAACCACAAAGGCACTTCCTTCTTCGTATGGTCCGACAGTTGTTCCAATGGGTGAGGTAAAAAATGTAGAGTCGGGCATATACGACAGTTTATCTTTTGGGTAAAAAGCCACATCAAACGGTATGTCTGAGTTAAAAGTAATAAAGGCAGAATCGTTTGTAGATGCTTTAAATTCCTCAACTACAGATAGTATTGATTTTTTTGTTTCTTCTATATCAGTTGCTGTAGGTTTCACATCGAATTTAACATATTCAATTGATCTAGACATCACTTGTTTAAACTCATTTTTATGTTGGTCATAATAGGCTTGTTTTTCTTCGTCAGTAACAGTGATGGTACTGTCGGGTATTGCATTATATCTTTTTGCAACAAATGATATTGTTCTTTTTTCCTCTTGCTCCTTTTGGGTTCTTTTCGCAAATGCAGTTGGGGCATATAACCCTTTTTTGATCAGATTAAAATATTTTGAAGTAACTCTTTCTTTTTGAATTCCATCTTCAAAAAGTAACCATTGATTTTTATTTTCTGCAGGCATGGTTTCCAGTCCTTTTAAAAATTGAAGTACTTGAGCTGGGTTAAATTCTCCTGTTTGAGGATTTGTAAATGCTTGTCTAACTTGAGGGTGTGGTTCAGTTCCTTGAATCATATCGAATAATTCTTGCGGACTCACTGCTATTCCCAATTCATTAATTTGGCTGACAACAACTTTTTCTCTGATAATATCATTCCATACTTGCTCAAGCAATTGGTCTCTAATTTCTTCGTTAGCATTGGAACGATTTTGAGCTTCCCATCTCGAAATTGCAGCTTCGTATTGATTGTTAAAATCAATGGCAGAAATTTCTTCACCACCAATTTCACCAACACTGTTGCTGTTACCAAAAAAAGATTGACCCGATTGAAATAAATCACCTAATATGAAAGCCAACATTGCTACACCTATAATAATCAATAGTAATGCTGATTTTTCTCTAATTTTACCTATTACTGCCATTTTATAAAAAATATTTGGGTTGCGAATATACGATTGTTGATTGAATTTTAAAAGAACTATTATTTTTATTCGCTAAAGATTTGAACACAAATTAATTCAATTTTATTATTGCTGACTTCTTCTATTTTAAATCTATATTTATCGAGCATAATTACTTCTCCTTTTTCTGGAATGCTTTCGTGTTTATAAAATATTAATCCGCCTAAGGTTTCGTATTCTTCAGATTCCGGTAGATTCAGTTTATATTTATTATTTATATAGTCTATTTCTGTTTTTGCTGAAAATACGTATGAATTTTCGTCGATTTGCTTTTCAACCAATTCTTCAACATCGTGTTCGTCATCAATTTCTCCAAAAATTTCTTCAATAATATCTTCTGTTGTTACAATTCCTGACGATCCACCAAATTCATCTACCACAACTGCAATACTTCTGTGTTGTTTGATTAGTAATTTAAGAATTTCATTTGCCGGCATTGACTCAGGGACAATTGCAACAGGCATCAAGATAGATTTTATGGAT
Organism: Flavobacteriales bacterium; assembly: GCA_020853105.1. Lineage (GTDB taxonomy): Bacteria > Bacteroidota > Bacteroidia > Flavobacteriales_E > Vicingaceae > Vicingus. The sequence continues at coordinate 5,203 of JADYZM010000055.1, read as the reverse complement.
TCAGGAATTTTAAATAAATCTAGGGAATGGACATAGCCAATAATGTTATCTATTGTATCTCGGTATATTAAAATTTTAGAGAGTTCTGTTTCAACAAATTTAGTTTTGAGTTCTTCTATCGAATCGTTTATTTCTAACGCAACAATTTCAGTACGATGAATCATACACTCTCTGGCTTTAACTTCAGAAAAATCAAGTGCGTTTTTAAAAATTTGGATTTCATATTCAATTTCTTCACCTTTTTCTTGTCGTTCTTGAATATCGCTAACAAAATATTCTAAATCAATTTTTGAGAAAACTAAACCCGATTGAGTATTATCAACTCTAAAAATTTTAAAGAAAAAGTTTGATATCAAATTTGTTACTATCGAAACAGGCAACAACAGAAAGTGAACTAATTTTAATGGAATAGCTGCATATTTTAAAACTATATTTGGGTTAATTCTTAAAATTGCTTTGGGCAAAAACTCACCGAAAAGAAGAACGATAAGAGTAGAGATAATTGTTTGAAGAAATAAAACCAATCCATCATTGGTGAGATGAATATATGGCTCAAGTAGTTTTGCCATAAAAATACTGTAAATAACCAAAGCAATATTGTTTCCAATCAGCATCATTCCGATGAATCCTTCGGGTTTTTGAATAAAATCCGATAAAATTTTAGCCGAAAAATCACCTTGTTTTTTTTGCAATTCAATTTTAAGTCTATTGGCAGAAATAAACGCTATTTCCATTCCTGAAAAGAAAGCAGAAAATAGAATGGTTATAAGAACATAAACTATTTCAATTGACATGGATAAGAAATTGACCGTAACAAAATAACTGAATTTTTATCATTTTAAGGAATTCTGAATGTTTATGCGTTGCTTTCTTCTGATAAAATATAAAATAACAGCTATCAAGGCAAATATGAAAAAGAAGATGGCATCATCTATTTCCGGCATTGTAAATAGTTTATAAATTCCGACTGAGATATTAAAAATCGCAATGATTAACCACATCAATTCTAAAAATCGAACAACTTTCATCTTATTTAATTTTTGTTTAGGGAATCTTTGTTTAACTCATCATCTTTTACTTGCAAAACACCTCGTATTTTGAGTATTTTATATTTGGTAAAGTTTTCGTTTGACTCTAGTCCGTCTCCCATAATAATTTCATCTTTAGTAGTTATTTTGACAAACTGATTGGTTATAATTCTAGCCGAATCTTGTAACCAGATTAAATGTTCGGTATTTAGCATATCACCTTTTTCATTGATAACTACCACATCATTTTTTGCTTCCATTCTATTTTGTGATATTCTATTGATGGCATATTTAGCAGTTAATTTGGTTGAAATTCGTTGAAGATAGTCGTAAAAAATAACTTCAACACCTTTTGGCATTTCTGTGTATTTATCAGAGCCTTCATATTCTTCCATGAGTGGTGAAATGACTTTTACTTTAATGTTTGCTTTTTCGGAATGAATCAACTCCAGGTTTTGGGCACTGCGAACGGGTTTATTTTTTTGTAATGCAATTGCATTAACATCGTTGATATTGTTTTCACAAGAACAAATAATCCCTGCAACGAATGTTACAGGGATTACAAGAATTTTATTTAAACAAGATGTAATTGACATTAATCATTAACTCTGATGGTAGTTGTTTCATTTATCCAACAACCAACTGTGTATGAATCTCCTTTCTGTTTTCCGTAGAAAAATAAATCTTTGGTAGGAGGAAAACTTGCAGATGCTCGTGCAATTTTTTTATTGGCTTCTTCTGCAGATGCAGCGTCAATTGATTTTGCTTTTTGATATTTATCAACAGCTGCCCAACAAGCACCCCATTTACCAAGTTCACCATCATCACAAGAGCTTGTGCTGTATAAATAACAATCTCCAATAAGTATATATGGCTCTCCCCATGAGCTTTTTAGACCTGCAGCTTTCTGTGCATAGCTACGTGCCGAAGAGTAGTTTTTTGCATATAGGTATGCCTCAGCAATACTCATGTTATATGTTGCTTTATCGTCATTAGATTGAGCAATATCAACAGCTTTATTGAAGAAGTCGATTGCTTTTGCATATTCTTTTTTACTTAAAAATAATTTACCCATACCTTCAGCTCCTTCAGCAGATGGCTCTAAGTTAAAATAAGCTTCTGCAACTTTTGCAAAGATTGGAGCTTCGTAGCATTTTTTGTATCTCAATAATTTAATTGTTCTTCTTAGCCAATCTACATTTCCTTTGTTCGCTTCAAAGTTTTTTTCCGCCATAGGAACTAAAATTGTGCAATCTAAGAAAGGTGCTGCAATACTTTGTATGGTTTTTTGAGCTTCTACATAAACTTCTTCTTGTTTTTTAGAAGCAATGGCACTTGTTTTTTCATACATTTCTACCACATCGGCTTGAGTTTTCTTTCCTTCTTTTTGTAGGTTTGAAACAGCAAACATGCTTGCAACCAATGTTCCAGCTTCAGTTTCTTCACCTCCTAAATCGATAGATTCATTTAAAACATCAAATATTTTCTGAGTCTCTGTTTTGCTGTAAACCAACATGGTTTGTCCTTTTATTCCCAACACTTTTGCTTTGTCACCAAAATAAACTATTCTTTGATCCAATATAGAATACATTGTGTCTTTGTAAGCTTGTTGAAGTTTAGCATCAGTAGTATTTTTAATCATGCCTTGATACAATTTTACTCCATTTATATAAAGAGACAATTGAGAACTTGGGCATACTGCAATAGCTTTTTTCCATAGGCTCAAAGCCAATGCAGGGTCAGAAGACATATAATCCTTATAGATTAAGTTTTCAATACAAGCAACACTATCCTCTGGTGTTTTTCCATACTTTCCTTGTGCGAAAGTCATCACTGACAACGCTGTTCCTATTAATATGAGAGATACTTTTTTCATTGTTTTATTTTTTTATTTAATCGTATTTTCTTTTTATAAACCAACGGTCGTTAATTGTTAACCCTAAAAACGTATTTATGTAAGATTCTTCAATTAAACCGTTTGTTGTTGTTCCTCTTTTACCAAATTCAACACCTACGTTAATTGTAGGAACGGAAGTGTCGGTTCGTTTTAATGGCAAGCCTAATCCAAAAGTTATGCCATATTCATTTATGTCTTGATTATCAACTGAAAAATAAGCAGTTGAGTATTTTAAACCCATTTTGTATCGAATTCTTTTCAAGTAATTTTTAAAAGTACTGGCATCAGGAGTAATTTCAAAACAGGCTGATGCTGTGATGTTATCTTTTAGAACCACATCTGAAAGTACCGAAGGAATTGCAGACCATTTGGTAGTGCGAACATCAAGCCCCACTAACCATTTATTTTCTTTTTCGAGAGAAAATCCACCTCCAAAAATTGAAGGTATCTTAGTAATATCTTCAACATTTTCAGTTACTTCAAGTGTGTCTTTTATGGCTCCGTAGTCGATATTACCGGTAAATGTGCGAATTGTTTCCGACTTTTTGGTTTTTAAATCTGAGGGTAAGCTATAGGTAAATCCAACGGTCAAAATTGTTTTTTCGGATTTTGAGTTGGTAATTTTTTTTTGATATTGTAACCCAAAAACCGAGTTAAAATCAGCAACATGATTATTGTTTATTGTCCATAAATTATATGCATTGGCAATACTTCCGAAGATAACTTTTTTGTCGTAATACAGATTACCAAAAATAAACTCAAGGTTATGTCCAACAGATATTAAAGATGTAGAGTCTATATTGAACTTTAGTGAATTTCCAAAAAATACTTTAGACAACCCACCTAATCCGGAATAATAATAACTAACTCCACCAGCCACTGTATCTGTTTTTATGGTTGAATAATCGTATCCCAAATGTGAATAGGGTGTTGCACCGAATACCATTCCCCATTTATTCTTGATAACAGGAAAACCAAAGGCAATGTGGTTAAAGAAAAAATTATTCTGAAATTGGGTTTGCTTTCCATCAGTAATTTTTAATGCGCTGTTTATGGCAGAAAATTCAAGTGATGTTATTGCAATTTCTGAATATGAAGCCGGATTTAATGTGTTTATGTTGTTAAAAGAACGTAATCCAATACCTGTACCGGCAGATGCAAAATTAAAATTGGTTGTTTCGTGATGCATTACACCAATTCCAAATCTGGAATAGGGTGAATTTGTAGTTGCCTGTGTAAAAGCTTCTGTATTTATAAACAGTAGAATTACAAAACTCCAGAAAAATTTATACTTACACATTGAACTTTAAAATTTCATTTAATCCTTTAAGTAGAAAAAATTTGTCTGCAAAGATGCGATTTTTTGATTCCAAATCAAATACCTGAAAATTTCCACCTGTAACTATTGTAATTAAATCATCGCTATAATTTTGATACTCTTCGATGGTTTTCAAAATTTCAAATTGTATGCCATAAAAAATTCCTGATTTTATTGAGTTTTCAGTAGAATTACCAATAAAATCAATCTTATTTTTGTTTTCAAATTCTACCAAAGGTAATTTTCCGGTAAAGAGATTCAGTGCTTTTGCTCTTAGTGTAACTCCTGGCGAGATAGCTCCGCCGTAATATGTAGCAGTTTTATCTATAAAATCATAGGTTATACAGGTACCGATATCTATTATCAAAGTATTTTTTTGAGGATAAACTTTAGAGGCAGCAACAGCTAATGCTATTCTATCTTTACCAAGGGTTTCCGGTGTTTTATAAGCAATTATTATGGGTACTTTGGTTTTTGAATTGAATTCAACCAAATTTGTTTTTTTATTAAGATAATCCTCAAGTTCGAATGAATTATTTCTTACGTTTGAAAGTATTGATGATTTTATAGAAAATTCTTTGGTGATTTTTTCTAACGTAGCTATTTCAATGTCCTCATAAACATCATGGAATATTATATTCTGATGGTCAAAGACGGCAACTTTTGAGGTTGTATTTCCAATATCTATTATTAAATTCAACTGATAATCAACAACTAAGGGGTTTTATTTTTCAAAATTACAAATAGTATCTATTTTTTTTTTGATGAATGAAATATTTTAATACATTTGCCGACCCGATTGGTGCCTTAGCTCAGTTGGTAGAGCAAAGGACTGAAAATCCTTGTGTCCCTGGTTCGATTCCTGGAGGCACCACCACACAAAAGCCTTGCAATGCAAGGCTTTTGTGTTATAATAAATCATTAGCTAAGTTTGCTAGTTCGCTTCGTTCGCCTTTTTCA
>JADYZM010000054.1 GCA_020853105.1 Flavobacteriales bacterium | reverse complement strand
TTGCTCCTGTGGTTGTGTGTGTTATGTTGGTTATTGCATTGTTGATACACACCGTTGGACTTGATGAGGCTGCTGATACTGTTTTATTGGCATTCACGGTTATTGTACCTGTTGCATTTGCTGTGCCGCAACCTCCTGTTAATGGGATGGTATAATTAAACACCCCACTTGCTGTTGGTGTTCCGCTTATCGTTATTGTGCCTCCTGACCAGTTTGCTGTTACTCCGGCTGGTAAACCTGTTGCTGCTCCTATTCCGGTTGCTCCCGTAGTTGTGTGTGTTATATTGGTTATTGCATTGTTGATACACACCGTTGGGCTTGATGAGGCTGCAGAAGCAGAGTTTCCAGGTGTAACAGTAATTGAAACACTATCAACATCTGCTGCCCCACAATTTCCATTAGCAATTAAATATGTCATTGGTGTTCCAACAGCAGAATAACTAACTGGTTGTACGGGTGATGTTGATGTAGATGGTGTTCCTCCATTAAATATCCAATCGTAACTATTTGCATTGATTGATGAAGTTGCACTGTAATTCACAACCATTCCTTGACAAATTGTTGTTGTATTTGTTGAAATATTTGCGTCAGGTATGTCCATTGACATATACGGTGAAATAAACATTGAAAATGGATTTCCAAAAATAGCTTCTGATGCATACCATGCACCACTGTAATAATTATATGCTGAATTAGGAGTTGGATCATAGATAGAATTTGTAACTAACCCTAATTTATCACCGGAACCAAAGCCATTCATTGTAATACCAACATAAAAAGTACCTGCAGAAACATTGACTGGTGTATTGAAAAACATTTCAATAATTCCTTGTTTAGGTGAACCTGTTAAATTACTTGCTATTACACTCAATGGTATTGTTGTAGAACTAATTATTGTTCCTGGGGCACCGGAAACATCATTCCAAATATTAAAGTTAACAGTTGCACCATTTCCGGCATCAACAATTCCATAAAAGTAATACTGAGCACCAGTTACATATAGATAAGGTGAATACGAAGTATATTTTTCAGCATGAGAGGTCATTCCCCACTGGTTTTGTCCCATGGCATATCCGCCAGCACCATCCCCATACACTTTCAATGTATCTGTATCAGCAATATTGAGTAAAGTATCGCAAGCTGCAGCATTAATAACGTTTATATATGCGTTTTTAGTTTCTGAGTCTGTTCCTGAAGCATTATCAGTTACGGTTAAAGAAACCGTATAAGTACCAACAGAAGAATATGTAATTGCCGGTGGTGTTTGTCCATTATGACTGGAAGGTGTACCTCCGGTAAAAGTCCAATTCCATGAATTTAAAGTATTCGGGCTTGCTGAAGCATCAGTAAATGTAACGCTCTGACCTACATTTATAGTTGTTGCAGAAGCAGTAAAATCAGCATTAATTGAAGCAACATTACATTTATTCGAAGTCAATAGAGATACTCTCCTTGGTGAATTTGCTAAAACAGCATTCATTCTTGCTTTTTGACCATTGGTAAACATATACATACATGCATCATTTACGTAATCCATATAATTCATCCACATGTCGCCACCATTACTACACGACTGAGTAGCAGGATAAGTTGGGCAACCATAGTTTTCATCTTGTTGGTTTGGTGTGTCTGTTACATAATCATCAGAACTACAACCTCCAGAGCCATCTTCACCCCAGATGTGACGCAATCCGAGCCAGTGCCCAATTTCGTGAGAAGCTGTTCTTCCTTTGTTATATGGAGCTGTAGCAGTTCCTGTAGTACCAAATGCTGTGTATAAAATTACAACACCATCTGTGTTGGATGCGCCACCATTTACAGGAAGGCCAGATAAACCGGAAGAAGAAGGGAATTGTGCGTAACCTAAAATAGATCCGGTAATGTTTGCAACCCAAATATTTAAATATTTTGTAGGATCCCATTGAGTAGCAGCTTTCCAAGTATTTTGAATTTGTGTTTGTGTTAATGAGGTGGCTGGAGAAATACTAACACGGTTAACGCCAGTAGTGGGCTGACCATTTGGGTCGGTTTGTGCTAAACAAAATTGAATATCACAATTAGCAGCAACGCCTTGAAATGCTGACGGAATTAAACTAAAATCGCTATTTGTAGCAGAATAATCTTGGTTTAATGCTGTTATTTGAGATTGCACTTGCGCCAAACTAATATTTTGAGAAGCATTTCCATATAAAACATGGACTACAACAGGTATATTTCTTGAAGCTTTTGCTACACTTGGGTTGTTTTGTTGTTCTATTATTTTTTGATTTATCCAATTTTCGAAATCAACAATTGACTCTTGGTTAGGATCATTTGATTTTCGAATTGTTTCAGATTCTTCTGTAAAACAACGGATATGACCTGAAGGTGTTCTGGGGGCACTGTTTATCAAATCATCATACAAAGGGTTATTAATAGATAATCCATTGATGGAATTTGCTGATGAGACTGTTTTTGTTGTTGACAAAGAACTAATTCTCTGTGCAGAAAGACCTCCTATTGAAAGTACAGAGGCTAAAACTATAATCAATTTTTTCATTTGAAATATTTTTTTGAACTTTTAGACCAACAACTTTACTTATAAAAAAGATAAAAAAATAACTAAACTTATCAATTCGATTGTATTCTTAACAAACTTATTCGTGGTGGTATTTTTCTCCACGAATTATCGTAAAAGCCCTATACAATTGCTCAACAAACAAGAGTCGAATCATTTGGTGAGAAAAAGTCATTGCTGACAATGATACTTTATAATTTGCACGTTGATACACCTCTTCTGAAAACCCAAAAGGACCGCCTATAACAAACACCATACTCGGAATTGAATTCATTTTTTTTTGAATAAAATCGGCAAACAAAATTGACGAAAGTGATTTGCCTTTTTCATCAAGTAGAACAACTACATCGGATTGTTGAATTTTATCAAGCACCATTTTGCCTTCTTTTTCTTTTTGGATTTTAAAATCAGGCTTTGAGCCTATTTTCACATCGTTTAAAGATAAAATTTCAAAGGAAACATAGTGCTTTAATCTGTTAATATATTTAGTGATACCCAACTGCAGATATTCTTCATCAGTTTTTCCAATAGTTATCAATTTTATCTTCATCGGTAAATTGTAAAAATTATTACTTTTGATTATTCAAAATAAGTTGATTTGGCTTAATATTTGTAAAGTTTACCAAAAAATATTTCAGATGAATAAAATCTTACCTATCATTATTTGTGTTTTTATTGGACTTCAATCGTTTGCACCGCCTGTATCGCCTTCTATTGTTAATGCAATAAAAACAGGGAACTCAGGTGAGTTAGCAAAATTCTTTGACACATCAATCGAGTTGAGTGTTTTAGGCAGTGAAGGTGCATACAGCAAGTCTCAAGCTGAGCAAATTATTAAAACATTTTTTTCAAAAAACACACCAACTTCGTTTAAAATAATGCACAATGGCGATTCTAAAAATGGAACACACTACACCATTGGAAATTTAACATCTTCAACTGCTGTTTATCGTGTTTATATTGTTTATAAAGACCATTTAAATTCGTCTTTAATTTTAGAATTAAGAGTAGAAAAAGATGAATAATCACCAAACTTTGGTTGAAGAGTTGATTGAACTCTCGATTCGTGAAGATATAGGAAATGGGGATTACACTTCACTAGCTTGTATTCCTGAAAATGCTACGGGGAAAGCACAACTTTTAGTAAAAGAACGAGGAATTATTGCCGGAGTAGATTTGGCAAAAACTATTTTTGATAAAATTGATAATCATATTCAATTTATGCCTTTAATAAGCGATGGTTCACATATTAACCCAGGTGATATTGTATTTAAAATAGAAGGAAAAAGTCAATCTATATTAAAAGCCGAGCGATTGGTTTTAAACTTTATGCAGCGAATGAGCGGTATTGCAACAAAAACAAACCGATATGTATCTCTGCTAGAGGGTCTAAAAACTAAGGTATTGGACACACGAAAAACCACACCCGGAAATAGATTAATTGAAAAAATGGCTGTAAAAATTGGTGGCGGATACAACCACCGTATGGGACTTTATGACATGATTATGATTAAAGACAATCATATTGATTTTGCAGGAGGAATTGAGCAAGCTATTCATAAAACCGTTGAATATCTCAATTCAAAAAACCTATCCCTTCAAATAGAAATTGAAGCACGAAATTTAGGTGAGCTTAACCAAATATTAAACGTGGGAAAAATAAACAGAATAATGCTCGACAATTTTTCATTTGAAGATTTAAGAGAAGCTATTAAATTGATTGATGGAAAATACGAAACAGAAGCTTCCGGTGGAATCAACGAAAATACAATCAGAGCCTATGCTGAGTGTGGTGTTGATTATATTTCGGTTGGTGCATTAACTCACCAAATAAACAGTTTGGATTTAAGTTTAAAAGCATATTAACACTCAAATTAAAAAGAATTGAATAAGTTTCTATTATCAATTTATAATAAAAGTTTTGTTCAACAACCCATTGAATATTCAAAAAAATTGGTCCTTCCAGGATTTGACGGAATGCCTTTGTTTGATGTGTTGGTATTTTTATTTAAAGGTTTACAAAAAAGTTCATTAACTACAAGAGCATCTTCATTAGCATTTCGTTTTTTCTTAGCGTTGTTTCCAACAATCATATTCTTACTCTCATTGCTGCCATACATTCCTATTGACACCTTTTATCAAGAACTCTTATTGATTTTGGAAGAATTATTGCCGGATCAAGCATACCAGACAAGCGTTGATACCATTGATGATCTTTTCAATAAAAAACACAACACCCTGTTATCTTTTGGCTTCTTATTTGCGCTTTACTTAGCAAGTGATGGAGTTAACGCAATGATTCTAGCCTTCCAAAACACCTATCATAATCCTAAGCAAGCTAGTTTTATCAAACAACGGTCAACTTCACTTTTATTACTAATTATCCTAACTATTTTGATGATATTAGCTGTCGGAATGATTGTTTTTAGCAGTGTTATTATTTCCTATATGATTTCCACTGGATTGATAACAAATGGATTATCTGTTTTTCTACTAAAAATGGGAAATATGGTTATACTCTTATTGGTATTTTTACTTGGAATTTCCTCAATTTATTATTTTGGAAGTATGGAATATAAAAAATTTAGATTTATTACTGCAGGCTCAACACTAGCTACACTACTAACCATTTTACTTTCGTTTGGATTTGCATTTTATGTAAACAATTTTGCTTCATACAACAAAGTTTATGGCTCAATAGGCACACTCATTGTAATTATGCTTTGGTTATATTTTAATTCCTTAGTTTTGCTAATAGGATATGAACTCAACGCCAGTATAAAGCACGCAAAAGATGTTAAACTCAATCATTCTTAAATCCAATACTATGAAAAATTCAATTATTATCCTATTTTTAATCGTGTCAGCAACAACATTTGCTCAGAAAAAGATAGCCGGAATTGAAATTCCAAGCAAAGTAAATTTTAATGAAACCAACCTAATATTAAATGGAGCAGGTGTTAGAACCAAGCTAATGATGGATATGTACGTAGGCAGTTTGTATCTTAAAACTAAAAACAACAACGGAATTTTAGTGATGAACGATGACGAAACAATGGCAATAAAACTCCATATTGTTTCTTCGCTAATTACTACTAAAAAAATGGTAGATGCAGTTGACGAAGGTTTCAAAAAATCCACTCAAGGGAAACAAGCTGAATTAAAAGCTGAAATAGATAAATTCAAAGCAGTTTTTAGTCCTGAAATTAAAGAAAATGATGTTTATGATTTTGTTTATACTCCAGACAAAGGCACAGTGGTTTACAAAAACCTAAAGCCGGCAGCAACCATTAAAGGATTGGCATTTAAAAAAGCTTTATTTGGAATTTGGTTGTGCAGCGAACCTGCAGATTCTGATTTAAAAGCAGCGATGCTCGGAAAATAGTTATCTACGTTTTATTTCACCACTACCTGTGTGCTGACTGATTGTTAGTAAAGGATTACCGTAATAATATACATTTCCAATTGCATATAATTCTACTAACAAGCTGATGTTTGCTTGAACAATTATATCTCCTGTTCCGTGTGAGTTTACGTGAACTTCATTAGAAGAAAAATTTTCAAAATGAAACCATCCATTTCCGATAGAATACAAGTAGGTTTTTTTAGCACTTCCAACAAAAGTGAAGTCGGCAGGACCGGTGTGCTGCATAATTTTTAAATTATCAGTAACTAAAGCTAAATTAACACTTCCTGTAGCTTTATTGGCTTCTATTTCAAATTCGGGAAATACGAGAGTATTAACCGATGCAATTTTACCTTGTCCAGTGTATTTTATCTTTTTGAGGTTAGGAATAGTTAAGAAAACAGTTAAGTTGTTGTCATAACTTCTCAAAAAATCACATTTGTTGTTGCTGTGAATTTTTAAGTTTTTCCCATTTACATCAGTATAAACCAATGGAAGCATATTTTCTCCCCCCACAACTTTCAACGAAGCTAAAGAATCTTGTTTGATATATAAATTTATCTTATCGCTCAGTTCAACAGTTTCTATTGTTGAAGAAATAGGTCTAATTTCAGTGGTTTCACTACCTGCTGTTTTAATACACTGATTTTCTTTATCGCATGAAACTGCAATAAATACAAGAAATAAAATCAATATGTACTTTATTCTATTCACTTATTTTAACCGATAACCAACACCATATTCAATAAAATCTGCAACAAAAAAATGAGTTTTGAGGCTTAAATTCAAAAATAATTTTTGATTAATTTGATACCGAGTTCCTATTCTACTATAAACTATATTATCCAACGTATATGTTCTATAAATATATGCACCTGTGTGGAACAACAATGAAATTTTACCAATGTCTAAAGAATAAATTCCGGAAATTCCAGCATTAAAATTGCTGATTTTTCCTTTATCCTGATTTAACAAGCGTATAGTTAAGGGCTCTAATGATGAATTGTAAGATAAATCTAAACCCACTCCCAACTTGCTTTTATTGGTAACCACTTTAAAGCTATTGTAAGAAATATTATAAATCGGGTATTTTTCACCTCCAATCGGGTCAATTTCTTTAATGCCAAATGTAGCCAGCAACAGATGTTGAACTTCCTTAGACCTGTCGAATATGGAGTTTTCATTGTTTATAGAATTATTTCCAAACGAATAATTTATTCCTGCATTTAGTGCAACAATATTTATCCCCAGATTTGGGCGTTTCAACGAACCATTAGAAAAATGAGTAAATGATACTCCGGTTGTAACTTTAATTTTGTCTGATACAGGAAATTCAGCGTGTGAATTAATATAAATCAAAGCATTTAAATGTGAACCAATCACTAAATTTTTGTAGTTATTAACTCGGTCAAAGGGTTTTTCTATGTATCCGATTCCGTATCCAAACTTTAAATTTAGCTTAACTTTTCCATGATTCAATGGAAAATTGATGTATGGAAATATTCCGAAGGCATTTCCTAAGCTCTTTGGATTTCCAAAATTCAGTAATAATGCAGAAACGCCAACTTTAGGATAATTGTAATACAATTCCCATTGTCTATTTCCTAATGAATGATTGTATAAGCTCAACTCTGTGGCAAATGTGTGTCCTTTGATAATTTCATTTACCAAGACATTATGAGGAGAGATAAAACCATAATGTTGAGTAATACTTACTCCTAATCGGTTAGTTGGTTCTTGTGCAAATCCAAAACTAAAAAAAATTAGCAGCAATGCACACATCACATATTTAACCAGTAATTTTATCACACATCAAATTTATGAAATTAATGAAACGAGAGGCAGACGCATTTGTAAGATTGCTCCAAATCATGAATGATTTACGTGAAAAATGTCCGTGGGATAAAAAACAAACCATGCAAAGTTTGAGGCATCTGACCATTGAAGAAGTGTATGAACTAACCGATGCAATTTTTGATAACAATTCGGATGAAGTTAAAAAAGAACTTGGCGACATTTTATTGCACATTGTGTTTTATGCAAAAATTGGCTCCGAAACCAATGATTTTGATATCGCAGACGTAATAGACAGCATTTGTGAAAAATTAATTCACAGACATCCTCATATTTATGGGGAAGTTACTGTTAAAGACGAAGAAGAAGTTAAAGCAAACTGGGAAAAACTAAAACTAAAAGAAGGAAAAAAATCGGTGTTGGAAGGTGTTCCAAAATCTCTTCCATCCATGATAAAAGCCATACGAGTTCAAGACAAAGCTCGTGGTGTTGGTTTTGACTGGGATAATGCAGAACAAGTTTGGGAAAAAGTAAAAGAAGAATTGAACGAGCTTAAAACTGAAGTTGATAACAAAACCAATAAAGCCGAAGACGAACTCGGCGATTTATTATTTTCAATTATAAATTATGCACGTTTTTTGGGAATTAACCCGGAAGATGCATTAGAGAAAACAAATAAAAAGTTTATCAAGAGATTTCAATACTTAGAAACCGAATCAGCCAAAGACGGAAAAAAAATGGGAGAAATGACCTTAGAAGAAATGGACGTGTATTGGAACAGAGCAAAATCATTATAATTTTTTAACTTTTACCAACACCTAAATTCTCTACCTTTGGCTAGTGAATACATATAAAGTTCAACTGTTTTTACTGTTTTGGTGTATAATTCTACAACCTACATACTCACAATTCAATCAAATTGATTTGAATTGTACTATTTTAAGTAAAAAAGATTCTACTCCTATTGGTTTTGTTCATGTTCTAAATATTTCTTCACGACATGGAGTTATCAGTGAAAACAACGGAACTTTTAATTTTCGGGTAGGAATTACCGACACATTAATTTTTTCAGTGGTGGGTTTTGAATCTTTAAAATATAGTGCTACTGAAATTCCTTCTCAAATTTTTATGGAGCCTCGCAGCTACACCCTTGAAACTGTAACCATTTTTCCCTATAAAAATTACGAAGATTTCAAAAAAGCCATAATTGATTTTTCATTAATAGATTCAACACAAACAATTGAAAACAGTATGTTTATTCTTAAAAATAGTTTGTTTTTATATTCAAAGATGAATCAAGGTGCAGGAGTTACTCTTGACGGACCCATAACAGCTCTTTACAATTTATTCAGTAAGCAAGCCAAAAGCTACAAACGATATGAAGAATTGCTAGCACAAGACAGATACAACTCTTTTTTAGCAACAAAATACAATAATATTCTGGTGCAAAATGCAACTCAAATATCTATTCCCGAAGAAATTACAAAGTTTATGCTCTTTTGCGATTTTAGTGATGAGTTCATTGCTAAATCAACTGAATACGAGATTGTGGTTCAAATCCAAAAATGCCACAAAGAATATCTGGAAAATAAATAATCCTTAAGAATATACCTTTTTTAATTCTTGAAATACATCTGCAACTGCCGGGCAGATTTCTGTGTTCTTTAACGATAAATCTAACAATTGGAAAAATCGTTTTCTGTCGGTATGTGGATATTCGCGGCAAGCTGTTGGACGACTTTCATAAACCATGCAATAATTTTCACTATCCAAAAAAGGGCAAGGTTGAGATTTCATTACATAATCACCAACTTCATCTTTTAACAAGTATGCATCAATGAATGCAGATGGCTTTATTCTCAAGTGTTTGGCAAGGCGGTCAATATCCCTTTCGTAAATTGCAGGACTTATTGTTTTGCAACAATTTGCACACTGCAAACAATCAATTTTCTTAAAAGCATTATCGTGTGACCGATGAGCAACTTCATCTAATTTATTGGGCTTGGTTTTTTTTAGTTTATTGTTCAAAGAACTCAACTCGGCTTTATTTTGAGCTGCCCACATTAATTTATCTTTATACTCTTTCTTCATTCCTTTAATTTTCAATCAAAGCTTCACAGCTCTAATCATTTCTCGTTTTCCGGGCGGGCCTTGCAAAGTTTCCAGACGAAACCCAATTGATTTTAAATTTCGCTTTACCTCTCCTTTTGCACAATAGGTAACAAAAAATGCTCCTTGTTTCATTGCGGTCATTAAATTTTCAAATATCACTTTAGACCAAATTTCCGGCTGTTTGTCGGGAGCAAATGCATCAAAAAAAACAACATCAAAAGTTGTTGTTGGCAATTCGGTATTTTCCAGTTTTGAAGGTACTTTCTGCAACTTAAAAAACTCATCTATTTCAGTTGGTTTATTCCATTCAATGGTATGAAGTTTAAAATAATTTTCTTGGTTAAATTCAATTAATTCGGGATAGTTGAGTTGTTTAATAATTTCAAGTTTAATCGGAAATGCTTCTATTGACGTGTAATTGATTTCTATTTTATTTTTAACGGCAAACTCATGTGCCAAATGAGTATTCAATCCGGTTCCAAAACCAATTTCTAGAACGTTTAGTGAGCTTAATTGCGTGAGTTTCACATAATCTGCCAACCCTTTTTGGATATAAACATGCTGTGCTTCCTGAATAGCTCCTTTTACAGAGTGGTATGTTTCGTTTAATTCTCTAACAAATAACGTGTGAGAATTGTCTTCAGTCAATTTTATTTCTAAACCAAACAAATTAGTAAAAAAATTATATATATATATATATTTATTTATATATGTGTATCTTTGCACAAAATTAAAAAGTTTATGGTAACAAAAAACGATATTTCAAGAAGTATTTCATTTGAAGAATTTTATAAATTGATTGAAAAACTGGCAGCAGAAGGCGGAACAACAGGAGACGAACAAACTCAAGAAAAAATAGATTTCACAAAATTGAACTACTCCAGACTAAAAAGAATATTAAAAACAACAACCATACTGGAAGAAGTAAAAAAATCAGCTTCAAACTTGGAAAAGAAGATGACTTGGCTGGTTATTGCAGAAAGTTGGTGTGGAGACGCTATTCAAAATGTACCCGTTATGTATAAAATGTCGGAAACCATACCCAACTTAGAAGTTCGCATTATTTTACGTGACGAAAATCCGGATTTAATGAATCAATATCTTACTAATGGTGGCAAGTCTATTCCAAAATTGATTTGTTTAGATGAAAACAGGAATGAATTAGGAACATGGGGACCTCGCCCACAATTTTTACAAGATTGGATGAAACGAGAAAAAGCAAACCCAACAATGGAAATGAGTGAGCTTAAAGAACAGTTTCAGATTTGGTACACAAAAGACAAAGGCGAAACCCTACAAAGAGAAATGTTGCAATCCTTGATTAGCTGGTCAAAAAAAGAGTGTGTTTAATTTCCGAGATGATATTTTACCAATTCATCGACAGGCTGTTTGATAATTTTTCCAAGTTCTACCCGATTCGAGTTTGCAACTTTTTCTAACTCTGTTTTAAAAACATACCCTACACTACCCACAATGTGCAAAGGATATTGTTGGTAATTGTCATACTTACACACATGTTTTGTAAAAAATGATTGAAAACAGGTATGAATTATTTCTTTTATCTGATTATTACCTTTGTTTTCGAGTATAAAAGGTACAAATTGAGCTAAAAATCGATTGGGGAGCGGTTTTTTATAAACAGCATCTAAAATATCTGGCAAGGTCAGATTGAATTTTTCGTCAAATTTTAATTGAATATCTAAAGAAATCTCTTTGTTGAGCAGAATTTGAATAAAAGTTTTTCCTAAATGAGCACCACTGCCCTCATCACCTAAAATAAAACCTAAAGAGGAAACATTTTTAACAATGGTTCTTCCATCAAAAAAACACGTGTTGGAACCTGTTCCTAAAATTGCAACCAAACCTGCCTGTTCTCTGCATAAGGCACGGGCTGCTGCCAATAAATCATGGCTCACTTCAATTTCTGCATTAGAAAAAAAAGTATTGAGCGTTTGTTTTATCTCGCTGCTTTTGGCAACAGAGGAACATCCGGCTCCATAAAAATAGACATGTGTAACCGAAGTTTTATTATCTGCTAATGCAGATTTTGATAATTCTTCCAACATTTGTTGTTTGGCAATGTAATACGGATTGAATCCAATGGTTTGAAACGATTGTATCTGTTTGTCTGAGTTTACTAACCGCCAATCGGTTTTTGTTGAGCCACTGTCTGCAATTAAAATCATTTTTTTATTTCTAAAATTACGCCTTTGAGCAAAAATAAGAGTTTAATTACAAGTGGAATACTTAATAATTTTAAAGGAAACTTTTATCAAGTTCAATTGTTATACAAATTGCAACAAGTAAGACTTGAAAACATTTAGCTGCTCTATAAAAAATTAATTATTCAGTTTTAAATCCTTATTTTAGCATCGAAGCTTTTCGTATAAGTGAAAAATATCAGCAATACGTTTAGCGAAATGTTAGCGGCAAGTTTATGAAGACACGAAAGACACATAAATAATGAGAGAATTTTTAATAATACTAACCTGCATTTTTAGTCAAACAGCATTCGGACAGTTTGGAATTATTGCGGACAAAGACGGTTTTGTAAACGTCAGAAATTCACCTAACATTTCAAACAATATTGTTGACACATTGACTAACGGACAAATCGTATTTTGTTTGGAAGCAGAAGGAGAATGGCGTCCAATTGACTACGATTTTAATAGACAAAGGAAAAGTGGTTACATTCATAATTCAAGAGTGAAATTTTTAAAAGACTTTGACAAAATACCTTATCATAACTTAACTGATTCTTCAATTAGTTTTAAAAAAGATTCAATAAAACTAATCGTTACCAAAACGAAATTCCAACCAAAGAACAATAAGTTGCAATATCATAAGGGAGATACATCAAAAAACCAAATGAGTTATTTGGAAAAAATAAATGGAAAAGAAATATGGGGGACGGACGGAGATGTTCCTAAAAACCAATACGGGCAAATCACTTTAACCTTGGGAAAGAATAGAATATATCTCCCAATTGACAATTTGTTCGAACCAAACTTAGATAACACAATAGTTAATATTGACACGAAAAATAGAACAATTTATATTTCTGCTTCGAATAGTGACGGAGCAGGTGGTTATGAAGTTTTATGGATAGTAGCGAATGGTAAACTAAAACAAAGAATAACAACTGTCGGGTTTTGAAAAAACCAGCCGCTAACATGGGGTTTGCGATAGCGGGGGTTCCGTGCTTCGCAGAGACATTTGTGCAAAGTGGAAGTTCAGTTCTCCGAATAAAGTTTAGTGCTAAAACTCCCCGCCATCGCAAACCCCCGAAACGTTATGCCTCACCCTAAAAGACGACACCACCGACAATAAACGAACAGAAAATGAAAGACAAAAAGCCAACGCTTCACAAAATTAAAAGAGCTGTTTCCCCTCCCACAAGCCGACACTAAACAGCACATTTAATTTTGCCCAGCCGCACCCAAAGCCCACCCACCACCCGAGACAAATAGTTGACTGCATC
Organism: Flavobacteriales bacterium; assembly: GCA_020853105.1. Classification (GTDB taxonomy): domain Bacteria; phylum Bacteroidota; class Bacteroidia; order Flavobacteriales_E; family Vicingaceae; genus Vicingus. The sequence goes on along the minus strand of JADYZM010000054.1, from coordinate 26,808 downwards.
GAATCGTTTTCTAAATTATTGTTCGTACCTTTGCGAACAATAAAAAGATGAAAGATGCCAAGCATTACTAAAAACGATTATTTCACGAAAGAACAAGAACAGACTGCAAGGTTTGCGAAAGCCTTAGGACATCCAGTCCGAATTGCCATTTTAGAATTACTCAATTCTAAGGCTTGTTGCTATCACGGTGATATGGCAGAAGAGCTTCCAATTGCTAAATCAACCCTTTCTCAACACTTGAATGAATTGAAAGACGCAGGTTTAATTCAAGGCGATATTACACCACCGTCAACAAAGTACTGCATCAACCGAGAAAATTTTGCACTCGCTAAATCATTGTTAAACAAAGTATTTAAATAATTTTTTTAACATTTTGTTCGTAATATTACGAACTACGAATAATTGTTCGTACATTTGCGAACTGAATCAATAAAACATCAAAAATATGATAGAAATAAAAGTATTAGGACCAGGTTGCCCAAAGTGCAAAACCACCTACAGCAATGTGCTTGAAGCACTCAAACAATCAAATATTGAAGCCAATGTTGTAAAAGTGGAAGACATTGAAGAAATGATGAAATACAATGTTCTGACCACTCCAGTATTAATGATTGACGAACAAATCAAAATCAAGGGCAGAGTTGCACAAGTGAGCGAAATTGTTGAACTCTTAAAAAAATAAATCAATGGAAAATCAAACATTAGTAAAAGAAATTTGCCCGACCACAACGCAGGAATGGGTAAAAAACGGAGCATTGTTGGTTGATGTCCGTGAAAAAGAGGAAGTAGCAGAATTGTCTTACGATGTACCTAATATCATCAATATTCCTCTAAGTGAATTTGAAGAACGGTTCAACGAAATCCCCAAAGACCAAGATGTAGTGATGGTTTGCAAAGGTGGTGGAAGAAGTTTGAGGGCTGCAGGATTTTTAGTGAATCACGGTTATACCAATGTGGTGAATATGCAACACGGTATTGCTCGTTGGGTACAAAAAGGCTTCTCAACCAAAGGAAACACATCAGTAGTTACAGGCAGTGATTCTTGTTGTTCAACTTCTGGCTGTTGTTAGTTTCTTAACCTAACTAAATAATCAAATATGTTTGACTGGACACAACAATTAGCTGATTGGTTTACTTACAACCTTCTGGGCTTAGTAAAAGGAAATCATTTTGCAGATGCATTGAATTTTTTCGTATTTGACACCATAAAGATTTTCATCTTACTCTTTTTTATGAGCATATTAATGGGTATTGTCAATTCCTATTTTCCAATAGAGAAAGTACGTTATGCTCTTCAAAAAAGAAAGTGGTATGGCCTAGATTATTTTTTCGCATCCTTCTTTGGAACAGTTACTCCTTTTTGCTCTTGCAGCTCCGTTCCCTTGTTTATTGGATTTGTGCAGGGTGGAATTCCCCTTGGAGTAACGTTAACCTTTCTTATCTCATCTCCTTTAGTGGATGCAGTCACGGTTACGTTGTTTTTAGGTCTTTTTGGAATGAAAGCAACGCTAATTTATGTAATAAGTGGTATTATTATTTCCATGGTTGCCGGATTTATTTTAAGCAAAATGAAATTAGAAAAATTGCTTACTCCTTGGGTGCAACAACTAATAGAAAATAAAGCAAAAGCGAATGATGAATTTAAAGAAGAAAAAACGCCATTAATTAAAAGACTGCCTTTTATATTCTCCGAAGCTATGAGCATTGTAAAAGGTGTTTCAATTTACATAATTATAGGTGTTGCCATTGGAGGATTAATGCATGGATTTATACCAATCAACTTTTTTGAGGAATACATTAGTAAAGATAATCCATTGGCTGTGCCAATTGCCGTATTACTCGGAGTGCCTATGTATACCAACACAGCGGGAATATTGCCTATAATGGAGGTTTTAGTCCAGAAGGGGGTTCCATTAGGTACTACAATTGCCTTTTCGATGGCAGTTGTAGCATTATCATTCCCAGAAGCGATGCTACTGAAAAAGGTAATGACAGGAAAAATGTTGGCTATATTTTTTGCTGTAGTAACACTATGTATCATCATATCAGGATACATCTTTAATCTTATTTTATGAAAACAAAAACAGAAATATTGCTTAAACTTTGGATAGAAGCCCGCACTCGTTTTACCAATCAGTTAGAAAATCTATCCGAAAATGATTTACAAAAGAAATTGGGTGATTCGCCCAATTCAGTTGGTTTTCTTATACGGCATATTGGTGATGTAGAATTGCTGTTTGCCAAAAATGTATTTGGTGATAGTTCAGTTAAAGTAAGTGCCAAAACCGTCATCGAAAAACGAGACACAGGCGAATGGACAGATTTAGAAGCATTGAAAAATTATGTATCTGAATCTTTTGAGAAACTGAAATCCATAGTTGAAAAACAGACAGATGAAGATTGGGAAACCTCTATTACTACAAAAGAATTCGGCACAAAAACCAAAGCAGAAGCTTTTGGAAGAATTGTATCACATACAGCATATCACGCTGGTCAGTTGGCAATTATCAATAAATACGGAAACATTTAAAATCAAAATACAATGAATACGAAAAACATCTTTTTATCATTTGCAACACTAATGATATTGCTTTTTACCGCTTGTAACAGCGAAGCTCAAAATACCAAACAAACATCATCTTCAAATGCAGATGTAAAAATTGAAGTCATTCAGTTTCATTCTGAACACCGCTGTATGACTTGCAACAAGATCGAAACATTAACAAAAGAAACATTAAAGGCTTATCCGAACATTCCTTTCTCCTTGGTTAATGTGGACGACAAAAAGAATGAAAAGAAAGCAGAACAGTTTGAAGCCACAGGAACGGCACTTTTTCTCTACAATCCGAAAACAGGCAAGAAAAAAGACTTGACGGACTTTGCTTTTATGAATGCAGGTAACCAAGAGAAATTCATAGAAGGATTGAAAAAAGAAATTAACTTATTCCTAAAATCCTAATTAATGGAGTGGTTAAATGAATTAGCACAAAACCGAGAAACCCCACTTTTAGCGGCATTTGCCTTGGGTTTGTTGACAGCTATTGCCCCTTGCCCATTAGCAACTAACATAACGGCAACTGCATTTATAGCAAAAACTATAACCGACAAAAAAAAAGTGCTTTTAAGTGGATTGCTTTACACCTTGGGTAGAGTTTTTTCCTATACTTTAATTGGGGCAATCATTTACTTTGGAGCAAGTAAATTTCAAATTGCGAAAGTATTTCAGGGAAATGGAGAAAAGTACATTGGTTTTGTATTAATCATCATAGGTTTGATAATGCTTGATGTTATCAAACTTAATTTTATCAAAGGTGGAAATTTTACTGATAGATTATCTGAAAAATTCAAAACTAAAGGATTACTAGGTTCATTTTTATTGGGCGCTTTATTTGCTTTAGCTTTTTGTCCATATAGCGGAGCTTTGTTTTTTGCAATGCTTATTCCAATGACACTTTCTGCAGATGCAGGATTGGCTTTACCAGTTGTTTTCTCGTTTGGAACAGGCTTACCTGTAATTCTGTTTGCCTTTGTTATTGCGTTTAGTATGGAGAAATTGGGAATGTATTTTAAAGCGATTACCAAAGTTGAAAAAATAATGCGTTTTGTGGCAGGTTTAGTTTTTATTCTAACAGGATTGTATTACATCAATATTTATTTCAAAATACTATGAAGTTTTATTGGTTGCTCCTACTTTTAGCCGTTGCATCTTGCAACACTTCTAAAAAATTTCCTGAGTTTGAAACCATCGACACCGATTTTTCAAAAGGGCGGCTTAACCACAAACAGACAGTCACAATTAATGACTTAGAAAAATTTCACGGTCATTTATGTGATGGTTTAGTAGTTGGGGCATTGGCAACGCAAGAAGCAATGAAAGTGCTTTACTCAAACCAAGCCATTGACAGAACAAATTTGCGAATCATAAGCAAACCTTCGCCCTGCTTGACAGATGTTGCTATTTACCTTACAGGCGGCCGATACCAATTCAATACATTCTATGTGGACACAGACTTTGAAGGACTTTACATCATACAACGGATTGACGATTTAAAAACCGTTACTGTTTCCTTAAATAAGGGCGTAAAACCAACAGCAATTGACAGTTTAGGAAACATTGCTATTCAGCAAAATCTTTCTCCTTGTGAAATTGACAATTTACGGAAATTAGAAGACGACTTTACGCAGACTTTAATCCAATCAGACCCGACAAAACTTTTTACGGTTAAGGAAATTCCAAATTTTCAATGGAGTCCTAAAACCAAAAACGATTACTTGAAGATAGACATTCTGAATAAAAATCTACTTGACTGCAAATAACCTACGCTATTGGTGGCACATTTGCAATTTCGCACAAGCCCACGCTATAGCCGAAAATTGCAAAAGAGCCACCAAGCCAACGCATCAAGACAGACCAAAATTGACAGACAACTACTCGACAGAAAAAGAAGGGCGAAGGCATAACAGGCGTTTGGCAAAAGTGGCGGTTCAGTGCTCCGCAGCCACATTAGTGGTTAATCAAAGTTTGGTTCTCCGCATCAACATTTGTGGTGAAAATCGCCACCTTCGCCAAGCGCCAAAACGTTAGCTACAATAGTAAAAAAGATAACGGTAAGCATGAAAAACAATAGAAACAAGGGCAGCCCCATCACGTTGACAACGAATATCAAAGAAATAATAACTAATTTTGACACATTAAAAACTAATTAAAATGAAAAAAATAAATACTTTTTTTCTTCTGTTCTTGGTAAGTACTTTGAGTATTTTTTCTCAAGAAGATGAAAAAACAAATCAAAAATTATTAAATGATGCCTCTTTTATTTTTAAAGGAACGGTAATTTCTGAAACTCCTTTTAAAGGAGAACATGAAAAAGACTTCTTAGTTTCTTACGAAATAAAAATAGAAACTATTTATAAAAACAAAAACAATAAATTAAACATAGGAAATATTACATTAATTTCTAAATCCGTTATGGGCTGGAGTGAATCAAATGGCTACATAATACCTGACATTGTTAGCGAATATACTCCTGAAGAGCAAAATAAATTTAATCTCGGTACTGGAGTTTCAGGAGTATTTGTTTGTAATCCTTATACAAATAATTCAGTAAAAATACCTGCAACAAAAAATAAAATAAGTAACACAGTAGTTTTAGAACCTATTTGTGATACAAAAAATTGTTTATTCCTTTATGTTGATGCAGCTAAATATGTTGATAAAAAAATTGTAGAATACGAATATATTAGCGGTTTTGGTAAATATTTTGTTCGATATGGAAAAACTGTTAATGGAAAGAACATATGGCAGGAAGAAACTACTGTATGGGAAAAACTGGACTCTTACCTAAAAGAATTAGGGATAACACCTCAAAAAGAATCGGTTAAAAAAAAAGATGCTACTTTTTTAGAAGAAAAAAAGCAAAATGAGATTCTTTACAATCAGCGGGTTAAAAATTATAACGAACGAAAAGCAATACTGGAACAACGCTACCAAAACAGTGTACTTAATAAGAACGGAACAACCAGTAAAGCCATTGAAGATATTGATTTTGAAATAGCCAATGAACAAGTAACAGGGGCTTCTCCTCAATTTTATGAATTTGACATTTTAGTTTCCGGTAGCAGTAGCAACACTTATATCGACAATACTGCTTTTGTTATTGAATACAATACCATCCCTTTCGGCAGTAATATTGTTGCCAACAATAAAGTAACCATTACACGAGGTACAAATTACAACACCGCAACTTATGAAGACCCTATGTCGGGGATGACAGACGATGCTGTAAATGCAATTCGATTTCATGTTGGTACAGACTATAACGCAGGTTCGTGGAACAGACCACTACTTACTCCTGCACAACAACAATTAGCTCACATTAAAATTGAAATTCAAAATTGTACAGGGACTACCGATTTACAGTTTATTGACATTGTTAATGTTTCTTTTGTAGATTTATATACGCTCAGCCCAACCATAGACCCCTTGATTGCTCCGTTTACGCAATATAATAATGCTTACTACAACCAACCTTTTAATAACTTTGCTCTTTGTCCTCCTCCAATTATTACCAATATGTTTCCAAATCCCATTTCATCAGGGACAGGCTCTGTTTTAACCATTCAAGGTAGCGGTTTTGGTAACACAAGAGGCAGTGGTCAAATATGGATGTTGGATGATAAAGGAGGAAGCTCCATCATTAAAAACTTTGATTATATTGATTATGTGTCTTGGAGCGATACCGAAATTAAGTTTATTGTACCTTCAAATATCGACACATTAGGGATGGATACGCTTGGTTTAAGTGTTGGCTCGGGAGATGTTGCCGTAAAAAGAAATGATGGAATAACTGGTAGTAGTGCAGGATTTACACCACCCTTAGATATTCATTATGCAAACACAAATGTTTCTATAGGTAAAGCAACTCCTTCATATAAAAAAATTCCTGTTAGACTTGTTGATATTAATCCTAATGATTTAGATACTGGTATGGTATTTTATTTAGATACCAGTATTACCAATAACCCTGCTATGGAGATTGCTGTTAAACAAGCTATACATGACTGGTCTTGTGCTACCCTAATAAATTGGAAAGTAAAAAATGATACTATTTTACAAAATGGTAGTGATGGTATTTCTGTGATTTATTTAGATGATAATTTTCATGGAGACCCTTTGGCGAAAACTAGAGGGACAAATGGAAGTGCTTGTACAGATAATCAAAATAATTTAATTGTTTACTATGCTGATTATGATATAGGTTTTTCGAGAGACTTCAATAATATAGCAGCAACTCAATGGTTTGTCGATACCAATACTACACAAAATTTACCGCCAAGCGAGCAAGATTTTTATGCAGTAGCTCAACATGAATTGGGTCATGCACACGGATTAGACCACGTAAATGATATTACTGATATTATGTATTATGGAAATATTCCAGGTCCTGTAAGTGCGGCAAATCGTTTTCATTTATTTGGTAGTCCCGATGCTATCACAGGCGGTGATTATGTGGTAACAAAAAGTGCTTTTGCTACAACTTGCGGTGGTGTTGGAGCAATGATTCCTTCTTCTGCACAAAACTGTACAGCAATTATTGGTATAAGTGAACTGTTTAATAAAAACATCGAACTTGTTGCTTATCCAAATCCTGCTGATGAATTGCTAAATCTTTCGTTCAAATTAAAAAGAAATGCCGACATAAGAATTTCTTTATTTGATTATATGGGCAAAGAAGTTAAATCAATCAATAAAGGCAAGCAGAATATTGGAACTCAAACTATGCAAATGAATGTGGCTGATGTAGCAGCAGGTTTTTATTTTTTAAGAATGCAAGTTGACAATAAAGCTGAAACCGTTAAGCTAATAATCAAATAAATGTTTATTTACAGAAACCTTGAAATTTCAAGGTTTCTGTAAATTTTAATATGAATAGTTTGAGATACATATTATTCTTATTGATGCTTTTAGCTTTTCAATGTTCTTATAGCCAACTTTATACTCAATATGCAAAAGGTTCATCCATAGATTCCTTGGTTCAAAATATGTTTGCAACACCGAGTGTACAAATTTTGAATGTATCTTTTATAGCTGATTATAATCCTTGGACAGACAATATTCTTGATATTGGCTTTTTCAACTCAACCAATTCTACCGTTGGCATTGATAGCGGAATTATATTAACGGGAGGTTGGTTAGACCCTCCTTATGGTTTGGGACAACCCTCATTTAATGACCCTAGTTTTTTTAAGTTTACTAATGGAGATTCTATCTTAAATACTATTATTAGTCCTTCTTTAACTAAAGGAGCAGCCATTTTAGAGTTTGATTTTATCCCAAATGGAGATACCGTAAAATTTAATTACGTATTTGCCTCTGATGAGTATCCTCATCAAATTTGTTCTGCTGATAATGACGTTTTTGCTTTTCACATTTCAGGAACTGGAATTAGCGGAATGAAAAATATCGCTTTAGTTCCTGATACTGATATTTATGTTAGTATAAATTCAATTAATGATACCTCTTACACGCCTTATTCATCTTTTTTAGTTGCAACAGGGTTGTGTGAATCTTTAAATTATTCACAATATTATGTCGACCATGCCAACGACAGTACTTTAGTGTTTAACGGAACAACTACTGTTTTAACGGCAAAATCAGCTACTGTTCCATGCGAAACCTACCATTTACGTTTTGCCATTGCTAATGGAGGTAACGATGTAGATGAAATCCCTGCTGTTTTTTTAGAAGCCAACTCCTTTAATTCCGAACCTTTAAAAATTGAATCGAAAGTAAGTTATGGCGGAAACGATACTGTTTTGTATGAGGGCTGTGGCTCTGCTCAAATTGTGTTTAGACGAACTTACAATATCCAACAACCAAAAACCTATAACATTTCTGTTTCGGGTTCTGCTCAAAATGGAGTTGATTATAATAATTTACCTAATTCCATAACTATGCAAGCAGGAAATATGTACGACACACTTTTTGTTTATCCTGCTTCCGACCAAATTACAGACAACTTAGAAAATATTATTATCACTATTGGCGACACACTCTGTAACGGACAGTATTACGAAACAGATATTGAATTAATCATTTATGAAAAGCCAAATTTTGACGTTCAGATAATACCCGATGCAGGAGCATTTTGTGATAGCGTTTTATTTTCAGCTCAAATTCAGGGAGCAATGCCACCTTTAACATACAACTGGAATAATGGATTAGACAATGATTCTACGTTCAATTTCTTTCCTCAATTTCAAGGGTTTTATTCCAATCAAAACATAACTCTCAATGTAACTGACGCTTGTGGTAACACCGCTAAAGACACCGCAAATATTACTTTCTCTAAATATCCAACGGCAGACTTTACTTTTTCTCCATCTTATTCAGACCTGTTAAATCCATTGGTTGAATTTATAGACCTATCTTCTAATGATGTTACCCAATGGTTTTGGGATTTTGGTGTAAATAATGGTAATTCGTTTCTCCAAAACCCTTACTATACCTATTCCGACACAGGAAATTATACTGTTAATCTAATCGTTAACAATCAATTCAACTGCTTAGACTCTACTTCAAAAACAGTTAGAATTAATGAAATTTCGACTTTATACATTCCAAATGCTTTTACTCCTAACAATGACGAAATTAATGACGTTTTTAGAATCTTTGGAAATGAAATTGCTCAATTTGAACTATTTATTTTTAATCGTTGGGGTGAGCAAATATTTGAATCGCAATCCATAGACAATTCTTGGAGCGGTAAAAACTCCTCGACAGGAATCTATACCTATAAAATCTCTGTTAAATATACCAACAATAAGCGAGAAAACAGGACTGGAAAAGTGATGTTAATACGCTGAAATTAACTACTGTAGCTAACATGGGCTAAAATCAAGTGGGCGGTAAGTGCTAAATGAAACTTCCTTGCTTTTTAATTACTTTTGCAGTGGTGGACAATTATGTAGTTCTAATGCCCACCAGCTTTTAGCCCAAGCCCGTTACCAGTAATTTTAAAAGACGACAAAACAATGAGCAAACTTGACGAACAGACATTAAAAGTTTATACAGCAAAATCACAAGCCGACAAAGCAATAAGTTCTTTGAAAGGAATTTTGCTCGGCATTAACTTAGACGGCAACGTAAACGAAAAGGAAATTAACGAACTTCATAAATGGGTTGTTGCACACAACGACCTTATTGAGAGAAATCCGTTCAATGAATTTATGAATATTATTGAGCAGACAATCTCGAACAAAATTCCACCTAAAGAGACAATTGAGGACTTGTATTGGTTGTGTCAAAAATATGAAACCGACAACTACTATTATAATGCTGTAACAACCGACCTGCAAACATTGCAAGGGCTTTGTCACGGAATTTTATCGGACGGGACAATAAACGAAAAGGAAATTTTCGACTTGCATAATTGGCTTCAAGAAAACGAACATTTAAACACTTATTATCCATATGACGAAATAAGGAGTTTAATTTTATCAATCGTTTCCGACCACAAAGTTGACGAGGAAGAAAAATTAGTTTTAAAAGCATACTTCAACCAATTTGTAAAACTTCACGACAAAGAAACAGGCGAACAAATTAAAGGTGAAACATCAGACGTTAGCATTTCAGGACTTTGCACAATCGAACCGAACGTAACATTTGAGGGCAAGACATTTTGCATAACTGGTGTTCTCAAAAGAGGAAACAGAGAAGACCTACAAAAGGACATCATAAAACTTGGTGGTATCCCAACGGACAGCGTTACACGCAAGACTGATTATTTAATTGTTGGCGACAATGGAAATCCAGCCTGGGCATTTTCGTGCTACGGACGAAAAGTAGAAAAGGCATTAAGTATGAGAAAAGAAGGACACACAATTATGCTTATTCACGAGTATGACTTTGCAGACATCGTTGACGACTTGAAATAATGAACAACGAAAGAAAAACTACTGGTAACAGCACCTACAAGAAATTGGCGGTTCAGTGGTTAAATCAAGCGTTGTACTTCGTATCAAGTTTAGTGGTAAAAATCCCGCCCATCGCAAATCTGCAAACGTTATAGTGCATATTAAAAAGACGACAACGATCGAACATTTTAACAAGAAAATTGATTAAATCTGCAACATGGAACTTGAAAAAATATACAACGAGAATTGTTTGATTACAATGAGAAATATGCCTGACAACTAAGTTGACTTTGTAATCACATCACCCCCTTATGACGATATAAGGAATTATAATGGCTATCAATTTGAATTTGAAAAAATTGCAAAAGAATTATTTAGAGTTCTAAAAGTGGGAGGAGTAGTAATTTGGGTTGTGGCTGACGCAACAATTGACGGTAGTGAAACAGGAACTTCCTTTAGGCAGGCATTGTTTTTTAAAGAAATTGGTTTTAGACTTCATGATACTATGATATATTACAAAAATAATCCAATGCCTCAAACAGGGAATAGGTATCATCAACATTTTGAATATATGTTTGCTTTTTCAAAAGGAAGTCCCAAAACATTTAATCCAATAATAGAGCCTACAAAATATCAAGGACTTGCCAACATGAAAAATAGAGGGCAAAATGGTACTCTTGATTATGAAAAAGTTATAAGAACAAAAGAAAAGAAAGTAGGTAATGTGTTTTTTATTCAATTGGTGGTGGAATTTCAACAAAAGATATGATCCCCCCCCTTGTCCGTAGTTTGAAGCCAAGCCTTTGCGTGTTGCAACTACGGACTTTATAACAACGAACTCTTGCCTCGCTTCAAACTACTGACAGTTAGGTGAGTACTGCTGTTGGCAGTAATTTTAAGACACAGCCTATACCTAAAATTCAAAAAAAATAAAATTTATTTGTGTGAATAAAAATTATTAATACATTTGTATTATACATGTTGTTTAATACAATTAAAGTAATAATGGAAGATGATAAAAAACTTAATGAATTATTACTGTCTTGGGAAGACACATATAAAAAAGGACAATTAACACTTTGGATTTTTATGGCACTTCAAGAAAGCAAAAAATACGTTGATGAAATTAAAAATTTTATTGAAAAGAAATCAGACGGAACAATTAGTTGCGAAGAACAAAGTCTATATAGAGCACTAAGAAAATATGAACATATTGATGTTTTGACTTACGACTTGAAAGAAGGCAACAAAGGTCCTGACAGAAAATACTATTATTTGACAAATCTTGGTCAAGAGCTTTTCAATCAATTTGTCGATAGAAATATTAAAATATTCCACTCAAATGAAATAAAAAAAATTTTAAAATTAAACGAACAATGAAAACAATTACACCATATTTATTGAGATTTGCATTAGCTGTAACTGTATTGACCATAATATTCAGATATTTTTTGAGTTATGGGATTGAAAAACAATCAGGAATTATAATTGCTATTTCAGCAGCAACATACGGATTACTTATGTTTGCCTCTGGTTGGTATTTTGGACGAAAAGATGGCGAATATTTACCAATATACGATATTGGTTTTAGGTTTCATCTGACAACTTATTTAATTCACAATGGAATATCTCTTTTGTGGATTGGATTTGGATTAGGTTCAAAACACGAAAATTTAAGTGTTTCAATTATGGCAGCAGTTCTTTGGGGAATTTCTCTTCTCATACACTTTGCTTTTTTCCTTTGGGCAAGAAAAAATTCAATAAACAATCTCGACAAAGAAGATATATTTGAATAAAAAAACTGTAGCTAATCAAATAGACGGTTCAGCCAGTTTTTGACAGAGTGTGCCTCTCACACCACCTTGCTAAAATCAACAGGCAGACATAAAACAGCCTGACTAAACTTCATATCATCAATAAAATTCAATTTTAAAAAACAATAAAAATTATTTTATCATTCAAATCTTCATCGTAATATTTCAATATTAAATAAATAAAATAATGGGTGCAACTAAAACAGACCACTTTACAGACCAACAAAATAAAATCTGCGGCTGAAATGTATGCTGGTTGTGTAGCAAGTGCGATTGATAAAGATGAATATTTGAGTTATGTAAGCAAAGTGGGGTTTGTCAATATGCAAATTCAGAAAGACAAACCAATCATTGTACCTGACGACATTCTGAAAAACTATTTGAATGATGATGAAATTGCTCAATACAAATCAAACGAAACGATCATTAGAAGTATAACGGTTTATGCAGAAAAACCAACAGCTTGTTGCTCGCCAAATTCGGGCTGTTGCTAAACTATGACAAAGAAAATTTTAGTGCTTTGCACAGGGAACAGTTGTAGAAGCCAGATAGCTGAAGGTTATTTACGACACTTTGCAAACGAAAATGCAGAAGTTTACAGTGCAGGAGTTGAAACGCACGGAGTAAACCCAAAAGCGATTGCAACAATGCAAGAAGACGACATAGATATTTCAAATCACACTTCAAACAATATTGACGAGTACCGACATATAGATTTTGATTTTGTTATTACAGTTTGCGACAATGCTAAAGAGCGTTGTCCATACTTCCCTACCAAAGCAAAGAAGTTTCATCAAAATTTTCCTGACCCAGCAAAAGCAACAGGCTCAGGCGAGGAAATAAACAACCAGTTTAGACAAGTCAGACAGCAAATTAAAGACTATTGTGTACGATTTGTTGCTGAAAATCTAAAATCTAATCACTGAGAGTTGAATATTTGATAATTTTACACGATAGAAATCCATTTACAACTTAAGTTATGAAACATAGCCTTTTAATACTCTTGACAGTTTGCACAATATTTTTTGGCTGTAGCGAACAAAAGAAAAACGAGAATATTGAACAAGCAACAGATGAGCAAACAACAAGTGTTGCGGACAGTTTAGCAAGTTGCAGTCCCAATCAGACAGGCTCTTATTCGCAAACAGACTATAATCTTAGCAAAGAAGAACTTCAATCATTAGCAAAAAACACAAAACACATAGATTCCAACTTACCGACAATTGGGATATTGATGTATGACAAGGTTTTGATGACTGAATTAACCGCACCAATGGACGTTTTTGCAAAACATTCCGAAGATGGTAAACAATTATTCAATGTAATTACAATTGCCGAGAAATATGACCTTTTTACAAGTGAAGAAGGTTTGAAGATGTTTCCTGACTACACTTTTGCCAACTCTCCCAAACTTGACATAATTATCGTTCCAAGTGCTTACGATATGACAAATCAAGTGAAAAATAAAAATCTTGTAGATTTTATTAAAGTTCAAAACGAAAATACTGACTATACCATTAGTAATTGTGCTGGAGCAACTTTGATTGGAGAAACAGGAATAGCTGAAGGAAAGAAAATTGTAACTTGGATTGGTGGTGGAACAGAATTACAAAAAAATTATCCTAATCTAAAAGTTCAAGACGACTCAAAAATTAGTTTTGTGGAAGACGGAAAATTTATGTCCTCAAACGGTAATTTGGCATCTTACATTTCGTCCTTAGAGTTATTAGAAAAATTGACAAACAAGAAGCATAGAAAATTTGTAGAATCGTACTTGTATTTGGACAGACTCCAACAATGGAAGAAATAAGTACCATACATAAATAGTATGGTTTCGTTTTTAATTCATGAACTTTTTTTTCTTTCTTTAATGAAAAGTGATGGTTTTTAAACGAAATATTGTTAAAGTCAATGGTAGAAATATACTCCTAATGCGGTTAACATTGGTTTTGGTCTATTAAAAACAGCTAGATTTGAGAAAAATCATATTTGTTGAATCAATTAAAATCACAAGAGAAATTTGAAAAGGACCAATTTTACGCTTTTAAAATAATTACAAGAGTTTCTTCATTCACAAGGTTATATAAATCAATCACATCAGTATTTTTCATACGAATACAGCCGTGTGATGCAGGTTCACCAATGTATCCCTCTTCTGAAGTACCGTGAATGTATATGTATCTTTTGTAGGAATCTATATCTCGACCTCTGTTTACCCCAATTTCTTCACCATGAAGCCAAAGTATTCTGCTTGTTACATCATCGGTTTTTGATTTTACCTTGCCGTTCAATATTGTTGCAAGTCTTCCTGTGTAATCTCTGCTGGAAAACAAGCCTCCAACAGGAACATTGTCTCCAATTTTTTGTTTGATGCTATGTAAACCCAATGGTGTTTGGTTGCTGTTCAACTTATTTCCTATCCCATACTTCGAAGTTGAAACCGGGTATTTTTTCACAACTGTCTTATTCTCAATATAATATAATTTTTGGTATTTTATCGAAACATAGATAAATTTTTCAAATCTTTTCCCCGGATATTTTAAGTTTAAATATTCGGTTAGAAAATCGGCAATAGTCTCATTTTTAGGCTCGGTTTCAGCATGGTAAATGGTTTCGTCAATCGGTGGATTTCCAACTATATATGGTGAACGGACTATTTGATTGTTTTTGCACGAATATAGTATTGAAAAACAGGCAATAAAAAGACAAAATTGAATGTTTTCTTTTCTAATCATTTGCCTTTGTTTAGTTTGACCATTATTTTATAAAATAAATTTGGAAACAAAAGTTTAAATGGTACAGAGAGTAATTCTTTATTTCCAATATAAACGTGTTTTTTATCTGATTTTATTGCTGAAATCAACTTTTGAGCAAAAACATTTGTTTTCATTCCGTTGATTTGAGCAGGGCTATTTTTTTCTAATCTTTTACCATCTTCTTTTAATGCATTAACTGACGCTTGAGTATTGATAAACCCGGGAGAAACAATCAATATCTTAATGTTATCTGTTTTCAACTCCATACGCAACGAATCATAAAAACCATACAAAGCATGTTTTGAGGCTGCATAGGTGGAATGTAGCGGTAACCCGAATTTTCCTAATATGCTGGTTGTTATTACAATTTTTCCTGACTTCTGATTTTGCATAATAGGTATAACAGCTTTTGACAGAGCAACATTTCCAAAGTAATTGATATCCATAATTTTTTTCTCAACACTCAAATCAGTTTCCATTGCCAGCCCTTTTTGACTGACCCCTCCGTTATTAATCAAAATGTCTATCTGTCCAAATTTTGCAACAACCATGTTAACCCAACTAGTGGCGAGTGTATAATGCTCCAAATCAATAGGAAGTACCAAAATATTCTCGTCGGAGAGTTTAGTTTGTTCTTTAACCCTTAAAAGTTCATGTTCTCTTCGGGCAGAAATTACCAATTTGCAACCCATTTCAGCAAAAGCATAAACCAGCCCCTCACCTATGCCAGATGAGGCTCCTGTAATCCAAACAACTTTGTCTTTAAACTCCATAAAACAAAACTATACATTTAATGATTCTTGTCAAAAAGAAGTTTTTAGGCAGGAAGTGTTGATATCAACATTCTACAACCAATCCATCATAAGCTAGCCTAATAAAATCCGGAAGTTCATTGTTTATGTCATGATGTTTTCCCATCAAATGGCTGATGTGGGTGATAAATGCTTTTTTGGGGTTAATTTTATGAAGCAATTCCACAGCTTCCTCTAATGTGAAATGTGAAATATGAGGTTGCTTTCTAAGTGCATTTAAAACAACTACTTCAGAGCCTTTGATTTTTTCCAGTTCAGAATCCTCAATTTTGTTGGCATCGGTTATATATGTGAAACCTTCGATTCTGAAGGCTTTTACAGGCAGCTTATAATGTTTAACATTGATTGGAAGCACTTCTATTCCATCAACTTCAAATAAATCATTGGTTATGGTATGCAGATTTAGTTCAGGAACACCCGGATATTTATATTCATCGAAAGCATAATGAAATTCGCGTTTTAAAGCCGTTTGAACTTGTTCTGTGCAAAAGATATCTATTGCTTTTTGTTGTTTGTAGTTAAACGCCCTAACATCATCAAGTCCGGCAATATGGTCTTTATGCTCGTGTGTGAATAAAATAGCATCTAACTGTTGGACATTTGTTCGTAACATTTGTTGTCTGAAATCTGGTCCGGAATCTATAACTATTGATTTACCCTTATGTTCAATAAGTACAGAAACTCTTAACCTATTATCTTTTGGGTCGTTTGAATTACAAACATCACAACCACAAGCAATCACGGGTATTCCTTGAGATGTTCCTGTGCCTAAAAAGGTTATTTTCATAACTTCACAGATTTATTAGAACAATACCAGTTTTTTATCAAGTCTAAAGTGTAATCCAATTCTTGTTTTGTGTTGTTTCTGCTAAATGAAAAACGAATTGCGGGTTTATTCATATCTGTTTGCAATACTTTTAACACATGTGAAGCCATATTACTGCCGGAAGAACAAGCACTGCCTCCTGAAACACAAACTCCATCTATATCAAAATTATAGAGCAACATTTCGTCCATATCGCTATTGGGAAATGAGATGTTTAGTAGCTTATCGAGGCTATTGCCTTTAGGATTTCCATTGTATTTAATTTCTGGAACAATTCTTTCTATTTGCTCCATAAAATATCTTTTTAAATCATTGATGTGTTTATTGTATTTATCCATGTTTTCGTGAGCCAATTCAAATGCTTTTGCCATTCCGGCTATTCCATGAATGTTTTCTGTGCCTGCCCTCATGTTGCGTTCTTGAGAACCTCCTGTTAACAACGGTTTTATTCTATTTTTTTGGTTGATAAAAAGAAAACCAACTCCTTTTGGTCCATGAAACTTATGGGCGGAACATGTGATAAAATCAGGTTCAAATTTTCGAACATCAAATTCATAAAAACCCATAGATTGAACGGTATCGGAGTGAAAAAAAGCATTGTATTTTTTACACAACTCGGCAATATTTTCTATGGGAAGCATGTTTCCAATTTCATTATTGGCGTGCATCAGTGAAACCAAGATTGTATCCTCTTCACTTTCAACTAATAATTTTTCTAAACTAGTTACATCTACGTTGCCATATTCGTCTAAATCAACATAATCAACTATAATTTTGTTGTTTTTCTTTAATTCTTCAATTGTTTCCAAAACAGAGTGATGTTCAATTGGTGAACTAATAATTTTTGTAATATTAAGACTGGCAACAGCACCTCTTAAAGCCATATTGTTTGCTTCTGTACCGCAAGAGGTAAAAATTATTTCTGCCGGAGCAGCATGAATAAGTGTTGCAATTTTTTTTCGAGAGTTTTCAATAACTACACGTGCATTTCTACCAAGAGCATGTACAGAAGATGGGTTACCATACACTTTACTCATTAGTTCTGACATGACTTCAATAACTGCTGAATCTATTGGCGTAGTTGCAGCATTGTCGAGATATATTTTTTGTTTTGAACTCAATTTGATGAAATACAGTTTTTGATATCATCTATAATTCTATGAGCTAGCTCATCAGCCCTTTCAGATGTTGTACTTTCGGCATAAATTCGAATAATCGGTTCCGTGTTAGATTTTCTGAGATGTACCCACTCAGTTGGAAAATCGATTTTTAGTCCGTCAATAGTATTGATTTGTTCCGATTTGTATTTTTCTTCCATTTGAGATAAAACACTATCAACATCAATCTCAGGTGTCAATTCAATTTTATTTTTTGAAATAAAATAAGAAGGATATGTAGCTCTTAATTCAGAACATGATTTTTTACTTTTTGCAAGGTGTGTTAAAAACAGAGCAATTCCCACCAAGGCATCTCTTCCATAGTGCAATTCAGGATAGATTATTCCGCCATTGCCTTCTCCACCGATTATGGCATTATTGGCTTTCATCATTTCAACCACGTTTACCTCTCCAACAGAAGATGCAAAGTAGATATTACCGTTTCGTTCAGTTACATCTCTGAGTGCACGCGTTGAAGATAAATTAGAAACTGTATTACCAGGTGTATGTTGTATTACGAAGTCAGCTATTGAAACCAGTGTGTATTCTTCGCCAAACATTTCTCCATTTTCACAAACTATTGCCAACCTGTCAACATCAGGGTCAACAACAAAACCAACATCAGCTTTCTGAGATTTAATTAATGAAGCAATTTCAGTTAAATTTTCCGGCAGCGGTTCAGGGTTGTGAGGAAAATTTCCATTGGGCGTGCAATACAATTCAAGTATTTGATTCACACCCAATGCTTTTAACAAACGTGGCAAGAATATTCCACCGGTAGAATTAACACAGTCAATTGCTACTTTAAAATTTGCTGATTTAATCAACTCAACATCAACTAAATTAAGATTTAATACAGCCTCGATATGCTTTTCTAGATAAGTATTATCTTGAGTATAAGACCCCAATTCATCTACTGATGCATACGTAAACGAATTGTTCTCAGCTAATTCCAATACTTCTTCCCCATCTTTTGCAGATATAAACTCTCCTTTCTCGTTTAACAATTTTAGGGCATTCCATTGTTTGGGATTGTGGCTGGCTGTTAAAATTATTCCGGCATCTGCTTTTTCCATCGGAACAGCAATTTCAACGGTAGGAGTTGTAGATAAATCCAAGTTAATAACGTCAATACCCAAACCTTGCAGAGCTCCTACAACAATTCGTTGCACCATTTCTCCGGAAATTCGGGCATCTCTGCCAATAACTATTTTACATCTTTTTGAGGGGTTTCTTTGCTTTATCCAAGTTCCAAAAGCAGAAGTAAATTTTACAATGTCGAGTGGTGTTAGTCCCTCATTTGGTTCCCCCCCTATTGTACCCCTGATTCCGGATATTGATTTTATTAAAGTCACAGTAATAAATTTATAGTTTCAATTTGTAAAATTAGGCTAAAAATTGCGAGAAAAGTGATTAAATTTTGACCGAAATAAATTTAAAAAAGCTGTTTATCATTTGTTGAAAATTCAAAGAAAAAAAAGTAAATCTTTAGACTAAAGCGGTAAATTTGTTACCAGAAAAAAAATTATGGAAGACGAATTTGAATCATACGATGATTATAATGACGATGTTGAATTAGCAAATCGCTTTGAGGACATGCTAAACATCAATGCTCATTATTTCTTTGATGTTGAAGAGTTTGAAAATTTGATTGAGTATTATTTAGACAAGAGCGATTTTGTCAAAGCAAAACAAGCATTGTATTTTGCTAACGAACAACACCCAAACTCTTCTGCCATAAAAATAAAACAAGCTATCTATTGGATTGAAAACCACCAACCCAACAAAGGATTAGACATTCTTAAAGATATTGAAATTACCGAACCTTTTAATCCTGATATTTATCTTAACAAAGCCCATATTTACAGTCAAATCAGACAAAATCAAAAAGCTATCGACAATTTTTACAAAGCGGTAAAACTCATTCCCGACAAAAATGAACAGTTTAATATCTATTTCAGTATTGCTTTAGAATACGAGACGCTTTTGCAATACGATAAATCCCTACAAGTATTTAAAGATTTATTAACTGAAAACCCGGAAAATGAAACTATTTTATATGAGATTTCTTTCTGCTACACCTTAATGAATGATTATCAAGCCGGAATTCAGTTCTTTAAAGATTTTATTGCCAACCAACCATTTAACTATGTTGCATGGCTTAATTTAGGCAACGTTTATAATCGAGCTGAACTTTTTGAAAAAGCAATTGAAGCTTTTGATTACGCTTTGGCGATTAAAGAAGACTTTGGAAGAGCAATGTTTACCAAAGGAAATTCTTTAGTCTTGATGGAAAAGTATGATGAGGCTATTGAAATATATCAGGAAGCCATGGCTCTGGAAGGAGAAGATGCATCAACACTTTACTACATTGGTGAATGTTACGAGAAAAAAGAAGACTACGAAAATGCAGAGAAGTTTTATAATAAAGCAATAACAGTAGAACCTTATTATTCTGATGCTTATGCAGGAATTGCCGTGGTAAATGAATACCAAAACAAAAATCACGTTGCTGCATATTACATTCAAAAAGCCATTGACTTGGAACAAAACAATATTGAGTATTGGTACATTTATGGCGACATTCTTTGTGGATTAAAAAACTACGAAGAATCAGCTACCGCTTTTAAAAAAGTAATTGAGTTGGACGAAAATAATGAAGATATTTGGTTGGATTTATCGGAAACCTATTTGAATTGGGAAAATATTGAGTCTGCAATTGAAATACTTGACCAGGCTAAAGAAAACCAACCTTCAAACCTGAAGATTGACATCAGAAAATCGGCATTACTTCTAAAAATTGGAAAAGAAGCTGAAGCAAATGCACTTCTTTCAAACGCTCTTGAAAAAAATGCAGAACTTAAAACCGATTATATTGAGTATTTTCCTGACTCTGTTAAATACCCATCTATTTTATTAACTTTAGATAACACAAAAAAGTAATGAATTTTGAACTGCCATTTATTCCTGAAAGAGGAAAACACCCCAGAAATACAGGGTTAACCATGATGATGGACAAAGGATTAAGCCTTAGAGAAGCTGAAAATTTTGTAAGTTCATCATCACACATTACTGATTTGGTTAAACTCGGATTCGGAACATCATTCGTTACAAAAGAATTACAGAAAAAAATAGACATTTACCACGAAGCCGGATTAAAAGTGTATTTGGGAGGTACTTTATTTGAAGCTTTTATTGTCAGAGGTATGTTTGACGATTACAGAAAGTTGATTAACAAACTAAAACTTCAAACTTGTGAGGTGTCTGACGGCTCAATTGTAATTCCTCATGAAATTAAATGCGGCTATATTTCCACACTGGCAAAAGAATACACTGTTTTATCAGAAGTAGGCTCAAAAGAAGCTGGAATTTTAATAAGCCCATCTAACTGGATAAAAATGATGATTCAAGAATTAGATGCAGGATCTTGGAAAGTAATTGCTGAAGCCAGAGAAAGCGGAAATGTTGGTATTTATCGTCCTAATGGAACTGCACACGTAGCTTTAGTAAATAAAATCATAAACAAAGTAAAGCCTGAAAATATTTTATGGGAGTCTCCTGTAAAATCTCAACAAGTATGGTTCATCAAACAATTTGGAGCTAACGTAAACCTTGGAAATATTGCTCCTAATGAAGTAATTCCACTGGAATGCTTACGTTTAGGACTGAGAGGAGACACATTTTTTGACCACTTACCAAAAGAAGTAATAGCAAATTTTAAATAATTTTTAGTACAAGTATTTAATGAATATAAGCCCTAGAGAATTATTTGAACTTATAAAAAATGGAGAAAAGGTACAATTGATAGACATTAGAGAAAGGTATGAGTTTGAAGAATACAACATGGGTGGAACAAATATCCCGTTAGATGATGTGCTAAGCAATCTAAATCAAATAGACTTTCAATACCCAGTTATATTCTGTTGTGCAGAGGGATTAAAATCTAAATCCATTATAAATTCACTAAAAAAAAAATATCCTTCAGCTATTTTACATACACTGCAAGGAGGAGTAAATCAATATTTTGAAGAAATAGAAAATAACCAATAAATTATGCAACGAAAATTAAACGATTATTTATTGATTACCCTCAAAGGTATAGCCATGGGTGCAGCTGACGTAATACCCGGAGTTTCTGGTGGAACTATAGCTTTTATTTCGGGTATATATGAAGAATTACTTGAAACCATAAGCAGAGTAAATTTAGAAGCATTGAAAATGCTAAAAACAAAAGGGCTAAAAGACACTTGGAAATACATAAATGGGAATTTTATTGTTGCTCTTCTTTCCGGTATTGCAATTAGTATTGTTTCATTAGCAAAACTAATCACCTATCTGTTGGAATTTCACACAACAGTACTTTGGGGATTTTTCTTTGGATTAATACTTTCCAGCATCTATTTGGTAGGTAAAAAAATTAAAAAGTGGACTCTAGCAAATATAGTTTCTCTGCTAATAGGTACAACAATAGCATTTGTAGTAACCATTTTGCCCCCTACAACTTCACCGGAAGCTCTTTGGTTTGTATTTATCAGTGGAGCCATTGCAATCTGTGCAATGATTTTACCCGGGATTTCGGGTAGTTATATCTTGCTATTGATGGGTGCTTATGAATTTATTTTAAACTCATTAAAAGACATTAAATTATCAATCATCACAGTATTTATTGCCGGGTGTGCAACAGGATTGCTATCCTTTTCTCGGTTCTTAAACTGGCTTTTTAAAAATCACCACGATTTAACCATTGCTTTGCTAACAGGTTTTTTAGTAGGTTCTCTAAACGAGATTTGGCCATGGAAAAAAGTATTACAAACGCGTATCAACTCTTCGGTTAAAACAGTCCCATACATTGAAGAAAATGTTTTGCCTCAAAATTTTGATGGAGACCCACAGTTGTTGCAAGTTGCAGGATTTTTAATTTTTGGATTGGTGATTATTTCGCTTATTGAAAAAATTGCCACCAAAAAATCTGCAAAAGAATCGTCTAAAGTTTAAACCAACTTTTTACTTCATTGTAGAACAATTCTTTATTTTCTTGAGTATGAGAATATTCATTGGTTTTAGTATTGTATAAATACTCTTTTCCCCATTCTTTGTGTTTAATGCATAGATTTTCAATGGCATCAAGCACATAATTAAGCTCAAAGTTTGTAGTTGTTGGATGAAGCGAAAGCCTAACCCAACCGGGTTTTTTATCTAATATTCCACAAGAAATGCTTGATGTAATAGATTTTGAATTTTCTTTATCAACATGCAAAAGATAGTGGCCATACGTTCCTGCACAGGAACATCCGCCACGTGTTTGTATGCCAAATTTATCATTCAAAAGTTTTACTGCCAGGTTGTAGTGCAAATCATCGATATAAAAAGAAACAATCGAAAGTCTTTCCTTGATATTTTCGGCAAGAATATGTAGATTGGAGATTTTAGCCAATTTGCTCCAAACCATTTCAATTAACTCATGTTCTCTTGACATCATTTTCTCAACACCCATTTTTTCCTTGAGTTGAATACACAAAGCTGTTCTGATGACTTGTAAAAAACCCGGAGTTCCTCCATCTTCGCGTGCTTCAATATTTGAAACATATTCGTGTTCTCCCCATGGGTTTGTCCACTCAACAGTTCCTCCACCCGGATGGTCAGGAATTTTATTTGAATACAATTTGCTGTCGAAAATCAGCACACCGGAACTACCCGGTCCACCCAAAAATTTATGCGGAGAAAAATATATCGCATCTAATTTTTCTTCACTATTTTTTGGGTTCATGTCAATATTTATATAAGGAGCTGAACAAGCAAAATCTACAAAGCAATATCCGCCATTTTTATGCATTATAGCAGCAATTTTGTGGTATGGAGTGAAAATACCGGTAACGTTTGAACACGAAGTAACAGCCGCAATTTTTGTTGTTCTGTTTTTGTATTTATCTAACAACTGTTCCAAATGATTCAAATCAACTAATCCATCAGCATTCGGGTTAATTACTTCAACTTGAGCAATAGTTTCGAGCCAAGATGTTTGGTTTGAGTGATGCTCCATGTGTGTTACAAAAACAATTGGTCTTTCATTCTCGGGAATTGTGATGCTGTTTTTATATTTTTCATGAATTCGAAATCCTAAAATACGTTGAAATTTATTGATAGCCCCGGTCATTCCGGAATCACACGAAATAATAACTTCTTTAGTGGAAGCATTTACATGATTTTTAATGATTTGCTGTGCTTTATGATAAGCAACAGTCATTCCGGAGCCTGTTTGTGTAGTTTCTGTGTGTGTGTTTGCAACAAAGGGATAAACTTTTTGATTGAGTATATCTTCAATGGGTTGATACATCCTTCCACTGGCAGTCCAATCTGTATAAATTATTTTTTGCTCACCATAAGGAGATTCAAAAGTTTGATTTAAACCGATAATTCCTTTTCTAAATTTTCTAAAGTGTTCTTCTAGCATAGATTGTTTTAGTTTTCGACAACCAAAATTAATAGTTTTGGCATCAACAACAAACAGAAGTTAAATTTCGATAATCGAAATTTAACTTCCCTGCTGCTCAAGTGCCCCACTTGTGGTAATTAAAAACAATACATTTGTCTGCATGAGCAGAAACTACAAATTTCATACTCCTGAAGGTCATTATTTTATAAGTTTTGCAACAATATTTTGGATAGATGTATTTATAAGAGAAGAGTATTCAGATCGCATCATAAAGAATTTAAACTATTGTGTGTCTAAAAAAGAAATGGAAATCTATACTTGGTGTCTTACATAAAATTAGTATAAAATTTAGTAGTTTTGTGTAAAATCATTACAAATATGACAACAATAACACTAAAAATTAACGACAATACAGCAATGGGGAAATCTTTTTTAGCCTTTCTTAAAAACTTAGTTGCTAAAGATAAAAGTGTAGAAATTGTTACTAAAGAAGAAAAAAACCGATATAATACAGAAACAGAAAAAGCTATCAATGAAGCTAGAGCAGGTAAAAACCTTATTAAAGCAAAAAATGTTGATGAACTATTTAAAAAACTTAGAGCTTAATGTACACCATTGTTGCAACTAATAGATTTAAAAAGAACTTTAAGCTTTGTTTAAAACGAGGATTAAAAGAAGAAAAACTAAAAGAAGTTGTTTTTCTTTTAGAAAAACAAGGAAAATTACCAGCTAAATATAAACCACACGTATTAAAAGGAAAATACTCAGGACTTTGGGAGTGCCACGTACAACCAGATTGGCTACTTATTTGGGAACAAAAAGAAACCATAAAACTAATTACTCTAACAGCCACAGGAACTCACGCTGATATATTTTAGTGTTAAATCTTACCCCACGCTACCGCGAGCGTCTCGCTCGTGGTATTAAAAACTACAAGGCAGAGCCTTGCATGAGCGAGGCGGCGAAGGATACAAATTATTTTTGCCTTTCTGCTTTTTTTGTTTTATATTAGCAAAACAAAACTCCTTTTTCTTTATGTTGTTTAACATTTTACATAACATCGAACAAGTCATTAACCATGCTGCTGTAGAGAGAGAGAGAGAGAGAGAGAGAGAGAGAGAGAGAGAGAGAGTATAACTCACCCTTATTTAACAAAAAAGGAGGTGCTTATGATTAGATGAGCACTCGCAGAGTTTTACCTTTTAGCAACCTAAAGATAAAGCAACGTTTTTGCTTATTTTTGAGTTTATAAACAATAAGAGGAATTTACTTTATTATTTAAACAAACTAAGTTTTTGAAAACCTTCTTCACATTTTTTTTATTATTTTTTTCATTTTCCTCGTTTTGTCAAATCAATTTGGTGCAAAATGGAAGTTTTGAGCAAATAGATTCGTGTTATGGTGACCCATCACCTTTAGGGTTTGATGTTTTTCAGTGGTCTGGTTGTGATGGCTGGATTAATCCAACCTATGCTTCATCTGATTTATGGTGTGAAAATCCTGTTTTTGGTAATAACACCCCACCCTTTATACCAGGTGTGGGATTTCAAGTACCAAGAACTGGTGATAATATTTCTGGAATTCTTGTTTTTGAAGTAGCTGCTCAAAATTATCGAGAATATATTCAAAATGAGTTAGTCGTATCATTAACTAAAGATAAATATTATCAATTTACTATGTATTTAAGTGTCGCTGATTATGATGCTATATACGGACAAGCGACCTCATGTGTGCAAGTTTATTTTTCAGACTCCCAACCTATTCAACTTTCATCGTATCAACCATTAAATGTTATACCTCAAATAACTAATTCGACTAATAATTATTATACAGATACATTAGACTGGATATTGTTTACAGGAGTTTATAAAGCTAATGGCAATGAAAAATACATCACTATTGGTTGTTTTAAAGATAGTGCAAATATTTCACTTTCCAAGCAACCTACTGATAGTACTGGCGGTGATAATTATTTTTTCATAGATGATGTTGAACTGACCGAATTACCTATTAGCTACCATTTTCCAAATGTGTTTTCACCCAATGGCGACAGATTTAATGATTTTTTTTCTCCAAATGTTATCAATATAGCTAAATGGGATTGCGTAATCTATAACAGATGGGGTCAGGAAATCTATAAATTGACTAATGGTAATAATGGTTGGGACGGCAAAACTACTGCTGGTAAAAATGTGTCAGCAGGCACATACTACTATGTTTTTTCTGCAACCATAGGAAATGAAGAAATAAGTGAAAAAGGGTTTATCACATTACTTAGGTAAAACTTTTTAATATGAAAAAAATAGTTATTGTAGCAGCAATGCTGCTAAGTGCAAATTTATTTGCACAAACAAATCCTCAAGGCACACCACCACCCAATAATACTAATGCAAAAGCAAATGCAGCATGGTATAGAGGCGGCAATTTTGCTGTTGGGACAACCCCACCTAGTGCCAACATCTTCGGCACGATGTGGAACAGCCCCATTTACACTTATACCAATGGTGTAAATCGGATGATAGTAAATGGAGATAGAAGTGCAACGATAGGAGCTGCTTTGGGTGGTTTTAATGTGCCTACCAACGGCTATGTCG
>JADYZM010000053.1 GCA_020853105.1 Flavobacteriales bacterium | reverse complement strand
TAACGTTTTGCGGCTTGGCGTAGTGGCGGATTTTTTAGCACAAAAGTTCAATAGAAGAACTGCACTTGAACCTACCACAAAACTGTCATACGAAGCACTGAACCCGCCATTACGACAAACCGCTGTTATAGCCAGTGTTATCTTTCGTCATTGTCGTTATGGTTTTAGTTTCTCTGCTAAACTCTTGTCGTCAGGCGTTATGACTATTTTTTTGTCGTTGCTTGTTACGATTAGGATTTTATTTTGTCGTTGTGTTGCATAAAAAGTTGAGTGTCCGATACCGGGCGTGTGAAACTTTCCGAAATAACCAAATAGTCCGCCAACTCCGAATGTCCTGATTGTTCCTTTTGTTTCATTGTCAGTAAGTGTCCGTACTTGTTTAATGTCGTCAAGTTTGATGTTTACTTTTCCAATTGGTCGGTTAATTGTCAGTTCGTTACTATCAAGAGTGTAGGATTGTGGTGCATAAAGCCAACTGCCTAATAAAATTGCAACAAACAGCAGAAGTGTGCCTGCGTGTATTAAAATTGTTGTTGTGTCGCCTTGTGCAACAAGTAATGCTCTTACGCTTTTTTGTCCGATTACGATGAGAAGGATAAAAACTCCGATAGTTATTCCTTTTGCAAGCGTGTCAAGTGATGCTTTGTATTCCATAGTTTTATTTTAAATTATTGTCATTGGAGCTACTCATTTCCTAACCAATCTTTAAGCACGTTAAATAATTGCGAATTTCCGGAAAATCCCATTTTGTAATTACTGATGATATATATTGACGAAACATGGTTTCCATTTTGAAATCGAATTTTTAATGGTTTCCATAACCCTAATCCTCGAACAAGATAGACTGAATATAATTCATCAAAACCATGATAAATTTCAATAATATCTCTTTGATAAATACTAAAATCAAAAGGTGCTGAATTGTTGATATAGATACCTGAAAATCTAATTCTATCTTTTTCAATTTCAATAGTTCCACTATAAGTATGAATTGGAGGTGCTAACGAAAACCGAGAAGCAATAATGTTAAAATTACTTAGGTTAGGCAAGTCTTTATCAAAAATCCATAATGCATTAACTGTCAATTCTATATCTTTTTAAAGTGTTCCTTCTACGACTTGGGAGCTATTTAGCCTACGATAAGAGTTTATGCTGTTACCCATTTTTTCTGGTAAATATTCTTCTTCAAGAAATGCACAATGAATTATTTCAGCAATCATTTCTTGAAAATGTTCTTTTATAATCTTTCTTATTTTTTCATCTTTATACATTCTGCTACATGCTTGGCAACGGTGAGCATACATGTTTTCCCATTTTATTTCAGGGTCTTTTTCGGATGCCCACTCAATTATACGTTCAGGCCCTTTGTAATGTATCCAAAGTTTTAATATATCATTCTCGGCAGCATCTATAGCTTTTTCTAAATAATTTTCTTCTGATGATATATCACCAACACAAAGTTCGGGGATTAACCTCATTCCCAATCCACAACAAGAACCAATTTTACCATCAGACTCAATAACATAAGTTTGCAGAATACTGTCGCATCCCGTACGAAATGCAATATTTTCTCTGTTTATTGTTAATCCTTGGGGGTACTTTTCTACTTCATTATGGTTAAGTGGCATCCAAGGGCTTTCAGATAAATCAAATAGCTTTCTTTCAGTTTCGGTTAGAGAAATAATTCTTGGATGATTTAATATTGTTTCTTTGGTGATTTTTCTTTCCGATTTCAATTCTATCATCAAGTATGCTCTTAAATTAAGAGAAACCGAAGCTAAAATTGCATTTATTATTTTCTCAATAGGGATAAATCTAACATGCTCATCTCCTGTACTGAAATTTATTTCATCAAGTCCAACTTCTATAAGTTTTTTTACCTTTTCTTTTGCTATTTTCTCATTTGTAGCCCAGTGAGCATTGGTTACAATTCTAGTTGGGAAGTCTAATTCTTTTGCTTTTTTAATAGCAATAAGCAAATCATTCCATCTTAATGTTGGTTCTCCGCCTGTGAATACTACATTATGAAATCCGCTGTGCTTAGCTTTTTCGATAGCGTCAAGCATCATATCTAATGATAAGTGCTGCTTGACTCTTGGACTGCTCAATGTACCACAATCTTTACATTCAGCAGGACAAGTCCAAGTGGGCATTATTGAAAGCGTTTTAGGTCCTTTGAAAATCCTCACAGTACTGATTTTAATCAGTTAAATTTCCAAACCTGTCTGCATAGTCCGTCATTAAGTCAGATATAATCTTGACCTCAGAAGGTGTTAATCTTATTCTACAATCCTCCCCCGGAATAACAATAGCAATGTCAATTATTATCAAAAAAAGAAAAATAAGTGCTGCAACATAAATATGAAGCGTTACTTTGTATGAAGGTCCGCGTAGGGGAGAGGGATTATTAGGGTCAATTAAGAATCTAACTGTATTTGGCACAAAATCAGGATTCCCAAATTTTGCAAAAGCATTTATAAAATCAACATATATCGTTGTTTTATCAAAATTAGGATCTTTTTTATATTTTTTAATTAACTTTTCTTGGTAATCAGTTAGCCATTTGTAGAAACTCTTATTAGCAAGCACTGAATAAAGAAATTTATTAGATTTTGACACCCTTTGAGGTAAAAGTTTATCGGGGTCGTCAACCTCCATAATTCTTTGAGATACAACTTCAGTAGGGTTTTCAGCAAATAGCAGTCTTAAATCTTTACTTTTCTTTAGGTCGTCTATAAGCGATGATGCTCTTTTACAAAATTCATCATGGTGAAGAATTAACAATTGGTCTGGTTGCATAGTAGTAAATTTTACTTATTTGCTGTAAAAGTAAAAAATATTTAAAACAAAAATGACTTTTTTTTGGAAACTGAAACAAAAATAATTTTTCTACTTAGTCATAAAGTCAATTACAAACTCAACTTATTTACTTGTCAACAAAGTCAAGGTGGTCAATGTCGCTATGGTCGTCAAGCATTGGCTATAACGGTTTG
>JADYZM010000052.1 GCA_020853105.1 Flavobacteriales bacterium | reverse complement strand
CCGTTACCACACATTCACAGAAAGAAAAGAAAACGGTTATGAAAAGTCCTCACACAAAGCAAGAGTTTGGCAAGCCCCAACACGCAGGCTCACGCTTCGCTTGCCAAACACTTGCTTTTTTGCCCTCGCTCATCTTGACTTTTTTTTGCAACCAGTTTTATTTCTTGCAAATTCATTCGGGAAAAATTCAATATCTAAATATTGAAAGAAAGTAACTTCATCCTTAATAAATAACTAAGTATTTATACTTAAATAATGCTTTAGTTGGCTATTTCATGGAGTAAAACATAGGATTAATCGAAAAAATAACTACTTTTGACTGTGTTATTTTTTAACATATAATATATCAAAATATTGACTATGAAAAAATTAACCCCTTTATTTCTGCTGTTGGCAAATTGCTATGTTCTTTTTGCACAAAATGAAAGCGATACACTTACCAAGAAAAATTTATTTGTAATGAATTTCCAAATAGGAATGGAATCGCAGAAATACGATAATTTGAATAAAGTTTTTTCTGATAATGGAATAGCCACATTAAGTGAAAATAGCTTATCGTTAGGTGGTGGCTATTATCAATTGTTTGGTAAATCAAATATTGTAAATATGTATGACTTTTCTGTTTATCAACAGACTGCATCCAATCAAAATAATACAACCAAATTAAAGGGAACGGGATTAGATATAATGTTAGGGTATGTAATTATAAATGAAAATAAAATACAACTTTTTACTTATGGAGGGATAGGTTATACTTGGTTAAATACTAAAATATTAACAGAAATATCTAACAACACAACAGTAAATGGATTTTTAACGGGTTCAGCTAATCAGTACGAAATGGCTGCTGATTATTTTTTAGCAAATTTTGGAGGACAAGCCACTTACTCACCCACCATTGATAAAAAAACAGGTGAAAAATTAATGATTGGGATTAAATCAGGGTATGCTATACCTATTACGGAAACTAAATGGACTACCGACAATACCAATTTAAAAGATGGTCCAAAAATAGATGCCGGAAAATTTTACTTACGTCTTGTCATAGGAATAACGATATAAATAATGTTTAACTAAAATACAAATTATGGAAAATCAAACTAATTGTCAGCCAAGTTGCTGCTGTCCTTCAAATCAACAAATTTTTACAATGTATGAAAATGCAGCAGAGTTGCATAATGAAAGTTTAATGTATATTGCAACACTTCCGAATTATCTTGATTTGGATTTTCAACAAGCTTTTGATGCTTCAACTGAATTTTGTAAAAATGCGTTTCCAACTATTAATGTTGAAAGTATTATTTCTTTTGATGATGCTGAAGCGGCTTATAAAAAAATAGTAGAATCTAGTGTTGATAACAATTATGCCGAATTTGCTAACTTCTTATATACTCAAGGATTCCTAACTGTTAATCAAGCACAATACTATAAATTAATTATTAATACTATTCTTGCCAAGCAAAATGAAAAACCCATATTGGTTGTTGCTGCAATGAAAGGGTTACAAAACTCATTACTTTCTCGAAATGATATACCTGCAAATGAATTACCTATATTATATGCAATGAGTACTGCTTCTGTTGCTGTAGTTCAGTTTTGGGCAAATGCGTTTGAAGATAAGAAAAATCCTTGGCACGATATTGTTTCTGGAGGAGCCAGTTTTCGATGGTTTGGTAAAGGTCTTCGTGATTTAGGTGGATTTATAGTAGGAGCATTAGTTGGAACGGCTATTGGTGGGCCAGCCGTTGGTGCTGCTGGTGGTACCTTAGTTGGTAGTGCATGCTCGTCTTCTAAATAAGTTGTTGTTAATAAAAAAAGAGGCTTGTTATTTTTTAACAAAGCCTCTTTTTTATACTTAACAGGTTATATAACTTTTTTACAATTCAAAATCAATGTTCAAACGTTGCCAAAAATTACTCTTATTGTTTTTATTAGTACCTACATTAGGAATGGGTATACCCCCTAGTGCAACTAATCAAATAGACAGCTTAAATCACTTAATCAAAACTACAACAGATAAATCAGAACAGATTAATTTATTAAACAAACTGGGATATTCATATTTTTCATCCGAAAAATATCAAGAATCCATAACATCACTGAATAAAGCTTTAACCATAAGTAAGGAAATTAAAAACAAAAAACGAATTGCACAAAGTGCCGGAAATCTTGCAAATACTTATTCTGCATTGGGTGATTATAGTAAAGCAATACCATTAAATTTTTTATCATTAAAAACTTACGAAGAAATAGAAGATTCTTTAGGTATGGCAAGAGCTTTAATGTCTATTGGAAATATTTATGATGAACAAGGTTTGAGTGATGAAAGCCTAAAAAAACACCAAGAAGCTCTTGATATTTTTAATCAGTTAAAAGATTCTTCAAGTATAGCATTAGTGCTAAGTAATATTGCGATTGTTTATGCAGAAAGCTATGGAAATTATGACAAAGCACTAATTTATAATAATCAAGCACTATCTATATACAAAAAACTTAACAATAAAGAAGATATTGCTCGCTTATTAAATAATATTGGTACAAATTATTATAACACCAATGCTTATAATAAAGCATTAAAATTGTACGAAGAATCGCTTAGCATCAGAGAACAAATAGCAGATAAAAGTGGAATGTCTTCATCATTAATGAATTTAGCGGAACTGTATGTAAAAAAGCACAACCTTAATAAAGCCCTTACTTATGCAAAAATGAGCTTTGATCTGTCGCAGGAAATAGATGCACTGTTGTATATTAAAGAATCTTCTCGAATCCTTTCAGAAGTCTATAAGGAAATGGGTAATTCTACTGAAGAATTAAAATATTATAAACTTTATTCTGAAACAAAAGACAGTTTATTTAACCAAAATACCGCTACACAAGTTGTTAAAATGTCTGCCATTTATGAAACTGAAAAAAAGCAAAAAGAAATAGAATTGTTGAACAAAGAAAAAGAAAAACAAGCTGCTTTATCTTTAGCAGAAAATAAACGAAAAAACACTATTATTTTTTCTATCATAGGAGGATTAGCATTAGTAATTATTTTTTCTATTTTTCTTTTCAAACGTTTTCGGGTAACCAATCAGCAAAAAATAGTAATTGAAGAAAAGCAAAAAGAAATAACTGATAGTATCACTTATGCCAAACGCATACAAGAAGCGATATTACCACCCGAATCAATTATTAAAAACTTATTACCCAACTCTTTCTTTTTATATAAACCAAAAGACATTGTAAGTGGAGATTTTTACTGGTTAGAGCAAAAAGATAATAAAATATTGTTTGCAGCAGTTGATTGTACAGGACACGGAGTGCCAGGAGCATTTGTAAGTATTGTTGGGCATAATGGATTGACTAGGTCAATAAACGAATTTGGTTTAACCCAACCTGCACAAATATTAAACAAACTCAATGAATTGGTAGAAGAAACCCTTAGACAAAAAGATAACGAAGTAAGAGACGGAATGGATATTTCGTTGTGTAGCATTGATTTCTCGAATAACCAACTACAATACGCAGGAGCAAACAATCCATTATATTTAGTACGAAACGGAGAAATACAGATTACTAAAGCAGATAAACAACCCATTGGAGGAACAGGCGAAAACAAAAGATTTACCAATCATACCATTGAATTACAAAAAAACGATTCCATTTACATTTTTTCAGATGGATTTGCCGACCAATTTGGTGGTTTAAAAGATAAAAAATATGGCTATGCACAATTCAGAAAATTGTTACTATCCATTCAGAACAAACCAATGTTAGAACAATTAAATTCACTTGATACCGAATTTAATAACTGGAAAGGGGAAACAGAACAATTAGACGATGTTTGTGTGATAGGTGTTAGAATATAAACGATAAGTATTTAAACATTAAGACAAATGTCCACCTAAATTACATACACATTGGTCATTCTCGCACAAACCTACTCACGAGCCAAAAATGCCCAAAGAGTATGAAATTGCCAACGCTCCACAGACAGTAAAAGAACAACGTGTGGTAACACTATGTATAAAATATGCAGTTGCAAACTTTTGGTAGTTACTTGAAAATTTTACAGTTTACGCCATAATTTTTGCTTGTGCTTTTTAGAAGAGTTAGCGAGCTGCATTCTCGCTTTGGTTCTCTAGCTTTTTTGGTTACTTATTTTGGTTGTGCTAAACTGAATCTTTGGCAAAAATTATTACTTTTATACGTACTTAAAACGGCAATGCACATTTCATACATTAATCGTTATGCCCAATTGTAGGACGACACCAAAATGAACGTAATATTCCATACCACAACGGCAATTAGTGTCGCAGTTTTGTTGACAGACACAAGAAGAATTGAGCAATCAACGACTTCAAAAAATGTTGTTGGGACAAGTATTTTGGCATTTACCGTTGGACTTATTTCACACGGTGCGTTAGACTACATTCCACACTGTTATCCAATAAACTCCAAGCTTGACGCTGTTGTTAGCTTGACAATAATTGTTATTACAACCTGGCTGACAAATAAAAAGTATCGTTTAATTATGGGACTTTCTTTTCTCGGCTCCATCTTTCCCGACTTGGTTGACCTTTCGCCAGCCATTATCAATAAACAACTTAGACTTAACTTTCCGGCATTTGAAAAAATATTTCCTTGGCATTTACACGACTATTCAGGTTCAATCTACAATGACAATTGCAACAACTCGACACTCAACCATATACTTTTACTTTTGACAATTTGTATCATTTGTTGGTGCAGACGGACAGACATAAAAACGATATTTAATAAGGACAATGAAAAGAACAACTGGGCATAACACGGGTTTTGCGTCAGGCGGGGTGACTTGCAAACTTGGAGCTTTGTGGTTCTATTCAAGTTCAGTGCAGGTTGACAGTTTTGTGCTCCGAAACCCGCCCGAACGCAAAGCCCGAAACCGTTACAGGCAAGCGTAGGGCGACAGTGCTACTATCAACTGAAAGGACTAAAATTCCAACATCTGTAAATCACAAAACCAATGTTCCTTAATGGAAACAACCGACAGTCCAAGCCCACCCACCACCCAAAATTTTGTTGTTGAAAATATTTTTTGTTGAAGCTTGTTTGACATATAGAATAATTACTACCTTTGAGAAGTAACTATCATAAACTGATACTTATTTCAAAATATGGCAAAACAATTTTATAAAGCAATCTATTTCAGCGACTATCCGTCTGACGACACAAAAGACAAATCTGTAACATTGGCCTTTAGCGAACCAGAAGTTCCTTATTATTCAAAGGTTAAGGATATGTCCACGCAGGAAATAAAGGAGCTTATCGGTATCAGAACATACAAACAACTTTCTCTATACGCAGACAAACAAGAACGCTCAATAAACCAAGCCGTAAAACGCCTGATAAAACAAAACTTGTCAGATGTTGACCAAGTAAACGGAATGACAAAAAAGGACGTAACCTTTGTAAAAAGCAAAGACACACCTTTTCAGCGTTGGTATCCATATATTGAAGGCTACTCAACTGACTTTGTAAAATCATTAATAGAAAATTTTGATATCAAAAATACTTTAATTTACGAGCCGTTTGCAGGAACAGGGACTACCCTTTTTGCTTCTGACCAAGTAAATTTATCTACGGTTTATTCCGAAGTAAATCCTTTGCTTCAATATCTCATTCAAACCAAATTGACTGTTTTAAAAGCAAAAGAACAGCAACGAAAAAAACTATCAAATGACTTAACAGATATTTCAAAATCTATCATAAAAAACATAGCAAAGTTTGAAGAAGATAAAGCGTTAAGAGAAGCGTATAAATTGATATTTGCTAACAGCAAATATTTTTCCGAAAAAACATTATCACAAATTCTAAAACTGCGTTCTTACATTGACATTGTGAGATTAGAAGATGAATTATTGGCAGATACTTTAACCATTGCTGTTATGTCGTGTTTACTCCCTGTTTCTTATTTGAAAAAAGTGGGTGATGTTCGTTTTAAAACACAAAAAGAAATTGAAAAAGAACTAAAAACTTTTGATGAAATTTTGCCTCAAAAAATAGCTGACATTGCGGAAGATGTATTGAATTTCAATTATTCATTAAAAAATGAACACGAACTTATTTTATCAAACGCAAAAAATATAAGCCGAGTAAATGAATTGAAAATCGGTGCAATCATCACAAGTCCGCCATATTTGAACGGAACAAACTATTTCAGAAATACAAAAGTTGAGTTGTGGTTTCTTCGCTATCTGCAATATGAAAATGATTTACGTTTTTTTAGAGACCAAGTATTAACAAGCGGAATCAATGACGTGAAAAAAGAGTATGCTTTTGTAAACGGATTAGATATTTCCGCAAAAAGTAAAATTCTAAAATCAACGCTGAAAGAACTCAACGAAAACGCTTACGATTCAAGGATTCCGATAATGGCAAAAAGCTATTTTGAAGAAATGTATCAGGTTTTTAACGACTCTAAAACTCATTTAGAAAATAACGCCAAACTTTTAATTGACATTGGCGATTCAATTTTTTGCGGTGTTCATATCAAAACAGACGAAATTTTAATTGAAATATTAACAGGACTTGGCTTTAAACTTATTGACAACAAAATATTGCGTAAAAGACGCTCTAAAAACAAGGAAATCCTTACGCAATCATTGCTTGTTTTTCAATACACTTACAAAAACGGCAAACACATTAACGATTCAGAACCTGCATTTTGGGACAGGAATTGGAAAGAATTTAAAACCATTATTCCACATCAACAAGAGCCATTTTCAAGTAGAAATTGGGGACACAATAATCATTCACTTTGTTCATATCAAGGCAAATTGAAACCTGCAATAGCTCATCATTTAGTAAAAACTTTCATTCCCGAAAATGGCTCAATGCTTGACCCATTTTCCGGTGTTGGAACAATACCATTTGAAGCAGCATTGGCAGGAAAAATGTCTTATGGGATAGATATTAGTTTACCAGCTTATTACATTTCGCAAGCAAAAGTTTCTGCACCGATAGCCGAAGAAAGTTATAGTTACATCAATGCGTTACAACATTTCATTGCAAAAAATAAATGCACAAAAGACGAATTGAAAGAAGTACAAAATTTCGGATTCAACAAAACACTTGCTGAATATTACGAAGAAAATACTTTAAAAGAAATTTTGCTTGCTCGAAGATTTGTAAAAGAAAACTATCCTAAAACACCAAGTGAAATGTTAGTAGTAGCTTCGCTACTTCACATTTTACACGGAAACAGACCTTATGCTCTTAGTCGTAGGTCGCACCCTATTGTACCTTATGCACCAACAGGCGAATTTATTTATAAAAATTTGATAGAGAAAGTTACTGAAAAAGTTGATAGAGTAATTAAAGAAGAATTATCGAAAAACTTTAAGAATGGAAAGATATTTAATCAAGATACGACCATAATTTGGCCACAAGAAATAAATAATTTGGACGCTGTAATCACATCGCCACCATTTTTTGACAGTACGAGATTTTATTTAGCAAATTGGATTCGTATTTGGTTTTCGGGTTGGTCTGATAAAGATTTCAAACATCAACCTAATTCTTTCGTTGATGAAAGACAGAAAAAAGATTTCGCTATTTATGAAAGTATTTTTCGCCAATCAAAAGAACGATTAAAGAAAGACGGAGTTTGTGTTTTACATTTAGGCAAGAGCGTAAAATGTGATATGGCAGAAGAATTACAGAAAATTAGTAAGCGTTGGTTTAAAACGGCTGACTTATTTGATGAAAGTGTTGAACATTGCGAATCACACGGAATTAGAGACAAAGGAACTGTAACTTCTCACCAATATTTGGTGCTTGTTTAAGTTATTTGAAGCCTAACAATTTTTTGTTTTCAGCAGAGAGATTTTCAACCAAGTCATAAACTTGAAGAATCTTTTTTATTTCCTTGATACGCTTCGGTAAATCTGATTTTTCTCTGACTTGCAAATAACGTTCAACACCTCTATTGACATCAATATTGTGGTTCATTATCGGGTGCTTACTTGAAATCAAAGCAATGTTTGCACCTGTTATTTTTGCAAGGTCAATCAATTCATTGTTTGTGTAAAACTTACTCGGCCACTTATCACGTTTGTTTTCGTTCGCACTTCGGGAAAGCAAAGCAGCGTTTTCCTTTTTCAAAGGGTATAGATATTTTGACGGTAAAATGTGGTCAATAGCCCAAGTATCACGTTTGTTTATATCCAACGGCTCTTTGGTTTTAAAGCAACGTCCGTCAAATCGTTTAAATAAATCTTTGAAATCTATTGACTCGTTTTCTTCTTCCAAGAATAAATCGGCAATTCTTCGTCTTACAGCAGATTCGTGTAATTGCTCTTTCGTTCTCTTTGGATTCAAAACAGCATTGATAGCACCTTTACAGCTACGACATTCCATTTGTTTTTCTAATGGACCCCAATCAGAATGTTTACTAAAAGCATTAAACGGCAAAATCCTTGTGCAGACATTGCATTGTTTCCAATAAGATTCGGGGTGTTCGGTAGCAATTCTAAAAAAGCCTTCCCAAAAACGCAAAGCTGTTGTGGAATCAGCACTATTATATTCTTCTTCCCAATTATCAAACGGCAAATCTGTTTCTTTTGAGTGAACGTAACCACAATTTTCACATTTCCAAACAGCATTTTCAATGGCTTCTTGTGGTGTAAGCAACTGTTGTCCGACTTGGACATAGTTCATTTCTTGACAACTTACACATTTGTATGCTACCCAAGCATCGTGGTAAGGTATGCCCTCAACTCTTAAAATTCCTGTTTTATTTACCGTTTTTCTTCTTGCCATTGATAATTAAAGATTTGCAAAGATACAAATTTATCTTTCGTCATTGCCTTAGTATAGATACATTTTCAATTCACACAGACTGACACGACAATAACAACGAAACTCAATACAGACAAGACTTTGAACACGGACGACAAAAACGCCTGCCTGCAATCGAGTAGACGGCTCCGCCAGAAACTGACGGAGTGC
This sequence comes from Flavobacteriales bacterium, assembly GCA_020853105.1. Classification (GTDB taxonomy): domain Bacteria; phylum Bacteroidota; class Bacteroidia; order Flavobacteriales_E; family Vicingaceae; genus Vicingus. The sequence continues at coordinate 36,402 of JADYZM010000052.1, read as the reverse complement.
GCCTCTCACACCACCGTGCGTACGGTTCACGTACACGGCGGTTCACAGATAGATGGGTTTAGCTCTGTGTAATAATAAAAACACTACTTTCCTTCTGTTACTTTCACTCCATCTTTGTAAACTACAATTTGTTTAACTTTTCCTTGTTGTTTGGCATAAAATATCCATTTTCCATCAGGAATGCCATTTTTGTAGCTTTTTACACTTTCCATTGTCCCTTCAGGGTACCACGAAGTAACGGTGCCTTCTTGACGTCCATTTACAAAGGTTTGCTCGTATAATTTTTTACCATCTTCGTAATAATAAATCCACTTTCCATTTTGAATGTTGTCTTTATATGCTCCTTCTGATTTTGGAGAACCATTTTCAAACCATTCGTAGTAAGGTCCATCTAATACAGTAGTTTCTACGCTATCAATAACTTCAGCATATTTTTTTGAGGCTTGTTTATAGTATTCTTTTTTGAGGTCAATTTTCACCAAGTAGTTTTTCATCAGCTCTTGCTTTCCGTTCTCGTACCAATGGTTCCAAATTCCTTCTTTTAATCCGTTTTTATATGTTCCTTCATAATCTTTCTGTCCGTTTTCAAACCACCCTTCCCATTTGCCATTCATGTTTCCTTGTTTGAAAGTGCCAACGTCTTTTTTCTTTCCGCTGTCGTACCAAGACATCCACTCTCCCTCCTCTTTTCCATTTACAAAATTACCTCTGATTACTAGTACTTCTTGCTCGCTGTATGTTCTCCACTCTCCATTTTTTAAATCATCTGCATAATTTCCTTCTTTCCAAACTTTCCCGTTTGGATACCAGTATGTCCAAACTCCATTTTTTTTGTCGTTTTTATAGGGACCTTCGTAATCTCTTTTGCCGCTGGTTTTATTGTAAAATGTCCACATCCCGTCGCGTAAACCCATATTAAAACTTCCTATGATATCCTTTTGTCCGTTTTCATGGAGGAAAATCCACTCCCCATGTTTTTCGCCATTTACATATTTACCCTCTACGCTTAACTGTTCGTTTGCAAACCATTCTAAAAAAGGTCCATTTTCTTCACCGTCAGTGTAAGTTATTTGTTTTAACTTTTTCCCATCCGGGTACCAATAGCTCCACAATTGGTCGTTTTTGCCATTTTTTACATTTCCTTCCAGTCGCTTGTTCCCGTTATCCCAAAAATGCACCCATTTGCCCACCATCAATCCGTTTTCGTAGTTACCTTCTGATGTTTTCACCAGGTTATCGTTGTGTTCCACCCACAAACCTGTTCTTTTCCCGCCAATGTATTTTCCTTTTACTTTAACTTTTCCTGCCGGAGTTGTTTCGGTGTATTCTCCTTTTCCGTCTTTAATTTGTTGTTTGCCTTTTTCATCGTAATATTCCAAGAGCTTTACGTCATTGTTGGAAAATTCTCTAACCGTTTTAAGTTGTTTGTTGGGATAATAATTTTTCCAGATACCTACACGTTCGTCTTTTGCAAAGTGTCCTTCTTCCTTTAGACTGCCGTCTTCATAATAGTAAGTCCAAAGGCTGTCGTTAAATCCATTTTTGTTGTAGCCCACCAATTCCAATTGACCGTTGGAATACCACATTTTACAAATGCCTTCTTTTTTCCCTCTGATAAAAGTACCTTCTTCTTTTTTCTTCCCGGCATCGTCGTAATTTACATATAAGCCATTGTAATCACCATCTTTGTAGGTTACTTCTTGTTGAATAACACCCTCCTTGCTCCAAAAGGTCCATTTGCCTTGTTCTAAACCATCTTTTACCACTCCTTCTGCTTTCTTCTTGCCGTTTGTCCAATTGTAAGTATGGAGTTGGGCGTTTAGATTAAATTCAACAGTAAACAGTATAATTAAGGTCAATAAAATTCTCATGGGTTATATTTTTTGATTATTTCACAAAGATATTTTGAATAACGCTAGATGCTCCATCGTCATACTTTTTCTATCAACAATTTTCTGTGTATGTTACAAAAAAAGCCTCTGTCAAAAAACAGAGGCTTTATTATAATTTGATATATAAGTTACTTCAACGCTTCAGCACCAGCGACAATTTCAAGAATTTCACTTGTAATTGCAGCTTGTCGAGCTTTGTTGTAGCTTAGTTTTAGAGAATTTATCAATTCGGTTGCATTGTCGGTTGCTTTATGCATTGCCGTCATTCTAGCACCGTGCTCTGATGCTCTTGAGTCCAATAATGCTTTGAAAAGTTGAGTTTTCAGTGATTTTGGAATCATTTCGTTTATGATAAATTCTTTGTTTGGTTCAAAGATATAGTCGATTGATGATGCTTTAGAATCTACTAGTTGAGTAGGTACAATCGGTAAAAACTGTTCCAATTGAATTTCTTGAACAGCTGCATTTTTAAATTGATTGTAAACCAAAACAATTTTATCTTGTTTTTTTTCGGCAAATTCTCCCATTAAAATTTCTGCCAATTCTGATGCATTACTGAAAGTTAAATCGTCAATAATTGAAATTCCTTTAGTGTATATTGACTTTCCTTTTTCTGCCCAAGGAGAAGATTTAAATGAATCATTACTTTTTTTCCCAAGGGAAACAATAGTAATATTACAGCCTTTATATTCTTTATCGGCAACCCGTTTAATAGTTTTAATAACATTGTTGTTAAAACCTCCACAAAGACCTCTGTTTGCAGTGATACTAACAAATAAAACATTTTTTACTTCTCTTTCTTGGCTATAAACCCCTTCGTTACTATCTAATCCTGAGCTAAGATTTTCAAGAATTTCTTGCAATTTTTTGGAGTATGGACGCATTTGAGTGATTGCATCTTGTGCTCTCCTAAGTTTTGCAGCAGATACCATCTTCATGGCAGAAGTTATCTGCTTTGTAGATGATACCGATACAATTCTGTTTCTTATTTCTTTTAAATTTGCCATTCTTTTGAATTTTCCAAATTAATAATCAATGAAATTTATACTTTGTATTTCATTGTTAATTCAGATGCTACTTTTTCTAAAGTTGAAGTAATTTCTTCATCGAATTTTCCGGCTTTTAATAAATCCAACACATTTCTGTGTTTGTTTTCCATAAAAGAAAGGAACTCAACTTCAAACTCTTTCACTTTGTCAACAGGTACTCTATTTATTAATCCTTTTGTTCCTAAATAGATAATTGCAACTTGTTTTTCAACTGGAAGTGGAGAATTTTCGCTTTGTTTAAGAATTTCAACGTTTCTCTTTCCTTTGTTTAATACAGCCATTGTTGCTGCATCTAAATCAGAACCGAATTTAGCAAAAGCTTCCAACTCTCTGTATTGTGCTTGGTCAAGTTTTAATGTACCGGCAACTTTTTTCATCGATTTAATTTGTGCATTACCACCTACTCGAGATACCGAAATACCTACGTTAATAGCCGGACGAATACCTTGGTTAAATAAATCTGACTCCAAGAAAATTTGACCGTCAGTAATGGAGATTACGTTTGTAGGAATGTATGCAGATACGTCTCCTGCTTGAGTTTCAATAATCGGAAGTGCTGTTAACGAACCTCCACCTTTTACTAATCCTTTAATAGATTCAGGCAAGTCATTCATGTTTTTTGCAATCTCATCAGATGAGTTGATTTTTGCAGCTCTTTCAAGTAATCTTGAGTGAAGATAGAATACATCACCGGGATAAGCCTCACGTCCTGGAGGGCGTCTTAACAATAGTGAAACCTCACGATAAGCTACTGCTTGTTTTGATAAATCATCATAAATAATTAATGCTGGGCGACCTGAGTCTCTGAAAAATTCACCAATTGCAGCTCCTGCAAATGGAGAGTAGAACTGCATTGGAGCAGGATCTGAAGCGTTTGCAGCAACAACAACAGTATATGCCATAGCACCTGCATCTTCAAGTGTTTTTACAATTCCTGCAACAGTAGAGCCTTTCTGTCCAGTTGCTACATATATACAGAAAACAGGTTCTCCTCTGTCAAAAAATTCTTTTTGATTGATAATGGTGTCAATACAAACTGTTGTTTTTCCTGTTTGACGGTCGCCAATAACCAACTCCCGTTGTCCCCTACCCACCGGAATCATTGCATCAATAGCTTTAATTCCTGTTTGCATAGGTTCAGCAACAGGTTCTCTAAAAATAACACCAGGAGCTTTTCTTTCTAATGGCATTTCATATAAATCGCCTTTAATTGGTCCTTTTCCGTCTATTGGATTTCCCAACGTATCCACAACTCTCCCCAACATTCCGTCTCCAACTTTAATTGAAGCAATTTTGTTGGTTCTTTTTACAGTGTCTCCTTCTTTTATTCCTTTTGATGAGCCTAATAGTACAGCACCCACATTGTCTTCTTCAAGGTTTAGTACTATAGCATTCAATCCATTATTAAATTCTATTAATTCTCCAGCTTGAACTTGAGATAATCCGTAAATACGTGCGATACCATCACCAACTTGCAAAATAGTTCCTACTTCTTCAAGTTGTGCTTCGGTTTTTAATCCAGCTAATTGTTCTCTGAGAATAGCTGATACTTCTGCGGGTTTAACTTCGGCCATTTTTCTTGTTTTTATTTTTATTATTAATATTCTTTTTGGTATGGATTTTTTTCGAACTCCATAGCTAAATTTTGTAGTTTTCTTTTTATGCTTTGGTCAACTTGCTTGTCGCCAATTCTTAACACAATACCACCAATAATTGAAGGGTCAATAACTTCTTCAAATTCGATTGTTGAGTTGTATGTAGTTGCAATCAATTTTTTGATTTGCTCTTTTTGGTCAACAGTTAATAAAACTGCTGATGTTACATAGGCTGTTTTAATATTTTTATGCAACTTATAGGCTTCAACGAATGCTGTTGCAATATCAAACAACATTGCTTCTCTTTTTTTATCTACAATTATCTTGATGAATGATACTGAGATATTATTGATACTACTAAAAATTGTTTTTAGTACTGCTAATTTTTTATCTCCTCTAACGATGGAACTTTTCAGTAAATTTTGAAGCTCTCTGTTTTCTTTGCAAACAGTAGCTATCAAAAACATATCTTGTTGAACTGCCTCCAGGCAATTGTTTTCAATTGCAATACCTAGCAAAGATTTGGCATAACGTGATGCAACTTTAATGTCTTTCATCAAAAATTAATTTAGATTGATTTCAGCAACAGCACTGTCAATCAATGATTTTTGTTTTTCAGCGGTAGATAATTCCTGTTTTAATATTTTTTCTGCTATTTCAATAGATAAAGTAGCCACTTGGTTTTTTAATTCCGTTATTGCGGCTAATTTTTCGTTTTGTATGGCTTCTCTAGCAGAGGCTATAATTCTTTCTGCTTCTGTATTTGCAGCAAGTTTTGCTTCAGTAATCATTTTATCTTTTGTGATTCTGGCTTCTTTCAACATTTCATCGCGTTCAGCCCTGGCTTGGTTTAAAAGTGCTTCATTACTTGCCGAAAGTTGTTTCATTTCATTTTTTGCTTGTTCAGCAGCATTTAAAGCATTTTCAATTGATGCTTCTCTTTCTTTAACCGCTTTTAATATTGGTTTCCAAGCATATTTTGCCAACAAAAAAAACAAAATACAAAACACGAGTGTTGACCAAATTATTAGTCCTAGCTCGGGGGTTACTAATGGATTATTCATACTTTTTTATAATATCGTTTATTCACATTTTTAATTTAAATTAAACTCACAGCCAACCGCTGTGAGTTTAATTTAGGTTTTTTAAAGACCCATAAGACCAACAACCACACCGAATAATGCAACACCTTCTACAAGGGCTGCTGCAATAATCATAGCTGTTTGAATTTTTGAGGTTGCTTCAGGTTGTCTTGCAATGGCATCCATTGCAGAACTTCCAATTTTACCGATACCTAATCCGGCACCGATTACTGCTAAACCTGCTCCAATTGCGGCTAATGTTCCAGTCATAATGTTTAAAATTTATAGTGTTAAAAAATAATTACTAATTAATGATGTTCATGCTCTGCTACAGCTGTTCCGATAAACAGGGCTGACAACATTGTAAAAACATACGCTTGTAAAAATGCTACTAAAAGTTCCAATACTGAGATAAACAAAGCAAATGGAACCGAAACAGCACCTAATGATGCATTTTTAAAAATAAATACCAATGATAATAAACTAAGTACCACAATGTGTCCGGCAGTTATGTTTGCAAACAAACGAACCATTAGTGCAAATGGCTTAATCAAAACTCCAACCAATTCAATAGGAATAAGCATAATTTTTACAGGAACCGGCGCTCCGGGCATCCAAAAAATATGTCCCCAATATTCTTTGTTTCCATTTATGTTGGTAATAATCATTGTAAAAATTGCTAATACCAAAGTAACAGCAATATTTCCGGTTACGTTTGCACCACCAATCCATGGGATAAGCCCCAATAAATTGTTAAACCAAATAAAGAAAAAGATGGTCAACAAATACGGCATAAACTTCATGTATTTTTTTTCGCCGATATTCACTTTTGCAATATCATCTCGAACAAACAGTATTAACGGCTCCATAAAAGAGGCTATTCCTTTTGGTGCTACTGCACCGTTTTTTGTGTAGTGTCCTGCTGTTTTAAAGAATACAAATAATATGATTACAACAGACATCAGCATTGAGAATACATTTTTGGTAATTGATAAATCCAATACGGGGGTTGTTGTATCATAACTAAATCCTGCGGGAGCTCCAATTTTCAGGCTGTAAATTTTTTCATTAAATTTAATGAACCTCATGTCTTTTCTTTCTACAATATGTTCTCCGGAATTGTCATGGTGAAATTCGCTTGACATAAATGTTACCAACCCATTATCTGTCCATAATATAATGGGAAGTGGCATTGAAAATGCATGACCGTTGTAATCAAAAAAATGCCAATCGTGAGCATCTGCAATGTGATGCATAATTACAGGGATAGGATCGTATTCAGAATTTTCTGAAGTTTCATGATTTTCGTCATGTTTAGTTGTTAATGTATCGTGGTTTTCTGCTTTTAGAGAAGTAAAAGAAATGAGAGAAAATACTGTAAATACAAGTGTTTTAACGAAATAATTTTTTAGCATAAGTCTTAAATTTCAACCTCACAAAATTTGGCTGCAAATGTAAGATTTTTTTATCTAAAACCCAAGGTGTGTGTTAAATTATTTTCTAATTAAATTTTAGACTCGTTTTTGGCTTTATTAAAGTACGTTTTGCCAATAGCAAATTAAAAATTTTTGGTTTTTATTATGTTGAGTAAAACAATTACCTCAACAGCAAGATAGATGAAGTATATGGCAAAAAAGTTTGCTACAAATATTTTAGTTTCTATGGTTTTAATGGAGAAAAAGGGAAACAAAAAAAATATTGAAGCAATCATTTTAAAAAGCATTAATCCCATATAACCAAAACCTACTTTGTCTGGAAAGTTTTTTAAAATTTTTGATGAAAGAAAAATCACAATTATTGTTGTAAGTATGATAAACAGATGAATTTTTATTAAATTCTTTTCTGTAATTGATATAGAAACAAGACGATTTGTTAGAAAATGAAGAAAAAAAACAACAATAACAAAACCAACAATTCCAATTGAAAATTTGAATTTATTGTTCATTTTTCCCCATATTAATTACTTCTCTAATGATAAGATATAAAGCAAGTGCCACGCCAACAAGTGACAGAATGATGGTTAAGTAGGGTTTGTTTAGATTAAGTTTTTCGTCGAGTTTACGTCCTCCCCAGGCACTAGCGCCTATTATAACACCCATTTGGATAGCTATACTAGAAAACCTGGCGTATTGATTAAGCGAATTGTTTTGCTTTTTCGAGGACTTCTCGTTTTTCTTCATTATTACTTATTCCTTTTACCAATGCTCCCATATTACATGAACCTGTGAAATTTGCTCCAGGTTCAACAGATAATTTACCTGTTTTGATATCTCCAATAATATTGGCAGTAGATTTTAATAATAACAATTCTTTAACGGCAATATTTGCTTTTATTGTGCCAGAAATATCGGCATTTTTACATGTAACTTCGCCTTCTATATTTCCGGTTTGTCCAACAACCAATTTTCCTTCTGTAAAAATTTTACCTGAAAGGGTTCCGTCGATTCTAATGTCGCCTAAGCAATTTATTTCACCTTTAATTTCTGTTCCTTTTCGAATAATATTAATTGAAGAAGCGTCTGTTTCTTGAACTTTTGACATAGTTGAATTGTTTTTGTTAAACATAGGATTTAGAATTTTTTGAGCAGAACAAATATATTAAAACATTATTCTAATCCAAACTGTTTGTTGAAGAAAGTTAAATAATCTTGAATATTTTTATCTTTATAAAACTCAATAAAATTTGAGTTGGATATTAAAAAATACTGGTAGTTTTTGCTGTTTAGTTCTGCTAAATGTTCATTGTTTAATTTGAACGATTTGAAATAATCTTTTGCAAAATCTTCTGTTTTTAATTCTTTAACCATTACCAATTGGTTTAATCCATTTAAAAATATGCTGTTTACTTTAAAAGTTTCATTTTTGTAATAAACACTATTAAAATTTGAAATGCTCTCATTATACTTGGTTGTGTTTTTATCAGTAGCCGGAACAACAGCAATAAAAAAGTAGGTTTCATTAGGTTTGTAAGTGTATTTTTCTGTTGTTGTGGTGGGTAACTGTGTTGATTTTTCTTTTTTTAGTAGGTCTAAAATAGCTTTTGCTTCTGCTGAAACAGTTGATGTTGCATGATTTTTTATTACATTTTCGAGAGCCAACACAAATGAATCTCTTGTGTTTATGTGCCCAACTGACAATGCGGCTATAAAATCAAATTTGTCTTGTATGTGGTTGTCTGCAAAAATACTCTTTGCTTTTTCGACTCTAGTCAGCACAGTGCTGTATTTTTCTTCTTTATATAGGTCAAAAATAATGCTGTAATAATTGTCAACTCTTTTTCTGGCTTCACGGGTTGTTTTGTTGTATGTTGGGTCTTGAATTATTCGAGCATATTCACTTTCCGGATAATTTTCAATTATTAACCGTTTGTATTTTTCTTTCATTGCATCATCATTAATTAACAAGCTGATGCGATACAGGTTATACCAACTTGGAAGCACATAGCGGCATGTATCATAGCGTTGAAGCAAGGTTTGAAACGATTCTATGGAGTGGTTATAATCGGCAAAATCTTCGCGATAAATGTTTCCTAAAGCGTATAAAGCTTCAATAATTTTGTTGTGCGAAGCCGTCATCTTTTGTTCGTCGAGCGGCAAATATTTGAGATAATATTCTGGTTTTGTTTTTTCGTTCTCTACAATCGTATCATTTGAAATGGAATCGTTTGTAGCTTGTTGTTCTTCTTCAAAGTTAAAATTGGCTTGTTTGTTTGACCTTCTCCAGTTGTCTTCTAATTTTCTGCCTCCCCATTTTTGTTGAAAATCATTTTTTCCAAAATTTAGAATTGTTGAGTTATAAAAATACCACTTTCCGTTTGAGTTGGAGTTCATATTTGCCATTCCATCGGTAGTATTGTTGTTTAAATTTTGGGCTTCTAATTCTTGTTTTTTTTGTTCTTCCAGCTCAGCTTCTTTGATTAGTTTAGAAATGGTTTGATCTCTATATTCTTTATCTACAGCCATTTTTTGAAGACTATCTTCAACCTCAACAACAAAAATATTTTCTACTAATTTTTTGAGTGATTTACTTCTGGTGTAAATGTTTTCATAGTCCTTGTAAGTTTCAGGAAGAAAAGCTACACAACTGTCGTAATATGCCTGTGCCGGAACATATTTTGGTTTAGAGTAGTACAGTTCTCCTAATCTTAAATAGGAGAGGGCTTTTTGTTTGTCGTTAGCAACACTGGTTTCAATTGATTTTTTTAAGTACTCGATTCCGAGTGGTTCATCGGCTTGTTTAAACGCGATATCAGCTAGAGCATAATAAATTTGATCTAAGAAGTCTTTGTTTTTTGCATCTTTTAGCATTTTCACGAGCATTTTTTTTATGTCGTCGTTATTCTTACCGTCAATGTCAAATGAAAGTGCTTTGCTGATTTGAGCATTAAACATCATGTCGTAACGAGGTTTTAATTTCATAACCTTTGAAAAATACTCCGAAGCTTTGCTAAATTCTTTTTTCTTCAGCCAGAGCTGAGCCAAAACATAGTTATACCTATATTTTTCATTTCTTTTTTTGGTTACTTTCAATGCTTTTTCTAAATGAGAAATGGCTTCGTCATAATTCAGATTTTTTATGAGAAAATCGGCATAAACCGCATGATATTCGCTTTGGTATTTCTCTGGCGGTTCTTTGCCTTCATCCATTTGTTTGAGATAAAGTTCAGCTTTTCCGGGTTCGTTGATTTTTAAATTTGTTCGTGCTAGCCAAATTAAGGCGGGATAGCGTTCTGGTTTTTTGTTGTACGATTTAGCAACGTATTCAAACATTTCAATTGCCAAAAAATGCTCTCCTTTATAAAATCTGGATTTACCAATGAGCATGTAACAATCATCTATCCATTTGTTATGTTCTTCTTTTTTTACATAAATTGAATGACGGTCAATTGCTTCGGAGCATTTATCTATTATTTTATCCATTTCAGGATATAAGCTCTTGGATTTTTCTTCGTTGGGCAAGATAAAAAGCGGTATCAATTCTGAAAAATCATCAACATGTTCTTCTTTGAGTTTTAGGTTTGTTGTTTTAAATATTTCTTTTGCGTTAAAATAATAATTGTATCGGGTGGTTGTATTGTGATAGGCTCTGCGGGTAAATGAATTTTTTTTGGTTGAACAAGCTGCTAAAAGAACTGCACAAACAATCAAAATAACCTTTATATAACTGAAATGTTTCAACTTAGAAATAGCTAATAACTACTTTTTAATGCCTTTATTATAAAATAATCTGCTAAAATACAGAAATACTTTATTTGTTTGATTCCATAATAAAAGAGGCTAAATTTCAATGGTATTTGAATGGGTTTATTCTATTTTATTTATCAGATTTAATTTTTCATTCTCGAAATTTAAAAAAGGTATTTTCTTTTCTAGCTGTTGAATGTTAAATAGCTGTGTTTTAATAAATTTTTGATGAGATTCGCTTTCAAAGTCAAACGGACGATGGTTTGCTGCTTGTTGAATCTTTTCTATTTGTTCATTCAGTTTTTGTGTTGGTATGTCAAAAAAAGTTTCAGAAAATTTTTTCCAAACATAATCTATTGCTTGTTGTGTGGGGTGTATTAAATCTTGTTGATAGAAACGATAATCACGCAATTCATCAATCACAATTTCATACGCAGGAAAATAGCTACAATTACTATAGTTATTTATCATGTGATTTATAGCTACATGTAATACAGATTTGCTGATGTTGTTTTCGTGTAATCCTTCAGCAATATGTCTTACGGGGCTAACACTAAAAATAATGTTTACTTCACTTAACTCATTTGCTAGTTCAACTAGTTTTTCTATTGTTTCTTCAACTGACAATAGTCTTTTATTAAATTTTTTTGCTGGAATTTTGTGACAGTTTGCAACAATTTTATTTTGTTCAGTATATTCATAAACCCATGCTGTTCCAAGAGTTATAATAATGGTATTTATCTTTTGCAGAAACTCATTAGCAAAATTTAATTCGTCGTTGATTTTTTGAATACATTTATTTTTGTCGTTTTGAGAGAAACTGCCATGGTGGTCTAAACTGAAAAACTTTCCGTGGTTTGATATGATTTCTGGTTCTGAATATGGCTTGTTGCTTTTAATTCTTAAAATTGACTCAACAATTGAAATGGGATTATAAATGATTCCAAAAGGGTTAGCAAGAGTTTTGAACTTAAAATTAGAAAGTTTGTTGCCAATGTTTTCAGTAAAACAAGACCCAACCAATAACACAGGTTCGTGGTGAGAAATTTTAACAGAAGAAGGTTGAATAGAGTTTTTGAGAAAAAATTCCATTTTAATTGCTGCTTGACTTTATTTTCTGTAAATCCAATATTCCGGATTTAATTTGGTCATTCCTTTCCAAATTTCAAGGTGAATATTGGTTTTTGACTTGTCTGATTCGTTAACCATGGTTCCAATGTGTTGTTTGGTAGTTATTTTATCTCCTTTTTTAACATACACATCGTTTAGATATGAATAAACACTTAGGTATTCGCCATGTCTAATCATTACTACTTTTCCACCCCCGGGAATAATTGCCACAGAACTAACTTCTCCATCAAAAATTGCTCTGGCAATTGCTCCGTTAACTGTACTGATATCAATTCCATTATTGTTAATTTCAATTCCTGTTAATACAGGGTGTGGGTGTTGACCAAATCTGTCTGTAATTATTCCTTCAGCTACCGGCCAAGGTAAATTTCCTTTGTTTGAAGCAAATGAGTTTGATAGTTTTAAAGCTTCGGGTGTAAGTGGAAAACTAGTTTTTGTGTTGGTTGTTGGGTTTTTATTGCCTTTATTGGCTTTTTCTGCTGCTTCACGAGCTTTTCGAATTTCTTCTTCGATTATTTTTTCTATTGCTTTTTGAAGTTTTCTTGCAGACTCTTCTTTTGATCTGAGATTTGTTTTTAATTCTTGTTCTTTGGATTGTAATTTCTGAACGGTTGCTTCTTGTTCGGTTTTTTCAACTGCTAACTTTTGTTTTTCTTGTTCTTCAAGTGATAATAATGCAGATTTCTCTTGCTTTTCCTGATTTAGTTTTTCAATTTTTGCTTTTAATTCAGTTTGGGTTTTGATTATTGTTTCGGCTTGTTTTTTTCTAAAATTTGAATATTGTTGAATGTATTTTAATCGTTTGTATGCTTGGTTAAAGTTTTCTGATGAAAATATGAACATTATTTTATCAAAATTACTTCGGTTTTTGTAGGCATAATAAATCATTTTTGCATACTCTGATTTTAGCCTTTCTAAATCCGCTTGGAGTGCTGCAATTGAATGTTGAGTTTCGCTGATGTCTTTTGATACAATTCGAATGTTTTGATTAATAGCCGATATCAATTCTTGGCGAGCTGTAATTTTACTTTTTAATTTTACCAGCTCATCGAGTGTTGTTTCCTTATTTTTTTTTGTTTCTGAAAGTAGTTTGTTGGTTAAAGAAATCTCTTTTTGAAGTTGTTTTTTCTTTTCTTCCAATTCTTTTTTGGATTGGGCATAAGAATCTGAGTTTGCAATAAAAATCAATGCAAACAACATTAAAAATGAGAAGTATTTAATAAATCTGCTCATATTTTTCAGGTATCTTAAAGGAAAAGTTAAGATCGTTATTTAAAGTTACTTTTCCATAATTAACATCAATTTTAAGTGTTTTTTTGGATTCTATGATATAATTAAGTTTAAAAGGTAAAATTTGATTTTCTACAATTCTATGGTCTGAAAATATTCCTTGTAAGGATTGATTTTTTTCCGGATCTTTCAAGAGCAATTCTGCTATTTTAAATGAGTTTGGGTAAATCCATAAGATTTGCGTTTGGTCTTTAATTATTTCTTTGTCTTTTTTTAGTTCTTTCTTAATGTCTTTTTTTACTTTTCTTTTTCGTTCTGTTCCAATAAAATAGAGATCTTTTTGGCGGTCAATTGACGTTTTTATTTTTTCATTTTTTTCAAACTCTATACTATTTCCAATCAAAAGTGATTCGAGCATTTTGTAGTCTAATTCTACATTAAACAGTTTGTTGATGTATGTAAAATCACCGGCAAAAAATTTGTTGTGCATTCTGTCCATGAATAAAACCGTATCTTTTGTTACCAACACACGTGCAAATTCAATTCCAAGAGCGGGTGTAATGGAAATCCAAATTGCACTATCTTTTCGGATTCTTAAATTGGCTTTAAATGAGGTTTCCTTCTCATCAAAATAGGTAATCTCTGCCTTTGTTGAAAGGCTCTGAAAGTGCATTTCGTAATTTTCTAAGCTATCGAGTAACTCTTTTGTAGAATAATGTTCTAATTTTTGCTTAGTAACTTCTTTGGTGCTTTTACATCCAAAAAAAATCAAGACAAGTAAAGGAAAAACAAATCTAGATAAATCAAATGATTCTGTCGGATTCTTATAAACTCTTTGAGCTTTCTTTATGAATTGGGCAGGTTTATTCATAAAGTTTTTTGTCATTAATTTTTTTATCTAATAAATCTGAAGTATCGCCTAATGATTTTGCATTAATCCAAAGTTCAACTGCTTTATTTATATCACCCAATTTTGCATTTACATCACCCAAATGTTCAATAATTACTGCATTGGTTTTGCCTCCATTGGTAATTGCCTTTTCCAACCATTCTTTAGCTGCAATATATTTTCCTTGTTTATATAAAATCCAAGCATAAGTATCTTCATAATTTGGCTGATTGGGCTCCAGTTCATTTGTTTTGGCTGACATTTTTTCTGCCTTATCCAGATTTTCTCCACGCAATGAAAGATAATAACTATAATTATTCAATACATATATGTTATTGGGCTCAATACTTAATGCTTTATCATAAAATCCATCTGATTTTTCATATTCTTTTAATTGATTGTGACAGTCTCCAAGATTTGCATAAAACTGTGCCAGTAAGGGTTGATTATTGTGAGAATAATCTTTTCCGATTGTTAAATAATCGGCTGCTTCTTTGAAATTCTTTTTTTGAAGATTGGAAATGCCGTAGAAGAAATAAAAAATGGGTTGGCTTGGAAATAAATCAATTGCTGTTTTACTGTGTTTCAACATTCCATCTATGTCCATCAGTTCTGATTCAATCATAATCACCTGATTCCAAATTGCAAACTTTGAGCTGTCAAACTCAATTGCTTTCAGGTAGTTTTCTTTGGCACTATCTAATTTTTTGTCTCGATAAAGCAAATCGGCATAAATTGTATATGACTTTGCATCATTTGGATGTGCTTTTATGAGTAGTTGACTTAACTCGTAGGCTTCTTTTTTTTGTTCTACATCTTTTTCTGATGCAGAATAATAATAGAGCAATACTTGCATTTTTGTATCAATACCAAAATCTTTGTTTTCAAACACCAATTTTAGTTCTTTTAAAGCGTTTTCTTTGTCGCCTTTGTTTTTGTAATACTCATATAGAGCCAGGTGAGAAAGTGGATCATTTGGGTTTTTAGCTAAAATTTCCTGGTAAATTTCAAATGCTTTCTCTGTCATGTTGTTTGCCAGGTACATATCGGCTAAGAATCCTTTGTATTTAATTTCATCAGGAAAGTGCTGAGCAAGTTTTTTTAATTCGCCGGCTGCTTTTTCTATATTATTTAGTTTGATATATATTTTTTGTTTTTGAAGAGATATTTCTTCGGTTATACCAACTTCTTTCTCAATTAAATCATAGGTTTTAATGGATTCTTCATATTTGCCGCTAAACAATTGTGTTCCGGCTAAACCGTATAACAAATCTATATTTCCAGGATCATTTTGCAATAAAATTTGAAATTGTTTAGATGATTCTTCAATTTTGTTGTTTTTTTGTAAAATAAAGGCATACAGATAGCGATACCAATAGTTTTTACCATCAATATCAACCGCTTTTTTAACATATCCTTCGGCTTCTTTATTTTGGTTGTTATTTTCAAAAAGATTTGCTAGTTCGTAATATGGTGCAGCAACTGTTGGATTAAGTTCAATACATTGCTGGAAAAGGTTTGTGGCAAGTTGATTGTTGCCAATCATTTTTTCCTTGTTGGCATTGAAGAAAAGAAAATCAAATTTCATTTTGTCTTGTTCTGAAATCTCCTTTTCTGTTTTTTTTGTTTGACTTTGAGTTTTTGAAGCGCCACATCCCGCAAAGAATATACTGAGTATTATTGCTATTTGCAGGTGTAGTTTTTTCATAATTTATTTTTTTGTATAATGAGATTTAGTATAGCTCTGAATAATCTCCAACACTCAATTCTTGTTGTTGTTGGTATATTTTTGTATGATTCCCAATCATTGAATTTTTTATATTGGAATTTTCTATCGTTGAGTTTGATTGTATGATTGTGTTTGTAATTATACTTTGTTTAATTTGAACATTATCACCTATAGACACATGTGGACCAATTACTGAATTGGTAATTGAAACGTTTTTACCAATGTAACAAGGCTGAATTATTGAGCTGTTTGAATTGCTTAGTGTAGGTTCTGTTTTAATACTATCCTTATCAAACTCTAAAATTCGTTGATTGGTATAAACTGTCGCTTTATAATTTCCGCAATCCAGCCATTCTTCAACTTTTCCGGGAACAAATTTTACTCCCTTTCGTTTCATGTTTTCTAAGGCGTTTGTAAGTTGAAATTCTCCTTTTTCTTTGATATTGTTGTCAATCAAATATTGAAGTTCTGTTTTAAGATTTTCTCCGTCTTTAAAAAAATAGATGCCAATGATTGCTAAATCTGAAACAAAATGTTGTGGTTTTTCAACAAAATCGGTAATAATGTTGTTTTCATTAAGTTTCACTACACCAAATGATCTTGGGTCGTCTATTTGGTTTACCCAAATTATACCATCAGCATCACTGTTTAATTGAAAATTGGCTTTAAATAATGTATCGGCAAAAGCTACAACAACTTTGCCTTTAAGACTTTCTTTTGCACACAATATTGCATGAGCTGTTCCAAGTGCTTCTTCTTGATAATAAATGCTTCCTTTAGCTCCAAGGTTATTGGCTACAGCCACTAAATTGTCTTCAACTTCTTTACCAAAGTCTCCAATAATAAATGCTATTTCATCTACTTTTTCATCGCATGTTTTGGTAATATCTTCAACCAATCTTTGAACTATTGGCTTTCCACCAACAGGCAACAATGGTTTTGGTATTGTTAGAGTATGAGGTCTTAATCTGGAGCCTCTTCCTGCCATCGGCACAATTATTTTCATGTTAAATCGTTTTAAAAAGGATTTTTTTATTTTTTTCCTGTACTGCCAAATCCTCCTGAGCCTCTTTCTGAAGTTTCAAGTTCTGTTACCAATTGCCATTCGGCTTGTTCGTGTTTAGCAATTACCAACTGGGCAATTCTTTCTCCGTTTTGAATTTCAAAATTTTCTTGAGATAAATTAATTAAAATAACGCCAATCTCACCCCTGTAGTCTGCATCAATTGTTCCAGGAGAGTTTAAAACGGTAATTCCGTGTTTAAATGCCAATCCGCTTCTTGGTCTGACTTGAGCTTCGAAACCTATTGGTAATTCTATAAAAAGTCCTGTTTTTATAATCGTTCTTTCCAGTGGTTTGAGAACAATCGGGCTTTCCAAATTTGCTCTTAAATCCAAGCCCGCCGCCGCTGGTGTTCCGTACTCAGGCAACGCATGGGTTGATTTGTTGATTATTTTAATTTTCATAATAAAAAAATAAGATGCCTAAATTACCATTTTTTTTGGTCTTTCTAGCCAATACACAAAACCTATAAAAATGAATAGTATCATGCTATTGACAACATGTTTGGTATAAAATTCTGATATTTTAAACCCTTCAGACAAAAAGTATAAACCGATGACAGCAGCTAAATACAGTCCCATTTTATAATAGTTGTACTTAATCGGATAATATTTTTGTCCTAATATGAAAGACAAGATACACATTGAAGAATAGCAGATTAATGTTGCCCAAGCTGAGCCTACATAACCAAAAGTGGGTATCCAAATATAGTTGAGGAGGATAGTTATTATGGCACCAAATATTCCAATATAAGCTCCATATCGAGTGCTTCCACTAAGTTTATACCAAATGGATTGATTGTAATATATTCCCAAACTGATATTTGCAAATAATAAAATCGGAACAACTTTTAAACCTTCCCAATAGGTTTCATTTGGAATAAAATATTTGACAACGTCTAAAAACAACATCACTCCTAAAAAAATTGTAGCACAAACAATAATAAAATAGTTCATTATTTGAGCGTACATTTCTTTTGCATTTTTTTCTTTTTCTTGAGCAAAAAAGAAAGGTTCTGCCGCATATCGAAACGCTTGAATAAACAAAGTAATAATGATTGATATTTTGTAGCACGCCCCGTAAATACCGATTTGACTCATGGTTTCTAATTCTCCTTTGGATTCAAACAACAATCTTTTCAGCATTATTCTGTCAATTGCTTCATTGACAATGCCTGCTAATCCATATATCAATAGTGGCAATGCATAAACAAACATTTTTTTGAGTAAGTGGAGTTCGATTGAAAATTTACTAACCAACATATCGGGCAGCAGAAGTAAAAACTTCACTAAACTGGCTATTAGATTGGCAATAAACACATATCCAACACCAATTTCAGGATTATAAAATGTTTCAATCAACCAATTTGTTTCTCCTGCTCTATGGGCTGGTAAACAATAAGCCAAGAAAAATAGATTAAGTCCAATATTTACCCCAATATTAGCAAAATTGACACCTGCAAAACGCATAGGTCTATTGTCGGCTCGCAGTTTTGCCATTGGAATAGAGGATATTGCATCTAATCCGGTAATCAACGCAAACCAAGTAACAAATTCTTTGTTATTTGGGTATTTCAACCAATTGGCAATAGATTGATCAAACAAAAAAGCAAAAGCAATAAATAGAAACGATGATGCAAACAATGAATAAATAATGGTTGAATATACTTTTTTGCTGTCGTAATCTGTATGATTGATATACCTAAAAAATGCTGTTTCCATTCCATAAGTTAGAAATACCACTAAAAAAGTTACGTAAGAATACATTTCAGTAATAATTCCATATTGGTCGGGAGTAAACTTAGCGGTGCCAATATAAATAGGAACCAAGAACCAATTCAATAGTCTTCCAACTATGCTTGACAAGCCATAAATGGCAGTTTGTCCGGCTAATTTCTTTAATGGATTGCTCATGGTTAGTTGTTACGTTGAAAAAAATCAACAGTTAGCTGACAAATTAATTAAAAGACGGCTTTCTTTTATCTAAAAAGGCAGATGTTCCTTCGGTAAAGTGGGGAGTTCCAAAACATTTTCCAAATTCTTCGATTTCGGTTTGAAATCCATTTACTCCATTCTTAAATCCGGCATTTACTGAGCGAATTGCAGCTGAAATAGCTGTAGAGGAGTTTCCTGCAATTTTTTCAGCAATTTTTTGAGTCGTTTCCAACAATTCTGGTAAGGGTGTTACTTGATTCACAAGTCCGCTGACAAATGCTTCTTGAGCACTTATCATTTTGGCTGTCATTATCATTTCCATAGCTCTTCCTTTTCCAACAAGTTGAGCGAGTCGTTGAGTGCCTCCATATCCAGGTATAACACCCAATGTAACTTCGGGTAATCCTAATTTTGCATTGTCTGAAGCAATTCTAAAATGACAACTCATTGCTAACTCCAGCCCTCCGCCAAGAGCAAACCCATTAACAGCAGCAATAACCGGCTTGGATAAATTTTCTACTAAGTCAAACAACTTGCGGTGTCCTTCGGCACTTAACTCTTTTCCTTGAGCAACATTGAACTGAAAAAACTCTTTAATATCAGCTCCTGCAACAAAAGCTTTTTCTCCGGCTCCGGTAAGAATTATAACTTTAATTTGTGCGTTTTTTTCGAGCTCTAAAAAAGCATTGCTTAACTCAGAAATAGTTTCTTTGTTGAGTGCATTTAGTTGTGAAGGGCGATTAATTGTCAAAATCGCAATTTTTTCTTTTTGCTCAATGATTATGTTGTTGTATGCCATTGTAATAGATTTTAGTTCTATTGACAAATGTAGTTATAAAGTAGAAAGTTGACGAGTATTGCTCAAGAAAAGATTTCTTCTAAAACTTCTCTGGTTTTTAAGTTGCTAAGATTTTGAATATGGCACGAAAAATAGTCTAAAAGAGCAGAAATTAGTTTTTTTCGCTCAGCCGATGTTATTTTAAAATTAAGCGTTTGGTTTTCGGGCAACACAAACAATTGATAAAATAATTCGGATTCAATGGTGTTTAAACATATCATTGATGGTTGCTGCATAAAAACACCTTCTTGTAAATT
The DNA here is from genome assembly GCA_020853105.1 of Flavobacteriales bacterium. GTDB lineage: Bacteria > Bacteroidota > Bacteroidia > Flavobacteriales_E > Vicingaceae > Vicingus. The sequence continues at coordinate 16,530 of JADYZM010000052.1, read as the reverse complement.
GAAATAAGAATTATTTTTATAGGTTTCTAAATGGGGCTGAAAACCAAGTTTTTCTACTAGTTGTGCCAAAAAAAACAAATGAAAATTGGCGTACCCATTTGTTTTGTTGTCTAAATCAATTAAGCTATTAGAAATAAAGTAAAATAGCTGTTGATTTGGCTCTTCTTCCTTGATTGTTTTTGACAATATTTCTGCCAGAAAAAATACAATAGAGCTTTTGAATATGTTGAGTGGTATGTCAATATAAGGCGTTTGGTTTTTAATGGTTTTTAATGTCATTAGGTTTTTGTTTGGTTGATTGACAAATTCAACCTCAACTACTGATAATGGCTGCAAGCACGATCTGAGTTGTTTATTTTTTTTTTTGCCTAAACCTCGCAAAAAAAAGGTTTGAAGCCCAAAATCACACGTAAAAATTTTAACAATTACGCTGTTTTCAGAATATTTTGTATAACTAAAAACTATACCTTGAGTTGCTACAAGCATTAGTGAATGAACAAAATTTTTGCTGCCTGACTAAGTTCTCCGTCCGGACTTGCATTAAAAACTAAATAAACACCTGTTTGAACACGTTTGCCTTTCAAATCTTTTCCATCCCAAATAGCTTGCCCTCCCAATGATTTTGTTTGTGAAACTAGATTTCCGGCGACATCGGTTATTCGCACATCTGTGTCTTTAACCAATCCCCTAATAGCAATGACTCCATGATAATCTTCCCGAACAGGATTCGGATAAACAAACACGTTTGTAAAATCATCTTGAGCTTCTGTTGCAGTGCCTTTATAGGAAATAAGTCCTTTTTCAGTTGCAAAAAACACCTCTCCGGTTTTGTTATTGATTTTTATGTCAAAAATGGTATTTGAAAAAAGTGGACTATTGCCGGTATTAAAGTGCAGTATTTCTTCCGAACAATCTTCACTCATAAGGAAAACTCCGGAGTTTTGTGTTCCAAACCATTTTCTATTTGCTCCATCTATAGCAATAGCATTAATTCTTTCGGTTTCTAACAACAATTGTGTTTGTCCGTCTTGTTGAATGTAAACCGGCTGCAAAGTTTCTCCGCCAAAAACATTTGACGAATTTAATAGTGTTTTAACTCCCTGAGCGGTTCCAAACCAAATTTTACCTTCTAAATCTTCAGCTATACTAATCGGTTCAACTGAAAGAGGAACAGAAATTGAATTATCATCACTTGTATTGTCAAATGTGTTGTTGTGTTTAAATGCAATAATCTTCATTGATTTTGTATCAATTATCCAAACAACATCATTTTTATCGATAATTACTTTTTTATATTCTCCATTAGCAGATGTAAGTCCCGGAAATTTAAAATTATACCAATTGTTTGAGGGTGTTTTAACAGCTAAAATATTTGTTGAATACGAGCTGGTTACCCATAAATTATTGTTTTGGTCAAACGCCATACCGGAAACTGCAGTTATTCCAAAATAAACACTATCCAAAATTGAGTTTTGTGCATTATATACACGGGTTAAGGTTCCACTATTAAATTCTAGTAATCCGGCATTCCAAGAACCTGCAAAAACTTGATTTGTATTCTCGGGGTTTATGGCAACAGAAACTAAATCGTGAATACTACCTCCCAAGGCTAAATTTGTAAGCGTATATGAAACCGGTTTCCACTCATAATTTTCACGATAATTATACAATGCATAATCTCTATAAATTCCGTATCCTCCTGAAGTAACCCAAGTTAATCCTTCTTTAACATCAATGGCTACGGAGCTAGATGTATTTGGTCCGTTTGGAACTATACGTTTTACATCATAATTATCTCGTTGTTTTAATAGCCCTTGAGTTTTATGTGCAATCCAAAAGTTACCATTTTCGTCGTAATGAGTTTCTGCTGCATCAATATAAAAATAACCGGCATGAGTATATAAAACTCCTGTTTGGTTCAAACTAGAGTCAAAAATAAAAATATTAGACCCGCTTACTAACAACATGTTGTTGAAGGATGCAATTTTTTCGATGTTGACAGCTCCGGGTGTAAAATTTATCCACGTTGTTCCATTGAAGTATAATAATGAATCTGATTGCCAAGCTGAGCTGTCTTTGCTCACTATTAATTTGCCTGAATAATAAACAATATTGTTATAGTTTGAATTCGATAAACCGGGCAGCAAACTCCACAAATTATAATCAGCCAAATTGGAACTTGTTTTATCTGCAAAATAAATTCCGTTTTTAGTTGCTGCATAGATATAGTTATTATCGAATGCAACTGCATTTGTATAAACAGAAGCACCAATATTTCCAAATAGATAGGTGTCGGCAACTTCATTTTTATCGGTGTTCAATACAACAATTCCAAAACCTGTAGAAAGGTATGCGAATTGGTTTACAAAAAAGATTTGGTTTATTGATTTTGCTCCAGATATGTTGCTGTTTGACTTAATAAATGAAAGGTTTATAATATTTTTGTTTTGGTCAACGATATCAAGATTTCCGTTTTTGTATCCAATTACAAGTTTGTTGTTATAGGGGTTAAACTTAATGGTTGAAACTTCAGTATCTGAAAGACCCGAAATTAAATTCATTCTTTCTATATTTTTTTCGTTCACATCATAGCTAAATACTGCTGATGAAGATGCACAATAAGCAACTCCATTTCCATACGTTACTGATACTCCATTGTTGTATGAGAGGTGATCTTGCCAAGTCCCAATTGGGATATCTTGTCCTTTTAAGACTATTGTAAATAACAACCCTAGAACAAGGGTAATATTTTTTTCTGTTTTATTCAGCATAGCATACGAAACTCAACAACCTCAAAAATTATTGTGTAAAAATATGATATATTTGCCGAAAAATTAGGCCTCGTAGTTCAACTGGATAGAACATCAGATTTCGGCTCTGACGGTTGGGGGTTCGACTCCCTCCGAGGTCACAAAAAATGCCCCAAATTGGGGCATTTTTTTATTTGATCAAAGTTACCTTCCCTTGCATGGTGTGTAATTTTCCACGATAATCTTTTAGCCTAATGTTGTAAACATACACATCTTCTTGGGCTATATTACTTCCGTCTTTTCCTTTTCCATTCCATCCATTTTGAATATCGTGTGTTTCAAAGATTTTTTCACCCCAACGGTTAAAAATTTGCATACTAAATTCTTTTATTTCTTCACCAACCGCACTAAACACTTCATTTAATCCATCCCTATCGGGAGTAAAAGCATTTGGAATATAAAAATTATATTCAGGATTAATTATTATGTCTTGTTTTGAAGTGTCTGAGCAATTAAAGCTATTATTTGCTATTAACGTTATGGTATAGTTTCCTTTGTCAATATATGTATGAAGAGGAGCAACATCGTTAGAAATACTACCATCACCAAAATTCCAACTGTATGATGACGCATCAATTGAGTTGTTTATAAAATAGAGTTTAGCATTGTTTGTTGTGAGTTCTTCGTTTGGAGTGAATTCAAATTCAGATTTTGATTTTGGATTTACAATTGCATTAATGGTTGCTGTTGCTAAATCAGAGCACCCGGCAGGTGTTGTTATAATTAAAGTAACATTGTACACACCTGTTTGCGAGTACGATTTTACAGGGGTTTGATTGGTTGAAAATGTATTGTCTCCAAAATTCCAATTATAGGTTGATCCCATGGGGTTGCCAAAATTATTCTGAAAATTAAATTGTACCTCTCCGCATGCAACTCCTGTTTGAGCCGGAATTTGAACGTCTGGCAACCGGTTAACTGTAACAGTAATTGTGTCTGACAAAGTATTTCCACACTCATCAGTTGCGGTTATCATATATGTTGTTGTTGAATCCGGATATTGTGCCGCTGGAATAAGACTGTTTCCTAAGTTATTGTTCCAATTAAAAGAATAATTATTGCCTTTGCCTGGATTAAAAACAGCGTATATTTCTGTCATATCTCCCTCACAAATATTATCATCGCCATAAGCAGTTAGTGTTGCTAAATTAATATCATTAACTGTTACCTCAACATCAACTGAATTTCCCATACAGCCATTAGCATCAACACTATGAACTTGGTATATTGTGGTTGTTTGTGGAGAAACGTTAATACTGTTTCCACCCTGTCCATTACTCCAAATATAAGACAGCAACCCTGTGCCTCCAACAGATTGAGCTTGAAGAGTTGTTGCTGCTCCAGGACAAATCATAACATCTGGTGTAACTGTAGTTGAAATAATAGGAGGCTGAGTAATTGTTGAGCTCAATACAGATGAACAGCCATTTGCATCAGAAACCCATCCAGTATATGTTCCAACACCTAAATTACTATTAGTATTTCCTGTTGCTCCGTTGCTCCAATTGTAGCTGTAAGGCAATGTTCCACCGCTAACTGCCATTTGTATTAACCCATCTGTCAGTCCATAACAGGAAATATTCTGAACATTTGATAGAGTAGAAACTAACTGTGAGGGTTGAGTTATGTTTTGTGAAAATGTTTGGCTACAACCGTTATTATCCGTAACTGTCAGAGAATAGTTTCCTGCATACAAGTTAGAAATTGTGCTACCTGTGTATTGCCATCCATTCCAATTGAACTGATATGGAGAGGTTCCTCCATTTGCCGAGACAGAAATTGAACCGGTATTCGTATTAAAGCATTTTACATGTTCAACAAAGTTTAACGCAACGTTCAAATCACTGGGTTCACTAATTTCTATGGTTTGTATATTTTGGCAGCCGTTATTATCCGTTACAATAATTTGATAATTTCCGGCTAATAGGTTGCTAGCTGTTGAGCCTGTTTGAGAAGGATTTGTATTCCAAAGGTATTGATAGGGTGTAGTTCCACCAAATACATTTACTGTGGCAGTTCCATTATTTCCTCCAAAACAACTCACGGGTGTTTGTGATAATGCTGCTAATAAAGGATTTGAGGGTTGAGATATAACAACACTTCCTGTTGAAACACAACCCGATGCTGTGGTTACTGTAAGCTGGTAGGTTCCTGCAACTAAACCCTGTATTGTGGGAGTAATAGCCCCATTAGACCAAAGGTAAGTATACGGTTGCTGCCCTCCATTAACATTTGCAGCAATACTTCCATTATTTCCACCAAAACAAGAAACATTTGTAGATGAAAAATTAATTGTTCCATTTGCCGCTCCACTTCCAACAACAACCGATTGTGTTGCAGAACAACCCAGAGCATCTGTAACGGTAACATTATATGTTCCCGCTTGCAATCCGTTAGCTGTTGGTTGATTTCCTCCTGATGGTAACCATTGATACGAGTATGGAGTTGTCCCGTTTGTAGCCACAACAGAGGCTGAACCGTTAGATGCACCACAATTTGCTGCGGTTGATGTTGTTGAAAGATTTAGTCCTGACACAGTAATACAAAACGAATATACCTGAACACCGTTTAACGGGCAATTATTGTCTGCAACTTGAACTGTAAAACAGTATGGAGTTTGACTTATATCGCCTGTATTCGGTGTCCAACTGAATGTGGCTGTAGGTATTTGTTGATTATTTGAGGTAAAAGTTGCTCCTGAAATAGCATTATTCCAAGTTAAAGTAACGGTTTGTCCTGCGTCAATATCTTGCGATGGAATGGTAAACGAAAAGTTTGAACCGGCACAAGCATTTATAGAATATTGTCCTGTTCCATTAATTCCCGAAACTGTTGGCAGTGAATTATTACAAACAACGGTTCTCAATTGAATGTCTCGAACTACACTACCAACAAAAACCCCATTTCTCCATTCTTCTACCTTAACTGCCAACACGGTTACTTCTAGCATGGTTGGTGTTAAACAAATATCTCCATTCTGAGGGTTCATAGTTACCAAAGGATTTGAATTTAAGGGTTGTGTTGCTGAATATCCTCCAAGATAGGTTACAAATGAATTGGGACCTGTTGCTGGAGCTAATAATGAATAATACAAAGAGTCTCCATCTGCTTCTATTACACCGTGGTTAAAACACGAGGTTTGCCCAACACATGGATAATAAACAGGAGGATTAGAAAATTCAGGTGAATTGTTACACGTAAAATTTAGGTTATTCAGTTTTGCTTCAACATAAATATTTTCTCCTCCCGGGTTATTTATTGTACTGATTGCATTATTTCTACAACACAATGAGAAACTAAAAACCCAATCTGAACATTGTGCAGGAAGTGTAACCACCGCACGATAAATGTATTCTTGTACACCAGGATAATTACCTCCGTTACACTGTGTTGTAATTGTGTTGCAAACTTGTGTAACATCAACGCCTGTTCCCTGTATTCTTGATAGGGTAACGTCGAAATTTTGATTACAAGAAGTTGATGCAATATTAACGGTTACAGTATTAGGTGCTGCCACACCGGCACAGTCTCTGTAAAACGAAACTTGTATTTCGTATTGATTTCCACCAATACATTGATAGGTAATATCAGCACTTTGGGCATGTGTTGCGTAGGCATTTGAGCCTACTAAAGCTAGGGCTAAAACTAAGGTTAGAGATTTTAGCCTTTGAATAATTGTTTTCATGGCTATAGGTATTTGTTAGTAAGTGAAAGAACACGGTTTAATATAAACCTGAATACTTGTACGTTTTGTAATTTAACAAAGTTTCTAATTTGTATGTAAAACACAATAAAACAATATATTTAGTAATAAAATAGCTATATTGTTAGAATATTATTTTATAAAACACTTGTATTGCAGAATAATAAAAAACCCCCGTATTTCTACGGGGGCTTAAAAGTTGGTAAGAGTTGTGGTTTTTAAGGTACTATTCTTCTTTTAAAAACGCACTTGCTTGCATCTCACTCATTTCTACCAACCTTATAAATTCAGCTCTGTAGCCATGTTTGTCTATTCCTTTTGCTGATTTTGCTAATTCAATAACCTGCTTGTGATTTGCGTTGGCTTTATGTTTAGAGTTTGTTAACAACATTCCAAACTCAGCAACAGCGGCAGAAAACTTGAAGTTTTCAGATGTTTTTTCTATGGGCAATTGTTTGTCTTCAAGATGATGAACTATTAATTTACTTGTGTCTTCATTTGGTTTTTTATAGCGAAACTTCACAGTTAGTAACTCATTATCTTGTTTTGAAGTAGGAACCAATTCGGTTAAGTTTTGATAACGAAGTGGGTCAACAGATGGAGCAGAACCTTCACCTTTCAACACTACTTCATATAATGCTGTTACTGAATGTCCGGAACCCAATTCACCCGCATCTTTTTTGTCATCATTAAAATCTTCAGAATTCAACAATCTGTTTTCGTAGCCAATTAATTTATAGGACTCTATTTTGTTTGGATTAAACTCCAATTGCAATTTCACATCTTTTGCAATGGTAAACAATGTGCCGCCCATTTCTGTAACAAGCACTTTTTTGGCTTCTAAAATATTATCAATATAAGCAAAATTGCCGTTTCCTTTGTCTGCAAGAGTTTCAAGTTTAGAATCTTTATAATTACCCATACCATAGCCCAAGCAAGTTAAATAAACTCCCGATTTTCTTTTTTCTTCAATAAGTGTTGCCATTTCTCCGTCGCTGCTAACCCCAACATTAAAGTCTCCGTCGGTAGCTAAAATAACCCTATTATTTCCGTTTTTAATAAAGTTTTCAATTGCTATTTTATATGCCAATTTTATTCCTGCACCTCCGGCTGTTGAGCCTCCAGCACTTAGTCTACTAATCGCTTCTTTTATTTTTTCTTTTTCCGAGCCTTGAGTTGAAGGTAGTACCAATCCTGCAGCTCCGGCATAAACTACAATTGCGATACGGTCTTTTTCTCTCAGATTATCTACCAATAATTGGAATGATTTCTTTAATAAAGGCAGTCTGTTTTCGGTATCCATTGAACCAGAAACATCAATCAAAAAAACAAGATTACTTGCCGGAAGGTTTTCCAATTCAATTTCTTTTCCTTGTAAACCTATATGAATAAGCTTTGTTTTGTTGTTCCATGGGGTGCTACTTATTTCGGTGTTTATCGAAAAAGGGTGCTCACCAACTGGTTGAGGGTAATCATAATCAAAATAATTAATCATTTCTTCTATCCTCACGGCAGCAATAGGAGGCTGTTGTCCTGAATTTATAAACCGTCTAATATTTGAATATGAAGCCGCATCAACATCTATTGAAAATGTAGAAAGAGGATTCAATCGGGCATTTTTAAAATCATTTTCCGAAAGAGGACTATACGATTCAGTATTGTGATACCCATAGTATTCATTGTCTCCATCGTACATTCGTTGAGCAGGAACTGCTGCCCCACATGCATTTGGTGCATAATAATCTTTTTTAGAAATTCTGTTTTTTGTTGATTCGTTGGTGGTTTTTGAGTGGCTTACTGTTTGAATTATTTCTTCTGTAATTTTTTCCTCTTCCATTTTTACAACTTCGGGTAAAGCCTCTATAATTTCAATGAGAGCAATGTTTACTTCTTTGGTTTCGTTTTTCTTTAATACAACCTCTTTTTTCAGAGCTGCTTTATAACCCGATAGCGAGCAATAAATTGAATAGGTTGTCGGTTCTATCGAAATAAATTCATAATTCCCGTTTAGCCCGGAAATGGTTGACTTTATTGTTTTACCGGTTGAATTTTTTAAAGTTACCGAAACATTTTGAAGGGGTTGTTTGGTTTTTAAATTTGTAATAGTTCCTTTGATTATTTGTTGAGATCTTAATGGATTTGCTAATGCCATTATAATAATTCCAAAAAAAGGAATGATGATTTTAGTTAGATTTTTCATGACTTTAATTTTTGAGTTTTAAGTAAGATGAAAACTTAAAAAAATTCCATAAAAAATTTTATTCCACCAACAAAATCAATGGTTTTATTCGAGAAAAAAAGAGAAGTTTTGGTTTACTTATTTGTTTGAAAAGTTGCTTTTTGCTAAGAAATTACACAACCGATATAAAGCTCTTGCCCCGACATTGGCGTCCCACTCATTTTTACCAACTTCATTTAAGTCGAATCCAATGATTTTTTTATTGCTCAACGCCAGTTTATTGAATAAATAGTTTATTTGTTCCAACTCAAAGCCACCCACAACAGGTGTTCCTGTGTCGGGGCACAAACTGGGGTGGAGCCCATCAATATCAAAACTGATGTAAACCATATCGGGCAATTGATCAATTATGTCTGAACAAAGCTCGTCCCAAGTTTTTCCTTGATATTGTTGGGCTTTTATATCCCAATCAAAAAAAGTTTTTATTCTGCCCTTTGATTTGTTTATAATTTCTATTTCTGCCGGACAAATATCTCTAATTCCTACCTGGATTAACTTTCTAACCGCCTTGTTTTTTAATACATTATACATGATTGATGCGTGCGAATATTCAAAACCCTCATACGCTTTTCTTAAATCGGCGTGAGCATCTATTTGGAGGACTCCAAAGTTTTTGTATTTCTTTGAAAGTGCATTTATTAATCCCAGAGGCGAATTGTGGTCGCCACCCAAAACAGCAACCAGTTTGTCTTTTTTTATATAGTTTGTGGCTTTTTTCTCAACGTCTTTATTCAATTTAGAACAGAATTCATTTACTTTGTTTAAGTTTAATAAATCTGTTTTACTAAGAGGTTTGTTCTCTTCGAGTTTTTGAATTATTAAAGTTGCAATCGCACCGATTTCTCGATTTTTTTTCATTTGTTTATCATCAATTGGCAGCATCGTAACTTTAGTTTTCCATGCATCTTTCAAATATGGGCTATAAAAGTCGAGTTGTGTTGATGCTTCTAAAATTGCTTTTGGTCCTTCTGCTGTGCCTTTTGAGTATGAACATGTAATATCCGATGTAACGGGTATAATTATTATCTGACTTTCTTCAATTGTGTATGGAAAGCCAAAAATATTTCCGTTATTAATTCCTACTTCGTTGGGATTAAACATTTTTTGATAAAAAGATTTGGGGAGCTAATCTAGTGGTATTAGATGGTTTTGATTCTTTTGAATAAATCATCTTTGTATGAGCCCCCTATTGGTATTAGTTTCTTTCCGCCCTCCATAACAATATTGGTTTGCTCAATAGAATTGATTTTATCCAGCCTCACAATATATGAGCGGTGTACCCGAATAAATTCATTGCCAGGAAGTCTTTTCTCAATATCCTTCATGGTGGAATGTATTGTGTATCTTATATCTCCCAGGTTAATAACAACATAATCTTTTAAAGCCTCAACAAACAGTATGTCGGTGGTTTTAACTTTAACCAACTTAGAGTTTGATTTAACGAAAATAACCCCACCTTCACCATCTTTATTTTCGACTAAAGAATATAGGAAATCTCGCTCTTTTACAACTTCTTGTTCTTTGCTGTGTTTGTATAATGCCATTTCAATTGATGTGTGAAGGTCAATTTCTTTAAAAGGCTTAATGATATACCCGTAAGGCTCTGTAACTTTTGCTTTTGAAAGCGTATTTTCATCGGCATAAGCTGTTAGGTATATTACCGGAATTTTTAAAGATTCTTTTATTTTTTCTGCTGTATCAATTCCGCTCATATCGCCTTTTAACATGATGTCCATTAAAACCAAATCAGGTTTTGTTTCGTTGGCAATTTCTAAAGCCTTTTCTCCCGTTGAGGCAGCCCCAACAATGTTGTAGCCCATTTTTTTCAAACTTTGTTGAATGTCTTTTGAAACTATGCTTTCATCTTCAACTACCAGTATGTTATTTTTTGACATTATTGTATTTGTTTAAATGTTATTTCTATTGCTGTTCCTTTATTAACTACTATTTTCATTTTTCCATCTATTTGGTCAACCAATGCAGTTACCAACTGCAAACCTAATGAATTTACTTCTTCTATTTTTATGTTTTTTGGCATACCAATACCATCATCAGACACTTTTAATACTATTATTCCTTTTTTGCGTGATAATTCAATTTTTAAACATCCTTTTTTTCTACCTCTGAATGCGTGTTTAATCACATTTGAAACAAGTTCATTTACGATTAATCCACACGGAATCGAAAGGTCTAAACTCAGGTTTACGTCGTCAATTTTATATTTTGTATCGACAAAAGTATCCGATTTAGAGTATGAATGTACTAAATTTTTAGATAGACTTACAACATATTGTGAAAAATTTATTTTTGAAAAATCATTGGTTTGGTATAAACTTTCGTGAATTATTGACATTGTTTTGATTCTGTCTTGGCTTTCACGAAGAATATTTACAATGTTTTGATCATCTATGTAGGTGGTTTGTAGATTTAAAATACTGGATATAACCTGCAAGTTATTTTTTACTCTATGGTGTACTTCTTTTAATAGTACTTCTTTTTCTTTTAAAGAGTTTTTTATTGCCTCTTCGGCATTGAATTTATCGGTTATGTCATGTGCTATTCCGGACACCAAAGTAACTTCGCCGTTTTCGTCAAAAATGGGTGTTAAAAAAACTTCGCGAACAACAAGGTTGCCTTTTTTGTTGATTCGTTGGGTAATAAATTCTATCGCTTTTCCTTCAAATGCTTCGTTGTATTTTTTGTCCCAAAAGGGTTGTAGTTTTGGGTTATTAACTCTGGATTTTTTGTTTTGTTCAATAACCGGCCTTGAGCCGTACAAATCATAAACTGCATCAGAATATGATTGGTTAAATGAGGTAAGCCCTAAATTGCGGTCATACGTCCAAAAAGAGTGGGAACTGTTATCAATAATGCTCTTTAGTTTTGACGCCTGTTCAAAAAGCACTTTTTCGTCGAATTTCTTTTGGATTGCCAATGCCAATGCACCGGAAATAAATTCTAGAATTTCCAGTGATTTTTCATCAAATGCATTTTCATTGTCGTAAGACTGAACAGACAACACCCCAACCACATTGTTTTTAACTTTAAGAATAGCGCCGACAAATTGCTTGGATACAGGACCTATCAATTCACACTTTCCGTCGGAATAGAGTTTTTTCAACTCTTTCTCGTTTAAAATTTTACTCTTTTTTGTTTTGATAAAATATTCGTTCAGTCCCTTTTTATTTGTTCTGTCAGCTATTTGTCTTAATCCACCCCTTGTTAAATCATAGTAGTATGGAAATGCAATTGTATTGCTGTTTATAGCATACGAAATACCAAAAACATCAGTATTCATAACCGCTCCAAGCTCTTTACGAATAGATTCGTACATTTCCATCGGGTTTGTTTTTTCAGAAATTATTTTAGCCACTCTATTATAAACCCCTTGGCGAGTTTTGAACCAGGTTTCTTCAGTTACATCTCTAAAAATTCCTCGCGTTGAAACAATTTTACCTGAAATATCTGCCTTTGAACTTACGGAGCCCTCAACAAGTACCTTGTTTCCATTTTTATGAAGCAGTTCGATTGTAATGTTCGCGGGCTGTTTAGTTTTTGTCTTTGTAAGTTCAGTCAAAAACTTAACGCAATGTTCTTTTCCATCGGGGTGAATAAAATCAAAAATATTTTTGTCTTGTAAATCATTGTCCTCATAGCCCAGTGTTTGTTTCCAAGATTTGTTGACATAAATAATTTTTCCGTCTATTCCAATGCTCTGTATTAAATCTGATGCGTTTTCAAACAAGTCGCGGTATCTTTCTTCGCTTTCCCTAAGCTCTAATTCAGCAAGCTTGATGTCTGTTATGTCGCGAGAAACCCCCATAGTTCCAATAATTTTACCCTCATTATTATAGAGTACAGAAGCGGCTAAAAACGAGGTGAAAGTTTCTCCATTTTTTCTGCGATTAAGCACTTCTCCTTTGAAATTCCCTTTTGTATTCAGGCTTTTGTTTACTTTGTCAATTTCAGCTTGATTTGCAAATAAAATAGTTGATTTAAGGTTTTCCATCTCTTTTCTGGAATATCCGAAACTGTTTTCTGCAGCCCTGTTGAATTCTTTGATGTTTCCTTTATCGTCAGAAGAGCAAATAATGTCAAGTGAACTAGAAATAATGTTGCTTGTGTAGTTTTGATTATTGATTAATTGCCGTTCGATTTTTTTTCTTCGTTGTATTTCTTTTTGCATCAATGAGTTGGGCTCTTCTGCAATTTGATTTTTTAACCTCTCTTTGGTTAATTCTTTTTGAGAAGAAATGTCTTGAAATACAATTTGAATGGCTTTGGTGTTTTGAAAAATTGTGGGAACTGCTTTTGTTTGTATGTCAATAATTTTTCCCGAGAATGGTGATTTTATTCTTGCGTTAACAAATTCTGTTTCTTCTCCTTGATGAAGTTTTTTACGTCTTTTCAATCCTTCGGCTCTATATTCCGGTAATAAAAATTCATTTATATCTTTGATGTCAATTTTATGTTGAGCCGAATCAAATCCGAGAATATCTTTTGCTTTTTGGTTTGAGAAAAGCAATTTGCCATCATCATGTATTACAATTCCAAAGGGCGAGTTTTCTATTAGTTTTTTGTACTTTTCTTCACTTTCTTTTAATAAAGTATTGGCTTTGAATTTTTCTGTTACGTCTTGCCCAACAGCAATTATTACATCGTTGTTAAAATATTTAATTCTTTTTAAAGTCAGTTCTTCCAACAAATCTTCGCCATTTTTGTCTTTTCCCCACCACGAAAACTGTTGGGTTTTGCCTTTCCATACTTTGTCAATGAGTAATTTAAAATCCGGATTTTTAATTTTATATGGGTTATCGAAAAGAGCTGGCGTTTTCCCGATGATATCTTCTTTTTTATAACCAAACACATCTAAAACAGTTTGATTTACGTCTAAAAATGTTCCGTTTTTATCTTGTATATAAACAAAGTTTGGACTAGAGTTAAACAGATTTTTATATTCTTGCTCCGACTTTTTTAAAGACTCTTCAAACAAACGTTTTTCGGTAATGTCTTTTAATACGGTTGTTGTTTCAGATAAACTTCCTTTTTTGTCAAATTTGGAATGTATTGTTTCATCAATCCAAATGTATTTATTAGTTCCTTTCGGTTTAAACCGAAAAGAATGATTAATTATACTTCTCTTTTCTATATAAAGTCCTTTTTCAACCGATTTATTAATTCTGTCAATATCTTCCGGATGTATTCTGCTGTATATTTTTCCGGTAGATCCTTCTTCAATAAATTCTTCAATGCTTAAGCCCGAAAGTTCTTTAATTTGTGGTCCAACATACGTTAATTTTTTTTCATTTTCTGTAAACTTAACGTTATAAATACATTCGCCGATATTGGATAAAATAAATTCTAAATGTTGTTGGTTTTCAATTTTTTCTGAAATATCTCTGATAGACCCAAAAAAACCGTTTCTTTCACCTTTTGCTGAATAGGTATTAACTAAAGTTTCTTCGAGCCAAACGTATTTTTGTAGCAAATTATTAAAAAACCGATATGTAAATGTCATCGGGTTTTTTGTTTCCTTGAGTTTAGAAACATTGGATTTGATATTTTCAATGTCATCCGGATGAAAATAATTATAAAGAATATTGTGGTTTTTTAAGTATTCTTTATTGGTTATTCCCAAAACTTTTTCAATTTTAGGGCTTATGTAGTCTATGGATACTTTTTTTTCTTTATCAAAAGAAATTCGATAAAACATTTCATTGATTTTATTCAAAACCAATTCCACATTTTGTTCTTTAGCTTTAAGGAGGGTGATTTCCTTAATCAGTTCTTCTTTTGATTTTTTTGAGTAATCCACTATTACTGATTTAGCTTTGTTCCGTCTAATTTGTATTCTTCTCCGTTTTTATAATGGGTTGTTACCACTATTTCACCCAATTCGTTGTAAAAACGCCAACTTCCTGATTTTACACCCATTATATATTCTTCTTCTTTTTTTAGTTTACCGTTTTCGAAATAATATATATGCTTTTCGTTGGGTAATCCTTCAACAAATTTGCCCTCAAAGTTAATTTTATTGTTGGGATAATAAAATTTCCACAAACCGTCTCTTTCGTCATTTTTGTAATTACCAATTTCTTTGTGGTCTCCGAGCTCATAAAACCATTCTCCTTCTTTGAGTCCGTCAATATAATCTCCTTTAGTTATTAAAACACCATTTTCATCAAACTCTTCAGACATTCCATCTTCAAATCCTTTTCTATAATTTTCATCACGCAGCAGTTGCCCGTTTGGATAATACCATTTCCAGTTGCCCGAAAATTTTTCATCTGAAACATAATTTCCTTTTTGCTCTAATTTACCGTTGTTGAAAAAATACTCCCATTCATCAATTTTTTTTCCGTCAATGTATTTTCCTTTCGATTTAAGTTGTCCATCAAAATAATATTCTTCCCAATAACCTTGTCTTCTTTCCATTTCATCAATATTTCCTTTTGCCAACAATATTCCATGAAAATAGTGCTCGGTCCTATTAATTTTTCCATTTTCGTCATAGTATTTTGAAGTTCCATGTTCTTTGCCATCAGCATCAAATACCGCTTCTTTTTTGATTTTTCCGTTTTCGAAAAATTCTTTTTTAATATCCAATTTTGCTAATTCTTCAGCAAATTTCTGAGCTTCACCGTTGATGTATAAAATTGCATTTATCAATTGTCCTTTATTATTATATTCTTTATAATAGCCGTTTAATAAATCATTTTTGTATGTAGCTTCTATTTTAGATTTTCCATTTTCATGAAATGTTTTCCAAAGCCCTTGTTTTTTATTTTGATTGTCTTTTCTATTGATTGATTCTTTGTTTAAAAATGTCCCTTTTTTATAGTTGAAAACGGTTATAATTCTACCATCTAATGCATATTCATAACCAGTACCTTCTTCTAAGCCATCAATAAATGGTTGTTCTTTCCATTTGAACTTACCAATAGTATCATAATATAGAATTGACAAACCTTGTTTTATATCGTTATTGAAATTTTCTTCAGAAATAATATGACAACTGTCGCTATATTGAGTCTTTAAACCAACTTTTAATCCGTTTAAATAATTGATAGAAGATATTTTATTTCCTTTTTCGTTATAAAATATCCAGGTGCTATCCAACAAATGATTTTTTCTATTTCCTTCCGATTTAATAACGCCTGTTGGAAAATAATTATACCAATATCCTTCAGGTTTTCCGTTTTTAATCATCCCTTCGCTTGATAATTCTCCTGTTTCGTAATAAAATTTTTTAACCCCATCAGTAAGCTTTGATTGAGAAAAAATAAAAATCGGAAAAATCAAAAAATGCAGAAAAAATAAAAATCGAAACATATTATAAAATATAATTTTTATAATTTTTATAAAACTTTTCTATTACTATGTATAGCATGTTAAAACTGTTTAAAATTAGCAATTAGTTTTCTTGATTATGTTAATTAAATTTTTTTATAAGATTTAACTAACAGCAAAGTTAAAATTAAGTGTACTGATTTAATGATTTTTATATTTTAAATTAACAACTGTTAGCTTCCTCTATATTTTAAAAAAGTTAAAAAAAACTAATTGTCAAAAAACGGTATTTTATAGTTAAAAAAATTATTTAAAAATGATTGTAAAATAGTTGTTTTCTATTTTTTTTAACTCAATTCTAATTTTTTTTGAAACAGAAGCATTAATAAAATAATTTTTTATAATCAATCTTCTTGAATTATCAACAGTGTAATGGTTAATTTTACAAAGGTTAAAATCAATGATTTAGTATTTATATCAAATAATTT
>JADYZM010000051.1 GCA_020853105.1 Flavobacteriales bacterium | reverse complement strand
CTTTATGTAAAGCCATTAAGAAAAATTGTACAGTTTTTCTATAATCAGGATATTTCAAAAAAAGGTTAAACTATTGAAGTTCTCCTTTTTGATATTTTTCTGTTTTTGATACAGCTCCTTTTTCGTCGTAATAGGTCCAGTTTCCGTCTTTTTGATAGTCTCCTAAATCTTTTCTAAATATCATAGTACCCTCTTCTTTTAAACGCCCGTTTTCATAAAATTCTTTTTTAAGGTATCGTTTAGATTTTTTGTCTGTTAACTCAAATAAAGAAGAAGGTTGTCCATTTTCAAAATAAGAATTACGTTTAAACAAATACTCCATGTTTTTATCATTTTCTTCAACATATTCTGGCAGTCCATTCTTATAAAAATCGTATTGATTTTGAGGATTGCCATCAAAATAACTGATTGATGATTTTACTTTTCCGTCGTCGTAAAAAATTTCGAGTTTACTATGTCTTAAGTCAGAACTACTAAATGAGCGCTCAATTTGACCATTTTCATAAAAATTTTTAAATACTTTTATAGTTCCATCTTGATAAAAACCTTTATGAAGTAGTTTACCACTTACATAATAATCTTCTTGCCAATTTTGGGCGTTATAACCATCTTTAGTATAGCGCAAAGAATCACCACCCATCATCGGAACTAATTTGTTATAAATAATAATGCCGTAATCAGGATCAATAACTTCTTCTGGTGTGTAACGTTTTAGTTGAGGTACCTGTTTTGAAAACAATTGTGCATACCCACTATAAAAATTTGTTAGTATTAAAATAATGCTTATTAGTCTGATAAAATTCATTGTTAATCTAAGTGTTCAAAAAATATGGTGCAAATTAATAAAAAAAATAAACAATGCACAAAATAAATTGAAACAGAGATGTTAATGTGTGCCATTTTCTGCTAACCACCGTTCAGCATCTAAAGCACCCATGCATCCGCTACCTGCAGCTGTAACTGCTTGTCGATAAGTTTTATCAGCACAATCTCCTACTGCAAATACACCTGCAATATTTGTTTTTGTCGAACCTGGTACAACTGTAATGTATCCAAGTTCATCCATTGTAATCTGACCTTTGAAAATATCTGTATTTGGTTTATGCCCAATGGCTACAAAAAAACCGGTAACTGCAATTGTTCTTTCTTCTTTAGTGGCATTATTTTTAACAATTATACCTTCTACCACTTCTTTCCCTAAAATATCTTGAGTTTCGCTGTTGTATAATATTTCAATGTTGGCTGTGTTTTTTACTCGATGTTGCATGGCTTTGCTAGCACGCATTTCATCTCTACGAACAATCATATAAACTTTTTTACAAAGTTTTGCCAAATAAGTTGCTTCTTCGGCTGCCGTATCACCAGCGCCAACTATAGCCACTTCTTGTCCTCTGTAAAAAAAGCCATCACAAACAGCACATGCCGAAACACCACCTGCATTCATACGAAGTCTGCTTTCGTTTTCTAAGCCTAACCATTTTGCCGAGGCACCAGTTGAGATAATAACCGCATCGGCTGTTATTTCGATTGATTCATCAACCCACAATCTTTTTGGTGAAGCGGTTAAATCCGCTTTAGTTACTGTTCCAATTCTAACTTGTGTTCCAAAACGTTCTGCCTGATTTTTTAAATCTTCCATGAGTTCAGGCCCTGTAATTCCTTTAGGATAGCCAGGGAAATTATCTACTTCGGTGGTTTCGGTTAATTGTCCTCCTGGAGTCATTCCAGTATATAAAACAGGTTTTAAATCGGCACGTGCTGCGTAAATTGCAGCTGTATAACCAGCAGGACCAGAGCCAATAATAAGGCAGTTAATATGTTCGATAGTTGTTGACATAATTTACTATAGTTTTTGTGGCACGAAGTTACTATTTTAATTGTGGGTATAAAATTAAAAAATTCACAAAATATAAAGGCTATTGTTAGATGAATGACAATATGTTTATGAGTTAAAATAATTGTACTTTTGCTGTTGTAGTTTGAATAACAAAAAAACCATACTAATTTTGTGCGACTGGTTTCTACCTGGATTTAAGGCTGGAGGGCCTATTCAATCTATTGCTACATTAACACACAATTTATTACCTCATTTTAATTTTAAGATTATTACAACGGATAGAGATTTTAAATCAAATCAACCTTATTTAAACGTGAAGAAAAATGAGTGGACAAAATTTGAAGGTAGAGAGGTGTTTTATGTGAGTCCAGAAAATTTGAATAGTACATTTATCCTTCAACTTATTCAATCAACACCACACGATGTTATTTATTTGAACTCATTGTTTTCTAAAATTTTTACTATTCAGCCATTACGTTGGAGAAAGCAACGGAAGATAACTTCAAAAATAATTTTAGCGCCAAGAGGGATGTTAAGACCTGGCGCGTTAGCTGTAAAATCTTTAAAAAAGCAGTTGTTTCTAATGTACGCAAAAATTTCAGGCTTATTTAATGATATTGTTTGGCAATCTACCTCTACTGAAGAAACCCAAGAGATTAAAAATAAAATTTCCAGTCATTTGAATATTTTTGAAATTTCAAATTTTCCAAAAACGAGTGAAAGAATTACTCCTATTAAAAAAGAAAGTGGGAGTTTAAACATCTGTTTTGTTGGTCGAATTTTGGATGTAAAAAATTTAATGTTTGCCTGTGAGGTTTTGCACAGTATTACTAATATAATAAAGTTTCATGTGTTTGGGCCTATTGAAGATGCCGAATATTGGAATAGGTGTCAAGAATACGCAAAGAGTCTCCCGAACACAATTGAATTTAACTATAAGGGAGAGCTTACACAAGAAGAAATAGGTAAAACAATTCAATATTATCATGCACTTTTTTTACCTACAAGAACAGAAAATTTCGGGCATGTTATCGTGGAAACTTTACAAAACTCCAGACCTGTTATTATTTCGGATCAAACACCATGGAAACAGCTTACACAACATAAAGCAGGTTTTGATCTTCCATTAGATAAACCGAGTGATTTTGTTAATGCAATTAATATCCTTTCTGAAATGAATCAAGATGAATACGACAAATGGTGCGAGGCAGCTAGAACATACATACAAGCTCGTTTAAATATTGAGGCTATTAAAAGTAAATATATTAATCTGTTTAATCAATGAAATTGTTTGTAACTGGTATTGGAACCAATGTAGGAAAAACACTTGTTTCGGCAATTTTAACAGAGGCATTACAAGCCGATTATTGGAAACCAATTCAAAGTGGAACAATTGAGGGACAAGATGCATTAACCGTTGAACGATTAATATCTAATCCAAAATCTAAGATT
>JADYZM010000050.1 GCA_020853105.1 Flavobacteriales bacterium | reverse complement strand
TTGTAAGCAATAGTAAGTCCGGCTTTTTCGTCAAAATGTCCTGCTCAATTATCTGCCTAATCAGATTTTCGAATTCTGTCTCACTGTTTATATTTTTCACTGTCGTCTTTTTAAAGTTACTGCTAACGGGCTTGGGCTAAAAGATGGTGGGCATTAAAAAGTACTTTCCTATAAGCCACCACAAAAGTAATTAAAAAGCACTGAACTTTATTAACCTACAAACGCCCACTTGATTTTAGCCCATGTTAGCAAACGTAAATTATTTTCTCAGAGCGTTTTGGCATAAAGCTTTTTTACATTTTTGGTAGGAGCAAAAGCAATGAGCGAATGTAAAAGTGCTTTATTTAGGGTTGCCATCTTTACTGATAAACAATTTTCTTAACGGTTACTTTATTGTCTGAAATTATTTTTACAAGGTACAATCCTTTTGGGTAATCTGTCAAATTTATTTGGGTCGTATTATCAACGAATAATTTTTGTAAAATAAGTTGTCCTGCAATGTTGTAAATTTCTATTGTTGATTTTTTGAAAGTAGTTGTTTCTAAAGTAAAAATTCCGTTGTTAGGATTGGGGTAAATGATAAAAAAGCTATTTTCTTGTAGTTCGTTTATTCCAACTACAGTATTTATATTTATCACAAATTCAAACATGGTTGATCCTATAAATACTGAATTTCTATATTCGTCAACCTCAATAACATAACCATATATTCCAATAGTGTCAGGTGTTGTTGTAATTACACCAGTCGTGTCATTGATAAATGTTGCATTTGGAAGATAATAACCATTAGCAGTAGAAAGAATTAATTTGAAATACAAACTATCGTTATCAGAATCAACTATATTAGGGTTAATTGTATATGTTCCATTGTTTTCAAGGATAGTATTAGGGTTATAAAAAAGTTGGGGTAAATTATTATTTCCTAGAAAAGGATTAATAACAAGTTCACTAGTAATCTTTATTTTTTCTAAATAGGAGTTTGTTATATTGTTTATTCCTGAAACCCTAAAACTATCCTCGAAAACAATCTGATAAGGAATGCTATTTGTTGATGGGTAGGTAAAAAAGCCAATATATTCAACTTGTTTTTCTGTGGCTTTTAGAGGGGTTTCAGAAGTATAAAACAAGGTATCTGTTGAAGGACCCCAGTCGATTAATATAAACGGTCTATTAATGGTTAAAGTTGGATCTATTAATAATTTTAATGTTCCTTTATAAGTAAACGAATTAACATGAGAAGCATTAAACATAGCTCCTCTAATGTCTTGACCATGAGAAAGATTAAAACTAAAAACTAAAAAAAATCCAAATAATAGTTTAATAAAAATTATTTTCATTGTACAATAAATTTAGCACTATTCATTTTTTCTTGTTTGTCATTATAAAAACTTAATACATAACTTCCTTTACCCCAATCTTCCACATTTATAATTTTATCCACCCCATTAGATAAATAGCTTTCATAAACCAACTGACCTATTGAATTATTTATTTTAACTAAGTAGTTATTTTTAATGTTTGTAATAATTACATTGTTAGTAGTAGGATTAGGATAAATTTTTATCCCTATGTTATCTTCCAGTTCTTTAACAGAAATTACAACAGCAGTTAAATCAAATTCGGTAATAATAATTGAAGCAACACCAGATCCATTAGGTTGGTAATAAGCACCATTACCAGGGTCAACTACTGGATAATTCGGTGTTGAACTATTTGATCCCCCTGTAATATATAATTTATTACTATTAAAAGTTGATAAGCTATAACCCACATCTCCTCCAAAACCAGTTGAGAAAGAACTGCCACCTATAAATGTTGACCAAGACATGGATAAAGAATTATTTGCAAAAGCTGATAGAAAAGCATCACCTAGTGTGGTACTAGAACTACCTTCATAATTTTGAGTGTAAGCACCAATCGGGTTAATATTGGGAAAGTTATTACTCAATGTTGTTCCAGTAATATAAATATTGTTATTATCATCACTAGTTATAGCCTCTCCTTCATCTAATCCTACACCACCAATATATGATGACCAAATCAAATTAAGATTAAAGTCAAATCCTACTATAAAAGCGTCTTCATCTCCACCATTACTATTTTGAAAAAATCCTGTACCAAATGGTTGAGTAGGAAAGTCTAAACTAAATGTTGAACCTGTACAAAAAATCCCATTATTATTGATGGTAATTCCATCTACCTCAGCAGCAATATCAATCATGCTACCACCAATAAATGTAGACCATTCTCTGACCCCTAATGTGTTAAATCGAATTATAAAACAATCAAAATTACCTGCAATATTGTTTTGAAAATAAGATGTGCCACCGAAATTTATTAAACTAAAATTTGCACTTTCTGTCCATCCCCACACATATAAATTACCATTTGCATCAACGATAGCAGATTTCGGATAATCCGTTGAACTTCCTCCATAAAATGTTCCCCAATCTAATTGGTCAGACGAATTAAATCTTAAAATAAAACCATCAGAAAAACCACCACCGTAAGTTGTTTGCATAAAAGCACCAGCTTTTGTGTTTGTCGGAAAATTATTAGCCTGTGTATAACCAATCAGATAAACTCCATTGTCATTATCGTTTACTATACTAAAACTTCTATCATCTCCAATACTTCCTCCGTAATATGTACTCCATGTTGGAAAACCATTACTTGTATTAAAACTAGATATAAATATATCAGTATTACCTCCATTGAAAGTTGGGTCATTATATGCTCCTACTTTATTTACAATTGGAAAATTTGTACTACTCGTTAGACCAGAAACATATAGTTTGTTATTTGATATTACGATTGAATTTGCATCGTCATTATTAGTACCTCCAAAATAAGTAGCCCATTGAATTTGGCGAAGAGAATTAAACTTTATTAAAACTCCATCTACATTTGACGAGTTTGTCTGAAATGCACCTAAGGTTAAAGGAAATCCGCCGCCTTGAGAATTACCACTAACGTAAATATTCCCTGAAATATCATTTTTTATTGAAGTTGCCCATTCTAAACCGCTTCCACCATAAAAAGTACTCCATTCCATATTTGCAATTCCTTGTTTATTTTGACTATGCCCTCTGTCTATTTGAATAAAAAGTGGCATAATGGGGTCGTAAGGATGCGTTTTAAGTTTTACCTCATTAGTAGAAGATGGGATTGCTTCGAACTTTGCTTGCCATGGCATAGGAACAACATTGCCTGCTGGATTAACTCGGTAGGCGTGTGGGGGTTCAAAATCCAAAATACCAAGAGAAGTAACAATTTCTAACCCACCAATAGGGGTTACATTAATAGAATTAGCACCATCAAACTTCATCACAATATCATCGGGGTCGCCACCAGGTTTTACAATAAAATAATATTTTATACCATCCTGATTGCTGTAATATTGCATGTCAATATTGGTATAAACCTCATTACAAACAGCTCTTGAATACGATTTGTTATTAACTACACCGTTGGGTATGTGTGCCAAAAAATAATTGGTAATGTCTGTTGTTTGTTCTGTTTTAAAAACTTTGGTAGGATTCCCACCGACAAGAGCCATATCTACCCGGTGTAAAGTGTCAGGAGTAGAAGCAATCGTGTCAACTTTAGAAAAAACAAACGAAACTTTATCCTCAGCGATATACACTTGAGGGTTAGTATTAATGGTATAGAGTTTAATTTCAGGTCTTTGGTTGCCATTTACATCAATCAATTGCCCCCTGTTGGTGGTGTAGGTATGGCTGATTGCAGGAGCTTCTAACCCAAAATCAAGCGGAATAATCACCTCAATATCCTGCACACAAATGTCAAAGGAAGTAGGGTCGGATGAGCCATTGGCGGTACATCCCGATTTATCACAAGAACCAACACTTAGTGATGCCGTACGTGTGGCTCTGATGTAATAAGTTTGTCCGATAACCAACCCGGAAGCGTTTAAGTCAATAGCTAATTCCTTGGCATCGGCAACAAATGGAAGTTCATCTTCAGCTATGAGTACTTGATTTCCACAAACACCAGTCAGCAATGCCAAATTGTGTACGTGAGGAGCATTTATTCCAAATTTAACAGTAACTAACGAAATATTTACAGTTGGACTGGTTGCTGTAAACTTTAACCAATACTCTGTCCCATTGGTGGTATGTGTAGAATAATTACAAGTAGCTGTTGGAGTTGTATTAACAGCAGAAACACAAGTTTGTTGAGCTTTTAAAGCTGTTAAACTTGTAAAAATTAAGATAAAAAGTATAAATTTTTTCATGATAATTAAGTTTAAAATTACTAAATAATTAATTGAAAGTTATAATAATTGGTGATTTAACAGTCAAGGAGGATATTTCCTTAAAATGTCGAGCAAGTCAATCCACACGAAGTGGGAGGGCAAAAAAGCATAAGTGTACGAAGTACTTTTATGATTTGAGCGTTTGCCATACTTGATTTCCTCAGCCATTTCCGTTGTCTTTTTTTATGTTTGCTAACGTATGGCAAGCTTGCACAGTGCGGAATTTGGAACACTCGTCAACCGAATGTTTTTTTATGAAACACCATGCTCACTTTTTGCTTACATGAAAATACACTTTTCTGCGAAGCAGGCAAAATCGTAAGCAAAAAACTTCCTCGTCCGCCCGCATTGTGCAATTGCTTGCTGTTATAAGTTGGCCGTTGCACCAGCTTGGTTTTCATTAAGACCAAAGTATATAATTTTTTTGTCCGAGTTACGTAAAATTAATTTATAAGTTGAGTATGAGTTTTTGTTTTCAAGTTCAGCATAGCAAACCACAACTGGCTCATGAGTCTCTTTAAGGTAGTCAAAGTCGAAACGAGTAACCATACCTTTTTCTGGTCGGCCATTATTTGCGTCAATTGATAAAATTGCATTCTTGATTTGAACTATTGTGGAGTCAGGAATACTCTGCTTATCAAACAGGTTCTCAAACTCGTGCAGGTTTCCGCTAATTATTTTTTTAGAGAAAATGTCGATGGTTTTAAATACGGATTTTGCAGCTAAAAGATCAGTTATTTTGTAGTTTTTTTCAAAAACCGAAGAATTGTTTTTTACAGTTATTTTAACGTTGTCATAACCTTCATATTCCTTGGGAGGAAGATTATCGATAAAGGTGTAGGCGGAAACAGAAGTGATGTTTTCGTTTGGATAGTCTGCTTTAACACCTGTCAAGTTTTCTAAAGTAAGTGTCAACGCCTTACTTGTCCCTTTTTCTGTGTTCGTTGAACTTGATGAGCCGACCAAATATTTTTGTGCGTCCCATAATTTTGCGGTCTTTGTCGCAGCATTTTGTTTTTCTTCCGACATACAACTTGTTAAAAGAAATGCAGTTGTCAATATGTAGATAATTTTTTTCATAATCGTTGTCCGTACAGCGGCTTACTTATAACG
>JADYZM010000049.1 GCA_020853105.1 Flavobacteriales bacterium | reverse complement strand
TTTCGGGTCGGCTTGCGTGTCGCCCGTTTTTATGTCTGCTCGTAAGTTTCATTACTGCATTGTCCGTTATTTTTTGGTCAAAATTAGTCATTTGCACTATCTTTTTTACCATTGGCGGTAACGGTTTGGCGCTTGGCGCAGTGGCGGATTTCGGAGCACAAAACTGTCAATACACCACAAAAGTTGATGCGAGGTAGAATGTTCAATTAACCACTTCACCCGCCATTGAGCCAAACGCCTGTTAGCGGTTCGGCTTTCTTTTTCATTTGTGATTACCATTTATATAGTTGAGTTTCTGTCCAATTAATGTCTTGGTCAGGTAAATTATTTATGCCTTTTATTATTGTCAGTGAAGCTGTGTCAAAATTAACGTCACTATAAATATTTAGACCTTCGTTTGGGTAGAGAACAGTAAATGCATAATCTTCCATTATTCTTTCAATCCTTCTTTTTTCATTAATGTCTAACATTTTATTTGTCAATGCTGAAATAATTGCTCCTGTTTCTTTCCCGTCCTTGTCGTGAATTTTTTTGATAAACAATTTGAATGATGTTGGTATGTCTTTTCCTGAAAATGGAATTTCGGAAGGTTGCGGTAATTTTTCTGGGCTATCATAAACTTCAACGCCCTTTTCAATCATAGTTTTAATTAACTTTTCCTTGTCAATGATTGGATCATTTATAATCACCATTGATTTTTTTGATTTGTCTATGATAACAAAATCTTTGTCTTTTTTTAGAAGAACATATCTATTATTAATGTTATTAAGAATATCATTGTGAATTTCCATTTTCAATTAATTTAAGTAAGGAGTATGAATATTGAAAGTTATTCTTCTGTTCCCAATTGGTAGAATAACAGATTGTTTTTGTGGCGAGCCAAAGTCTTGACAAAGTGTCAACCATTGAATATCGTCATAGCTTGGATGTGGCGTTCCTCTTGGGTGAGTATGCTTTATTAAAATCTCATCCGAACCAATTGGAATTGTAGCACTGTTATGTGTCCCTGCAAACAAATTATAACCACTATGGTCGATTTTAAACATTAGTGCGAACTCAACATTAAATCTTCGTGTCAAATCTTCCATTAAGCTGTCGCTTGGTAAAAAGTCTAAATATACACCATAGTTTGGAAGTCCGTGATTTGTAAAGAGAGTTAAAATATTTAATGGTGTTAACATATGTTCATTTTTGGGTTCGGCTTTGTTTTCTGTCTCTACTTGTCATAGTGAAATGCGATTATTTCCAAGAATACTACTTTGTCTTTGTCCTGCGGTAAATGAAAGTGAAAACTAAAAGAAGTTTCGCCTCTTGTCCCAGTTGATTTTAAAAAGTAAGGGTGATTTGGAGTCTCTTTCTTTATGGTGTCAATGACGTTTGTAAAGTCTTTGTTAGTTACAAATAGCATCAATGCAGCTTTTGAGTCACGCCAAGTTAAATACCTGTCAAATAGCTGAGAAATTGCTTTGTGAAATTCGGAAGCACCGTGCCAAAATTTACATTCAGCAACAAACAAATTGCTACCGTCTTTTGCATACTTTAGAATAATGTCGGTTTTGCCACCTCTGTTGAAAGTTTCACCAGTTGCGGTCGTGCTGTCGTATCGAGTTTCCAAAACCAATAGAAATTGGTCTCTAATTCCTTCTTCGTCTTTGTCCTTGTAAGTAGAAGGCTTTTTCTCCATACTTTTACCTAAGTCATAGATGACTTTAAGAATGTCCTCATACATTTCTTTTGCCATCATAGGTTCAGAAGAAAATTCCTTGTGTTTGGAAACAGTTGGTTGAGGAATTACTTTCTTTTTAATAGTCGGTGCAGTAAAAACGGAAGTCGTATCCTTATTAACTTTTACATTGATAGCTGCAAAGAAGTCGTTCTCCTGTAAGTATTTATTTTTTTGCTGTTGAAATAATGAGTTTACTGTTACAGACAGGGATTGCATCCAACTAGTCGCAACCTGATTTGTATTACCTAAATTGGTAAATGCTCTTCTTTGAAAGTCACTCTTAGTTCTCTTAAATTCTTCAGGGTCTTTTTTGTATAATTTAAAGCTAAATGAAACTGTATTGTTTTGCTCGCTGACATAGATTTCAGCAGAAGTCATTGTCCAAGTGCTTGGCTTAACTTTAAACAGCACACTTGAACCAGTGAATTTGTAACTGATAGTGAAATTAAAAACTTCGGTTTGATATTTTTCTCGGTAAAATCTGTCCTCTACCCATTCCTTTGATACTGTCGGCTCGTCAACTGTTTCGCTGTTGTAGTCAATGGTGAGTGGTTCTAATGAGTAATGGTCAATTAAGTATGCTTTAAATTCTTCTTCGTCAACTCCAAGAATATATTCTTTCCCCTTACTCTCAATTTCACTTTTTATTTTGTCACTAAGTTGTCTGGTAAAATCAAAACTGCTGATTTCACTGAAAGATTTAATTGTGTTTCCGTATCCGTAACCTCTCATTTAGTTGTCTGTTTGTTTACTGTGTCCTGTCGTCCTAAGCTGACCGCTAACGGTTGGCGGCTTTGCGTTCGGGCGGGATTAGAAGCACAAACTTTCAGCCTTGCACCAAAGTTAATAAAAAGCACTAACGTTCAATTTACCACGTCAGCCCGCCTGACGCAAAACCGCTGTTAGTGGCTGGTGTTCTTCGGTCTTATCGGTATCCAAATTTCTTCTTCTGATGTCGGGTCGTTGTTTTTGTATTTGTCGCCTAAAACTTCAAAATGCGGTCTGTCGTCTAAAACATAGTCCGAACTTGGCAACCACGTTCCAAGAATGTATTGAAAAATGGAATTGTCCGTGCTTAAACCTTTGTAATCAAAAACCGCATAAAGTCCGCTTGGTAAAACAAACGTTTCCATTTCGGTTGGCACGTTGTCAAAGTCCGAAACTTCAACTGTCGCCCAACGTTCAAATTCGTTTGTTGGTTTAAAGTCTGCAAAATGTGTCGGCTTGTAAACAGCCATTGAAATTAAATCACTCGTCAAATTGTTTGTGATTTCTTTTCGTCTTGGCGAAAAACTACGCCAAAGTTCGCCTATTTTGTAGTTTGCAAAACTCATTGTAAGTCGCTTTCCGACTAATTTCTTTTCGTTTGTCGTTTCAATTCTTGGTGTCATTTTTCTATGTCAATATCGTATTTGTCTAAAAGTCCCGAAACAGCCAAAATTGAAAATCTTGCTTTTTTTATTCGGTTAATTTCTGGGTCAATGGAATAATTGTAAGAAGTCCGAAAGTCGGCTTTTTCAAGTGTCGTGTGGTCAAAAACTGCTTGTGTCAAATTGCAGTTGTCAAACACGGAACTTGTCAAGTCTGCTTCTGCAAAGTCAGTTTCTTGTAACTGCGAATTTTTGAAAGTTGTCTTTTTGATTTTTGTCTTGTAAAACGAAGAATGGTTGAGTTGGCAACCGTCAAATGAAAAAGAAAGTCCAAACTCGTTGCAAGTGTCAAAGCGAAGTCCCAACATTTTACATTCTTTGAATCTTACGTCCCGAAACGCTGTTTTGTTGAGCTTCGTCAAACTGAAATTACAACCGTTAAATGTGCAGTCTATAAACTTAAATTCTGAAAGGTCGCTGTCCGAAAAGTTGCAACTGTTGAAAATGCAGTTTTCGTATTCGCCTTTTGTCAGCGTGTCGTTTCGGTCAAAAGTTTTGTCTTGAATGTATGTTTCTGTCATTTGGAACGGTGTCTTGTTACACTTGCCACTAACATTTCGCTAAACGTATTGCTGATATTTTTCACTTATACGAAAAGCTTTGATGCTAAAATAAGGATTTAAAACTGAATATTTAATTTTTCCGGAGCGATTATAATATCCTTTAACCCCTTTGTTGAAACACGCGTGTAAATTTTAATGGTTTTTTGTGTTGCTGTACTTTTTTACAAAAAAAGGGCATATTCCCCCTAATTTTCCAAAAAATCTATGCAAAAAATAACATTATTTAGAATCATTTTAAATAAAGGACAAAAAGAGTCTTAATTTCGTAGTAAAGTAAAGACAGTGAAAGAAACAGATTTTTTTCAGCAGGTTTATCAGGTAGTTCGTGAAATTCCAAGTGGAAGAGTAACTACTTACGGGGCAATTGCATCGTGTTTGGGCTCTAAACAAAGTTCCAGAATGGTTGGTTGGGCAATGAACAAAGCACATCAGCAAAATCCATCTGTTCCGGCACATCGGGTTGTTAATCGAAATGGTCAACTCACAGGAAAACATCATTTTGAAACACCATTTATCATGCAACAATTGCTTGAATTAGAAGGAGTTGTTGTAAAAAATGATTGTATTCAAAAGTTTGAGTCTATTTTTTGGGACCCGGCTAAAGAATTGATTCTGTAACTTTTTGTTTTTATTAAATTTGTAAAACATTTAAAATTATGAGCTATACAGAAAATCAAATACTTGAAGCATTAAGTTTTGTTATAGAACCCGATTTGAAAAAAGATATAGTCGAATTAAAACTGGTTACAAACATCAAAAGCGAGAATAATACAGTTACTTTCGACTTACAAATCAACAATCCGGCAATGCACAACAAGAAACGAATTTCAGAAGCGTGCGAATTACACTTGCAGAGAGTGTTAGGAAATGATACGAAAGTAGAAATTAATTTTTCGGCAATACCTAAATCGCCCGAAATGCCAAAAAGTGTAAAAGTTCTGCCACAAGTAAAAAATATAATCGCAATTGCTTCCGGAAAAGGAGGTGTTGGAAAATCAACTGTAACAGCCAACTTAGCAGTTGCTTTAGTGCAAAAGGGATATAAAGTAGGGTTAATAGATGCAGATATTTACGGACCTTCTATGCCGTTGATGTTCAATGTTGAAGATGAACGCCCAATGCCCATTGAGATTAATAGCAAAAGTCTGATTCAACCGATTGAAAGCTATGGAGTAAAACTTATGTCTATTGGTTTTTTTGCAGGCACAAGTCAAGCTGTTGTTTGGAGAGGACCAATGGCAACAAAAGCACTTACTCAGCTTTTTACTGAAGTTAATTGGGGTGTGCTTGATTTTATGCTGATTGATTTACCGCCGGGAACAGGAGATATTCATCTATCGCTTGTTCAAACAGTCGCTGTTACCGGGGCAATAGTTGTTAGTACCCCCCAAAAAGTTGCCTTAATTGATGCTCAAAAAGCAGTTGGCATGTTTAAATTACCCCAAATTAACGTGCCGGTATTAGGTTTTATAGAAAACATGGCATATTTCACTCCTGAAGAGTTGCCGAATAATAAATATTATATTTTTGGAAAAGATGGATTAAAAAATCTTGCCGATAAAGAAAAGTTACCACTTTTAGGACAAATTCCACTTGTTCAAAGTATTAGAGAAGCAGGAGATGCCGGTCGTCCTGCAATATTGCAAGAAGGAACTATTCAGTCAAATGCGTTTAAAGAATTTGCTGACAAAGTGATTGAACAGGTAAATTTTCGAAATCAGAATCTAGAAGAAACTAAAAAAGTTGAAATTACAACAACGCAAGGTTGTTCCACCAAATAAACACATTCAAAATGAATTTGACCATGAATAAATTTGAAATTGAAGAAAAAGTCAATAAAGTTTTAGAACAAATTAGACCCTTTTTAAATGATGATGGAGGAGATATTGAATTAGTAGAGATTACTCAAGATTTAGTTGTTAAAGTAAAGTTGCTTGGAGCTTGCAAAAGTTGTTCAATGAGCCCAATGACACTAAAAGGTGGAGTTGAAGAATCTATTAAAAGAGTTATTCCTGAACTCAAAGGGGTTATTGCTATTGAGGAAAAAGAATGTATTTAAACATCAGACAACTATGAAATTAGTAACAATTTGTGCCACTTCATTGATTTGTGCAGTTTCGTGCAACAATTCAACCGATACAAAACAATCAGACAAAATTATGTATCCGGAAACCCAAAAAGTAGATTCTTCAGACACATATTTTGGTACCACAGTTTCTGACCCGTACCGCTGGCTTGAAAATGACAGAAGCCCAGAAACAGAAGCTTGGGTAAAAGCTCAAAATACAGTTACCTTCGATTATTTGTCAAAAATTCCTTTTAGAGAAACGTTGAAAAACAGAATATCTGCTTTGTGGAATTACGAAAAAGTTGGAGCGCCATTTTACGAAAACAAAGTAAAATACTTTTATAAAAACAACGGGTTACAAAACCAATTTGTTCTATACAGTCAAAAAGAAAACAATGAGCCAACCGTTTTTTTAGACCCTAATTCATTTTCAACCGACGGAACAACTTCATTAGGAGAGTTGAGTTTTTCTAAGTCCGGGAAAATTGCGGCTTATTCTATTTCTGAGGGGGGGAGCGACTGGCGAAAAATCATTATCATCGATGCGGAAACAAAAAATATTTTAGAAGATACTTTGATAGATGTTAAGTTCAGCGGAATTTCGTGGAAAGGCGAAGAAGGATTTTATTATTCCAGTTATGATAAACCAAAAGGAAGTGAACTTTCTGCAAAAACCGACCAGCACAAATTGTATTACCACAAATTAGGAACACCACAAAAAAACGATCAATTGATTTTTGGTGGAAAAGCCAATGAAAAAAGAAGATATGTTGGCGGTTCTGTTACTGAAGACGATAAATATTTATTCATTTCTGCGTCTGAATCTACTTCTGGGAATGAGCTATACATAAAAAATCTAACCATACCAAACAGTCCGATTGTGAAAATGGTTGACAATTTTGATTCGGACAGCTACGTGATTGATAATAATGAATCCAAGCTTTTTTTGATAACTAATTTCAACGCTCCCAATAAAAAAATTATCACAGTTGATGCAGAAAAACCACAACAGTCAAATTGGGTAGATTTTATTCCTGAAACAGAAAATGTGTTAGATCCATCAACCGGAGGTGGATACATTTTTGCTCACTACATGAAAGATGCTGTTTCTCAAATCAAACAGTTTGATTATAGCGGAAAATTGATAAGAGAAATTGAACTGCCCGGAATAGGTACTGTTAGTGGTATTGGAGGAAAAAAAGAAGATACCACACTTTACTATTCATTTACAAACTATAGCACACCTGAATCAATTTATTCAATGGATCCCAAATCGGGAAAATCAAAAATGTATTGGTCGCCAAAAATTGATTTTAAATCAGATGATTACGAGTCAAAACAAGTATTTTATACTTCAAAAGACGGAACAAAAGTGCCTATGATAATTACCTATAAAAAAGGAATAAAATTAGATGGCAAAAACCCTACTATTCTATATGGATACGGTGGATTTAATATCAGTTTGACTCCATCTTTCAATATAACGAATGCAGTTTGGATGGAAAATGGTGGCATTTATGCGGTTGCAAATTTACGTGGTGGTGGTGAATACGGAAAAAAATGGCATGATGCCGGAACACAGCTAAAAAAACAAAATGTTTTTGATGATTTTATTGCTGCTGCAGAATTCTTGATAAAAGAAAAATACACATCAAGTAACTATTTAGCAATAAGTGGACGTTCAAACGGCGGATTATTAGTTGGAGCTTGTATGACTCAACGCCCTGAACTTTATAAAGTTGCATTTCCAGGGGTTGGTGTTTTAGATATGCTTCGTTATCATACGTTTACTGCAGGTGCGGGTTGGGCTTATGATTATGGTACAGCAGAGCAGTCAAAAGAAATGTTTGAATACCTTAAAAAATATTCTCCGGTTCATAATGTGCAACAAGGTGTGAAATATCCTTCTACGATGGTTTTAACAGGCGATCATGACGATAGGGTAGTTCCGGCACATTCTTTTAAGTTTGCCGCTGAATTACAAGCAAAAAATGACGGCACAAATCCTACATTAATTAGAATTGAAACAAATGCTGGACATGGAGCCGGAACGCCGGTTAGTAAATTGATTGAGGCGAATGCTGATATTCTTAGTTTTGCCTTTTACAACATGGGTATTGAGTTGAAAAAACCGTAAGGTAGGGACTATTGATTTGTAGCTTTTTTAAGCGTTATTCATTAGGCGAGCTACATATTTTCCAATGATATCAAATTCTAAATTAACCGTATCACCGGGTTTAATTTTATGAAATGTTGTGTGATTATAGGTAAAAGGAATCACACACACAGAAAATCGATTTTTCATGGAATTCACCACAGTTAAACTTACACCGTTCACTGTAATTGAACCTTTTTCAACAGTAATGTTATTTTTATTTTCTGTGTATTCAAAAGTAAATACATGGCTACCATTTTCCTGCTCTATTTTCGTACAACAAGCAGTTTGATCTACATGTCCTTGAACTACATGCCCATCAAACCTGCCATTTGCTGGCATTGCTCTTTCTAAATTTACCACATCATCAACTATTAACTTTCCCAAGTTTGTTTTGTTTAATGTTTCTTTGATTGCAGTAACTGTGTATGAGTCTTTAGTGATATCTATTACTGTTAAACAAACTCCGTTGTGAGCCAAACTTTGGTCAATTTTTAGTTCACTAACAAAACTACAAGAAAAGGTAAAGTGAATGTTGTCTCCCTCTTTTTGAATCTTTTTTAAAATGCCTAAACCCTCAATAATTCCTGTGAACATATTTTGTTGTATTTATTTGTTTCGAAGAAGAGTGATAAACCCTTTAATCACTTTTGGTTTTTTTCCGTCAATGTATTTCTCTTCCACGGTACAAACATAGAAATAAACACCATCTGAACACATAACTCCGCTTTTTTGATTTTTTCCATTCCACATAATTTCAGGGTCATTGGATTCAAACACTAAGTTTCCCCAACGGTTAAAAATTTTTATTTCTATAGATTCTACATAACGATATGGAAATGGTCTGAAAAAGTCGTTATATCCGTCATTTCCGGGGGTAAAAACATTTGGCAGCGAATATTCTGGGCAGTTATCAACACAAACAGAATCGCTATATGCACTTTCGTTTCCAACAGAGTCAAATGCAGCAATTACATAACAACCGGCTATGTATTTTTGTTTTTCGTGAATATAAAATGTGTCTGATGCATTTGTGATGGTTGCAACCAAATAATACTCCTCATTAACCGTGTCGCTTTTGTATAAATTATAACCCATAATATCGTTGTCGCATCCGACTGTAGGATTTGTCCACGAGAGTTTGTTCAATTGTGTATCACAAACAGCTTCAATAGATAAAATAGGCGAGCATGGTTTTACATTATCAATTGGCACAGCACAATTTTCTTGTGAAAAGTTAATAATTGGGCTAATTAAATTTGGTGTTGAATAAGAACCAATACTTTTTACTTGATAACAGTATGTTGTTCCATTTACCAAGGCCGTATCAACAAACAGATTATTTGTAGTTGTAGTAATAGAGTCAAATTGCAAAGTTATAGGGTTTTGTTTAAAGATAACATGTTCTGTATTTGTCCATGGAACAGATTCATTCCATTGCAAAGTGATTTGATTGTCCGAAGGAATTAAATTTAAAAACACTGAGGACGCTACTGTTGATTTGCCTATTAAATCTCTTGTTCCTGAAGTTAAATTGTATAAATCAACTCGGTAATACATTTGATAATTTTTTGTGTCAAGCAGACTGTCTGTATAGCTTGTATCGTTTATAGAAGCTGTAGAATCTATTAAAAGTAAAGAGGTTGATGTTCCAATTCCTCTGTAAATTAAGTATCGATATGGTCCAGGATATAAAACAGAATCGAATTCTGTGGGCTTACTCCAGTCGATAAATATTTTTCCGTTGGTGGTAGAGGTGTTTAATACGCTTGTATGTGTAATTATTGGAACATCTTTAATTAGTTGACCGCAAACCTCTTCAGAAGCTTTACTTTCTGTCCCGTCGGGATAAAAAGCAATAATTCTATAACAGTAAGTTACTCCTGAATTTAATCCCAACCCCTGATTTGAATCTACATAAACGGTATCGTTTATACTGTTTGTTTCCCCGATAAATTGAAATCCGGTATATGTTGGTATGCCGGTTTCGCAATAGTTTGGATTCCATCCGGAAGGACCTTGTTTTCTGTATATTTTATACTTTATTGCATGATTGCAAGGTGTTTTATCCCATTTTAGTTCAATTGCATTACTCAAAACCGTTGTAACAGGATTTTTTGGAGCTGGTGCTAAAACGTTTATAAATAAAGTGTGAAAATCAACCAAATTCGGGCTTCCGTTGTCTATAGCTTTCAATGAAAGGATGTAATCCCCACTTCGAATATTCAAACAACCGGGTATCCAACTAAAAATCCCATTTACATTGCTTGAAGCTCCTGAAGTTGAAAAGTTTGCTGGATTTGTTGACGAAAACATAGGGCCGCCCGTTACTGTAAATGTTACTGTATTCCCATCAATATCTAATGCATTATAGTTTAAATTTAATGTGTCTCCTACCACAACACATGTGTCAGTTGGTCCACTAATTATAGGGGGATTGTTGCTGCACGAAGTAACTGTAATTTGCATATCTCTGAGAATACTGCCTATTTTTACCCCCATTCTGTATTCATCAATCCGTATAGAAACGTTGTATTCTCCAATTGCAATTGGAGTTTCCCAAACTAAATCTCCTGTAATCGGATTAACAGTAATGTAATTAGATGCCTGTGGGAAAGTATATCCGGGTATTGAGTTTCCTCCGTTTTGTTTACTTTCAGAAATGGTATAATATAAGCTATCGCCATCAATATCCCATGCTCCCGGGTTGTGAATATATGTTTTCCCAACACATGCATTATCAATAGGTGGGTTTAGCAAAACGGGTGAATTGTTAATTCCAACAAAAGGGTTGATAATGAGCATGGTTTCAAGATAGAAAATAACGTTTACAGAATTTGGAATGTTAATAATACCTGCATTTCTGTTCGGGTCTTCTATACGAATTGTGTATGGAATTGGACTTGCTCCAGGGTAAGTATGGTTTTCACTATATGTGTTTTTTTTAATATCACTTCCCAGTGAAATTTCAGAAATACGATTTATAGTGTCTAGTGGAGTTCCATCGCCCCAATAAATTTCCAATTCGGGTCTGTCTGCCGGGCTCGATTCTTTTACGTAAGTGATAACGGTTATTTCATAAGTAAAGCCGGAAATATGTTTAAAGGTAATTTCGCCTGCTCTATTGTGTGTAGCAAAAATTGATAATGGGAGAAAGAAAATGAGTATATTTAGTAGAATTTTTCGCACTTGTGCTAAAATAAAAAAATAAAAGTAAGATTTTTCCGCATACTCTTAAGAGAACATTGTCAAAAATCAGTATTTGATTATCTGTTGTTCGATATTTTCAGGAAGGTCTCTATATTCATATTCCTGTGTACGAAGTTGTGGTTCAAACCCAGCGTTTTTTATCGAACGTTGAATTCCGGCTGATGTGAATCTGTGTGGTGCACCTGCAGCAGAAACTACGTTTTCTTCAATCATTATGGAGCCAAAATCATTTGCTCCGGCGTGCAAACATATTTGGGCGGTTTTTTCGCCTACAGTTAGCCATGATGCCTGAATATTATCAATATTTGGAAGCATAATTCTACTCAAAGCAATTATTCTGATGTATTCATCATCTGAAACAGTGTTTGAAATGCCTTTTACCCTTTTTAGTAAGGTTCCATCATCCATAAATGGCCATGGAATAAAAGCAACAAATCCTTTTGCGTCTGTTGGTTTTTCAGATTGGACTTCGCGTAACCACACCAAATGCTCAAATCTTTCAGATATTGTTTCTACGTGTCCAAACATCATGGTTGCACTTGTTGTTATTTTTAGTTGGTGTGCAGCCCTCATTACATCTAACCACTCTCTGCCGCTGCACTTTCCTTTAGAAATCATCCTTCGAACTCTATCGTTTAATATTTCTGCACCAGCCCCAGGCAAAGTGTCTAATCCTGCTGATTTTAATTCGGATAATACTTCAGTGTGAGTAATGCCTTCCAGTTTGCTGATGTGTGCAATTTCCGGTGGTCCTAAAGCATGAAGCTTAATATTTGGGAACATTTTTTTAATTCCCGAAAAAATATCAACATAAAACTTAAGCCCTAATTCGGGATGGTGTCCTCCTTGTAGCAAAAGTTGATTACCTCCGTATTTTATGGTTTCTTCAATTTTTGTTTTATATTGTGATAAGTCTGTGATATAAGCATCTTTATGACCAGGGATTCGATAAAAGTTACAAAACTTGCAATTGGCAATACAAACATTGGTAGTGTTCATGTTGCGGTCTATTATCCATGTTACTTTGTTACTGTTTTGTTTTTTTATCCTTCGCAACTCATTTCCGACATACATTAGTGATGATGTTGGAGCATTTTTAAATAAAAACTCACCTTCTTCAGCACTTAAAAATTCAAAATGAATTGCTTTTTCTAGCAACGATTGTACTTGCATGGTCTTTGATGCCTTTAAAATAAAACTCAAAATATCAAAAAAGGAAAATGAGTTTAACAGAGTAAAATTCCTACTTTTGAAAGCCCAAAAATACTATAAATATTTGTAGCGATGGAAATAAAAAAAATCAGTAAATTCAATCCCAAAATCAATGTTGCTTTTGTAATAAATTCAGTTAATGAGCTTGACAAATCATTTTTTTCAAGTGCCGAACAGAATTACATTAAAACACAGCACAAAGCCGACAATAAAATAGTTGTAGTTAACCGTTTAACTCAATTTATTTTTGTTGTTTTTACAGATAAAGGCAATGATTATAAAACATGTCAAATTACTCGTAAAGCAGCATGTAAACTTGTTGAGAAAGCAAATGAATTAAAAATTTCTGAGTTAACAATTAACACGAACATACAGTCATCTTTTGCATTTGCTGAATCTTTGCTATTAACCAACTACCAATTTTTAAAATATTTTTCAGAGAAAAAAGAAAACTCTTTGAAAAAGATTGGTTGGTTTGGAAAACTTTCTACCGTTGAAATCACCGAAATATCAAATATTGCTGAGGCTACTAATCTCACAAAAAACCTTGTAAACGAACCGGTGTCTGCTTTAAATGCAACTCAACTTGCTGAAGAAACAAAAAAACTAGGTAAAATAGCAGGCTTTAAAGTTGAGGTTCTGAATAAATCTAAAATTGAAGCTTTAAAAATGGGAGGGCTTTTAGCTGTCAATAAAGGAAGCGTTGACCAACCTACTTTTTCAATATTGGAGTGGAAACCAGCGAAAGCCAAAAACAAAAAACCAATTATTTTGGTAGGAAAAGGAGTGGTTTATGATACCGGTGGATTAAGTTTAAAACCAACTCCAAACTCCATGGATTTGATGAAGTGTGATATGGCTGGAGCTGCCGCTGTAATTGGAACTTTGTATGCACTTTCAAAAAACAAAATTCCTTTCCATGTAATTGGTTTGATTCCTGCAACTGATAACAGACCCGGAGGTAATGCATACGCTCCCGGTGATGTAATTACTATGTATAACAAAAAAACAGTTGAAGTTTTAAATACCGACGCTGAAGGAAGAATGATTCTTGCTGATGCTCTTAGCTATGCCCAAAAATACAAACCCGAATTAGTTCTTGATGTTGCCACTTTAACCGGAGCTGCTGCTGCAGCAATAGGACATTATGGTGTTGTAGCTATGGGTAACACTGATAAAAAAACAATGGATAAGTTGAAAGAAAGCGGAAATAATGTGTACGAGCGAATTGTTGAATTTCCTTTTTGGGACGAGTATAACGAACAACTAAAATCCAGCATTGCTGATATGACTAATCTGGGAAATGGCTCAGGCGGAGCAATAACAGCTGGTAAATTTTTAGAAAAATTTACCGATTATCCATATATTCACTTGGATATTGCCGGACCAGCGTTTATCAAAACCCAAGTGGATTATATTTCTAAGGGCGGAACTGGTGTTGGAGTAAGATTGTTTTATGACTTTATAAAAAACTACAAATAAAGTATGTCTAAAAAATCACACGAAAAAATAAGAATTGGTGTAAGCATCGGCGATTATAATGGTATTGGGTTAGAAGTAATAATCAAAACTTTCATGGAAAACCAAATTCTTGATTTGTGCACTCCAATTGTTTATGGCTCTAGTAAACTCGCTAATAACTATAGAAAATCTATGGAAACGGGTGATTTTAGCTTCAATAAAATTACCCATGCAGATGAGGCTAATCCAAAAAAAGCCAATATGGTTAGCTGCTGGAGTGAAGAAGTAGAGCTTTCACTTGGTAATTCAACTCAAACAGCCGGAAATTATGCTTTTGTCTCTTTAGATGCTGCATGTAAAGATTTACAAAACGGAAAAATTGACGTTTTGGTAACAGCACCAATTAACAAAGACAATATTCAATCTGACAAATTCAACTTTCCGGGGCATACGGAATTTTTAACAGAAAAGTTTGAGGGAGATTCGTTGATGTTGTTAACCAACGAAAAGCTTAGGGTTGGAGTGGCTACAAACCATATTCCGGTTGCTTCAATTGCAAAAAATCTAACTGTTGAAAAAATATTTACCAAACTCAAAATTTTTAACAAAAGTTTAGTTCAAGATTTTGCCATACACAGTCCCAAAATTGCTGTACTTGGATTAAATCCTCACGCCGGCGATAATGGGCTAATAGGCAAAGAAGAAAAGGAAATCATTATACCGGCAATAAATAATGCAAAAAGTATTGGTCTTCAAGTATTTGGTCCTTATCCGGCTGATGGGTTTTTTGGCTCGGCTAATTATCTCAAATTCGATGGTATTTTGGCAATGTATCACGATCAAGGATTGGTTCCATTTAAAACTCTTTCGTTTGGAGAAGGAGTTAATTTTACTGCCGGTTTAAATGTAATCAGAACATCTCCAGACCATGGAGTGGCTTATGATATTGCTGGAAAAAATATGGCTAATGAGCAGTCGTTTCGTTCAGCGGTTTTTTTGGCAATAGATATTTTCAGAAATCGTCAAATGGATGCTGAAATCAATGA
Organism: Flavobacteriales bacterium; assembly: GCA_020853105.1. GTDB lineage: Bacteria > Bacteroidota > Bacteroidia > Flavobacteriales_E > Vicingaceae > Vicingus. Next base: position 19,911 of record JADYZM010000049.1, on the reverse strand, counting down.
AAATGTGTTGAAGGTAAGTAAGAATAAATCCTAGTAATTAATTTCTCTTTGCCAAAGTAGTTTTTTATTGCCTGATTTTTCTATTCTATAAACACAATCGAGCACTTGCTCAAAGCAGCCTACATATAAGCCTTCATTTATTTCTTCTGTTGTAGTAATTTGTGCAATACATTCTTCAATATTATTAACAGTAAAGGTGTTTCTTTGTGCATAAAACATGAGTTCAGGACATGAAAATGCGTTTGTATAAATAATATCAGTTGGCTTTGAGTATTTCTGAATGGCTTCTGCTGCTATTTTATTGACTGTAAAATTGAATGATGGATTTATTTTTTTCGTATAATCTGAATAGCTTCTAAAAGCGATAAAGCTGAATCCAACTGAAAAAATACAAATAAAAAAAATGGTTAATTTTTTATAATTTTCAATACGATTAAAAATTATTATCAACAATAAGGCAATTGATAAAATCAATGGAAAAGAAGTTTTGTGTATGGAAAATCGATGCCAACTATTAAAGTTAAATAATAACAAAATATGTAGTAATACTGGAATTGTTGCCAGAAGTATTGCAATTAATATTTCACTTTTTTTATCAGTATTGAATGTTGGTTTTATAAGAGAAAAGAGTATTGCTAGCACGAAGATAATTGCAAGTCCCCATAAAAGCGGATTATACCCTTCAATATAATAATTTTTTAATGCATCTCTGGCAACAGGATTTGAAATAGTAAAATTGAGTAGAACATTATCAGAAATTCCACTTCTTTCTTCAAATTTTGTGTTTAAGGTTGAAATTAAGTTATTCCATCCGGAAATTTGGCTGTATTGAAATAAAGTAACAAGTAATGCAAAAACACCTGCAGCTGATGACCAAAACGCCAACTTTAAAAATGCTCTATTTTTAATATAAATCAATGAAACCACAAAACTCACAAACAATACAAATACCCCAATCCACTCGGTGTAAACCATTAAAAATCCCAAAATTACAGAGTAGTAAAAGTATTTTTTTGGATTATTAGTTTTCTGTGTTTTGGATTTGGAAAGGTATTGTATGACAGTATAAACAAAACCGACAAAAAACAATTGTACCAAAACATCGGCAAAATATAAATTACCATTTACCCATAAATTTGCTGCATTAAAAGTATATAGCAGAAAGGCTACAATTGCAGGAAAATAAAATTCATTTTTAATATTTTTTCCCCCGATATGATAAACCAGTAGAAATAGCAAAAAACCGGTAAAAAACTGCACTGCTAAACTGATAGACCTAATTCCGGCGACATTTGGAAAACTTCCGGTTAATTTAAAAATTGCAAAGGGCACATAAAATGCAAATGGTGGATACGAAATATAGAACTTATCACCTTTTTCATCTATAACATGATTAAAAATAGATATTTTTCTATCATGCTCATAATCAAATGTAAAAACAGGATTAAGCTTATACTTTAAAATGCCATTTTTTTGCCAAATACTGTTGGTTAGAAGAACATGAGCAGTTATCCAATCGTGCTCTTTGCCAAGATATTGTGTGGGCTTTACATTAGGAATTCGTAATAGAATTGAAGTTGCAAAAATTATTAAAACGGATATAATATTTATTAGGAGAAATTTTTTATTTAAAAATTTGAGTAACACCATTAATTGTATTTAGTTTTGCTTCAAAAATACAATTTTATGAAGATTATTAGTGGCGTAATTTTAACTTTAGTTTATTTGTTTTTATTGGCTTGTGGCGGTTCACCTAATGAAAATAAATTGAATTTTGAAAATGATATGGAGCAAGTTTCATTTTGGAACGACAATTCAAATAATGTTCAAACCATAGTTAACTACGAAGATGCTCACTCCGGAAAGTATGTTTGCAGAACAGATTCTGTTTACAGATATAGTTATTTATTTAAATCAAAACTGGGAAATATTTCAGATGTTCCGACACTAAAAGTTACTGCAAAAATGTGGGTTAAAGTAAAAACACTTGATGCAAGAGCATCATTGGTAATTTCTGTTGACTCTCTTGGAACACCAATAAAATGGGTTGAAAACCCAATACAACCATTAATAGTTAATCCCAATGAATGGACAGAAATAAAGCACGAATTAATTTTTGAAGAGTATTTTACAAACCCAGAATTTGTTTTGGGGTGTTACCTTTGGAATACAGGAAGTTATGAGGTATTGGTTGATGACATGTCTATTGAAATAATGCGGTAATTTAAGCAAAATTCAATGATGCAATTTCTTAAAAAATGTGGATTTTATGAATTGCTGGTTGTGTTATCTGCTTTCTTTTTTTGTACCAACTATTTTCAAAAAGAATTACCGGAAATAAGTGCTGATGGGAAAGGATACTATGACTATTTGCCCGCACTTTTTATCTATCACGACTTAGAGTGGAAATACCTTGATACATTAAAAACTGAATATTACAATCACAGCACGTATCCAGGAATCTACAATATCATTGGAGAAAAAAAGATAAACAAATATTATGTTGGGACAGCTGTATTGATTTCTCCTTTTTTTGCCGGAGCATATTTCTATGAATTTTTTAATGAAAAACCTATTGATGGCTACTCTTTATCATTTCAGTATGCAGTACTTATAGCTGCATTTTTTTATTTATGGTTAGGGCTATTTTTTCTACGAAAATTTTTAACCAAACTTCAAATAAATACAATTGCAATATTTTTAACTCAAATAGCAATTGTTTTTGCTACTCCCATTATTTATTATATCTATTTTCAACCCTCTTATTCACACATCTATTCATTTGCAGCTATAAGTATGTTTCTCTATTTTTCATACCTAGCTTTTTTTGAATTTGAAAAAAAACACTTACTAACATCAGCGATTTTGTTTGGATTAATTATCTTAATTAGACCAGTAAATGGATTAATTTTACTAGTAATTCCATTTTATTTCAATTCACTTAATGACGCTTTATTTCAAATCGTTGAATTAATAAAATCATCATACAAATGGGTTATAGCCGCACTATTGATATTTGTTTGTGTGATATCTATTCAATCTGTTTTTTGGTTTTTACAATCTGGAAATTTATTAGTAAAATCTTATGGAGAAGAACGATTCAACTTCCTACAACCCGAAATTTTTAACATACTGTTTAGCTATAAAAAAGGACTCTTTTTATATTCACCTTTCCTTCTCATTGTTTTGATTGGTGGAACCTTCATACTGTTGAAACAAAAAAAACTCTTTAAACTCTCGATACTATACATTGTTTTTTTCAGTTTCTTGTATTTTTTTTCTACATGGTGGTGTTGGTGGTTTGGCGCAAGTTTTGGACAACGAACATTTATTGATATTCTACCCGTTTTTGCCATTTTTTCATCAATTTTTTTTCATCAACTTCAAAATATAGGAAATAGTATAATTGTTATTCTAATCATACTATTTTCAAGTATTACTCAAATACAAATAGACCAGTATAGTCGATATATTTTGCACTGGGAAAGTATGACAAAAGAAGCTTACTGGAAAGTGTTTTTAAAAACACACGAAAAATACAGGGGAATTTTAATTAAAGAACCCCAAAAAATTAATCAAGACCATATTATTTACACCTACCAAAACAATGAAAATCGAATTTTTGATATTAATCGTTGGACTGATGTATTAATTATTGATTCTGATAGTATTAAAAGCAATTTTAATTGGGTGCACATAAAAGCCGATTTGGACACAAAAAATGACACATCCATGGTGTACTTTGTTGCTCAAGATTCCATTCAGAATAACATCATCTGGAGGGGACAATTTATTTTTACTGGAATCGAACAACATCTATTTTATAAAGAAATTGGCTCAGGAGAAGCAAATTTTTATTTTCAAATAGAAGAAAATATCCCACAAACAGTAAAAAAATATAAAATCGGATTTAAGACAAATACTAAATTTTTATATTTGAATAATCTATCGGTTCGCTTTTTAAAAAGTTAGTTTCAAAATAACTATATGAAATTTAAAATTACATCTCCAATATTTAGCCTACTATTAATTGCTTTGTATGGGTGTAATTCACCTCAAAAGATTGAAGTAGATTCCTTTGAAGTATTTACAAACCTAAAACAAAAAGGAACTTTGAAGACTATATCTTTAGACTACCAAAATGCATTCAAAAATGGTTTTGTAATACCATCAATTAATCAGGTAGAGAATGGGGGTATTGATTTTTCTTTTAAACTTTTAAATTCAGCAAATAAGCCAGGCTCATTTTTTTACAAAATTTACTATCAAAATGAATCGTATAAATTCCCTGAAGGGCATGAGTTTGATTCTGAAAATTTTTATGGAACCTGGGAAAATGCTGAGTTTGGGTTTAAAGAAACTGAACCTATACCTGGCGACAAGAAATTCCATACCGTGAATTCATCTTTTAAAATTATTGGAAATCCGCGAAACGAAAAAGTTTTTTATGGTGATACTGCTGTCGGTCCAATATCTCAACAAGAAATTGACAAGGTAGTATTAGAAATTTCATCGAGTACAGAATGGCTTGAAAACGTTAAAAATAAAGCAATACAAAATAAATATTCAATTGAAAAACAATTAAGATTAGATGCAATTTATATCTTAAAATCACGAAGACATGAGGGGGAGTCAAATAACAGATGGAAACGTAACCCAAGAGTGGGGAATTACAAATTTCTTTTGGTTGTTGCTCAGGATTCTGCTACGATTAATTTACTGCCTGAATATATTGTAAATATTACTAAAACCGATTCAAACGGAAAATATATCAATCCGTTTAGTTTTTTTAAAACAAATAGGATTGATGGAATATATACATACTATTCAAATAATATATTAAAGGTAAGTGCGAAACCAGATTTTAAAAACGGCATTTATGTTAATTCATCAAACTTTTATATCGATAATATAGATACTTCAAATTTTAATTCATCATGTAATTATTCTGAAAAACAGTTGTATCAATCACACTTTGAGCAATTTGTTAGTTCCCATGTTTCAGATTTCACTTTTTCAAATGTTCCTATTGTTGCTGATGTTGCCGGGAATGAATACTCAAGAAAGGATTATCAAGAGTCTTTAAATAAAAAACACGACTTTATTAAGACACCGATTGCTGTAACAGAATGCCCATGCAAAACGATTGAAATCGACATTAATGCAAACAAAGCAATATTAAAAAATCCTTCAACCAAAATTGGCGATTGGAGAAAAGAAAATGTTGGAATCATAACTAGGCATGGACTAACTTATGGTAAATATCGTGCAAAAATTAAGTTTCCCCCTTTGCTTAATAAAGATTTATTATGGAATGGATTAACCAATGCTGTGTGGCTAATTTATCAACCCGGAGAATGGAATAAACGGAGAACTTGTAATAAAAATGGCGGATATGTTCCAAAATCTTATCCGGGTAACGGAGATATTTCCCGTGTGCCTAATGATATATATTCAGAAATTGATATTGAAATTGTTAAGGCCTCACGCAATTGGCCTTTATCTTCTTATGGGGGAGATGCTTCAAAAAAACCAAAAGACCCTATTACTGACTCAAATAAAGTTATGGTAACTTATACCAATTGGGATTTGGCTTGTCAAGACCCTGAAAAATTTAATCATGGTGTGTTCAATCTTGAACATAACGGAAATACAAATATTTTACATCGTTGGGATTCATGGTATCAGGCTGTTACTGGAAAATATGGAGAGTTTAACGATATATTATTTCACAGTCCCTATTATTGGTATGAAATAGAATGGCGACCTGATGAAATTATTTGGAGAATAGGTCCTGAAAAAGATAAAATGATTGAGATTGGTTATATAAACTCTTCAGTTTCGTCTATTCCTAACAATCAAATGTTACTTACAATAACCCAAGAATGGCACTTGGAAAATTGGTGGCCAGAGGCTCCATTTAATCAGAATTTTATTCCATTTCCTGCAAAAGAAATTGTGGGCGAAGTGCTTGAGGTTGAAATAGAATAAAAAAGTATGAAAAAATTTACCTTCAATAAAATTGAACCGTTCATTTTCTTTTCGGTTTTGTTTCTTAATCTAATACCGATATTTTCAGGAAAGTTTTTCCCCACAATGGACGGTGCAGCACATTTGAATAATGCTACAATTATTAAAGAATTACTTTTAAACGGGTCAAGCCCTTTATGTGAAGCTTTTAAGTTTAATTCTGAACTTGTCCCAAATTGGATTGGGCATTTTATATTGGTTGTTCTTAAATTTTTTCTCCCATCATATCTTGCAGAAAAAATTCTTATACTAATATATTTTATTGGGCTACCTATTGCATTTAGAGAATTAATTCGGGTAATTTCTCCTAGCAATATTCTTTATAGCTTTTTTATTTTCCCTTTTACTTATTCATCTTTATTTTTATTTGGATTTTATAACTTCTCTTTTGGGATAATTCTATTCCTTATAACAACAACTTATTGGCTTAAAGTTTATAAAACGAACTTGCAACGCAAAGAAGTGTTGATTCTTTTTGTTCTAATTTCAATTACCTATTTTTCACACATCTTTTTATTTGCTATTCTTTTGATGACTATAGCAATTCATACTGTCATTTATTTTCTTTCTGAATACATTGAAAAACCTGATGAGATTAAAAAGTGTATCATTCGGTTTTTAAAATTAACGTTAAAACTAATTTTGGCTTCAATAATTCCACTTACACTTTTTCTTATTTATATTTTATCCAGAAATTCATTTCAAAATGAAAATCAAGTGCTTGTAACAGAGTTAGTTGCATGGATAAAAAACGTTAAACCCATCATTGCCTATAATCCACCACTTGAAGAGGCTTACACAACCAAGATTTTCTATGCAATTGCTATCCTTATTTTTATCGGATGTTATATAGAAATTAATAATTTTTTACCTATTACAGCCAAAAACAAACAACTTTTAAAACAATTTTTTGTTTCAAAAATATTTTGGTTTGTTGTTGTTTTTGTATTGCTCTTAATGTATTTCTTTTTAGATTTAGCTGATGATGGTGATTCAGGTGGGTTTTTTAAAGTTAGAGTTGGGCTGTTATTATTTATTTTACTTGTTGCTTGGGCATCTACTTTTGAAATATCCAAGTGGATGAGTGTTCTATCCATTTTTGTAGTACTTTATATGCACCAAAAACTTAATAACTATTATTCAACTGTAATTAAAGAATTAGATTTTCATGCCCAAGAATGTTATGAAATAAGTAAAAAAATTCCTGCATATAGTGTTGTGTTGCCAATTGATGTATCGGGGCACTGGTTAAAAGGACATTTCTCAAATTATTTAGGTGCTGATAATCCATTAATTATTCTTGAAAACTATGAATGTTCAAAAGAATATTTTCCTTTGGTATGGAACAATTCATCTATACCAAACTATATGATAAATGGTAAGTCGGCTGGAGAAATTCCATGTCTTTGGTGGAAATCCAATACGAATAATTCTAAGAAAGAAATCGATTATATCTTTGTTTTGGGGGATATTAATTCTACTTCTGATAATTGTTTGAAGGAGATTTTAGTCAAAATGGACATTGTTTATCAAAGCCCACAAAGTACCTTACTGAAGATAAGCAAATAATTATTGTTCGTTTTTTAGTTTTTCTTCATACATAAATGTAGCATCATTAGTGAGCATTTCGTCCAGTTTCAAACCTTGTTTTTCAGCTTTTTTCTTTACTAAATCCAACCAAACGGTATCTCTAATAATATCGTTTTCTATCTTTACAATCTCAGCATCTCTTGCAACCATATATTCAGCATCAATAGTCAGCATTTCATCAACTGAAATATTTCTCTCTTTTGCTTTTTGATTGATAGATTCCATCCAAATAGAATCTTTTTTGATTATTTCGATGAAGTATTCTTTTGATTTAATTTCCCTTAAAGAGATTTCTTCTTTGATTTTCTCATTAATTCTCTCGGTGTTCTCATCTTCATTTTTACACGATATAAGTACAGAAGTAATGAGTAGCGTATTTAAAATAAATTTTTTCATATCTTATACAAGATTAATTTTTTTTGATGATACTTCTAATTTTTTTACTTTTGAACCTTTAATTTTTCCATGGGTATTAAAAAAGTTGCAATTATTGGAGCTGGTCCTGCAGGCGTTACTGCTGCCTATCAATTAACAAAATTTGGCTTTAAAGTTGATTTATATGAAGCATCTTCACAAGTCGGTGGAATGGCAAAAACCATTGATTTATGGAACCAAAAAATTGATTTAGGACCACACCGTTTCTTTAGTAATGATACTCGCATTAATAAATTATGGCTCGAAGTTGTTGGAAAAGATTATAAAATGGTTGACCGTTTAACTCGAATTTATTATAAAAATAAGTTCTATTATTATCCACTAAAACCTTTTGATGCACTTTTTAAGCTCGGTATCGGAACAGCTACATTATGTCTACTATCTTTTGCGAAAGAAAAAATAAGTCCTACAAAACTCGATGGTACATTCGAAAACTGGGTTACTAATCGTTTTGGACATAAACTATTCTCTATTTTTTTTAAAACCTATTCTGAAAAACTTTGGGGAATTTCATGCAAGGAGCTTGATGCTGACTTTGCTGCACAACGCATTAAGAAATTATCTCTTTGGGAAGCTGTTATAGGCGCCTTCAAAGGAAATAAAAACAATAAACACAAAACTTTGGTTGATCAATTTGCCTATCCTATCGAGGGAACGGGTATGGTTTATGAGAGAATGGCTAAATATGTGCTTGATAATCAGAATTCCGTTTTTCTTTCAACAAAGATAAATAGAGTTGTTGCAGAAAATGGTATTGTTACTGGTGTTGAATTAGAAAATGGTGATACTAAAGAATATGATCATGTTATATCTTCCATGCCATTTACCCAAATGGTTTCTCGTTTACCCGATACACCTACTGAAATAGTTAAATTAGTTGACACCCTAAAATTTAGAAATACTGTATTGGTATATTTAAAAATCGAAGGACAGAATTTATTCCCAGACAATTGGCTTTATATTCATTCGACAGATGTAGAAACCGGAAGAATAACCAACTTCAGCAATTGGGTTACAGAAATAAATAATAACCAAAAAGAAACAATTGTTGTTCTCGAATATTGGTGCTATGATAACGACTCTTTATGGACTGAATCTGATAATATTTTGATTGAAAGAGCCAAAATAGAAATAAGGAAAACAGGATTGGTCAATAATGAAAATATTTCTGCGGGTCATGTTCACAGAATTAGCAATTGTTATCCTGTGTATTCTAGAGGATATAAAGAAAGATTAAAACCGGTAGAAGATTATTTATCTAAGGTCAAGAACTTAAGTGTTATCGGAAGGTATGGGGCTTTTAAATACAACAATCAAGACCATTCTATTTTAATGGGCTATTTGGCTGCCGAAAATATTGCTAAAGGTACCAATCATAATCTATGGGAAATTAATACCGATTACGAAGATTATCAAGAAAAATCTACTATAACTGCAAGTGGATTGTCTCAAAGCTAATGATTGTGCAGCATTCAGAATCATGCCTTTAATTTTGATTTTAAGAAGGTTTCTCGCGAATTCCATCTATTAACATGGGAAGACAAAAATAAGTGCCTTATAACGTTTCGTTTAAGGTTTCTTAAATTTTATTAAACCCTGCCTAATTATCAATCGAATGACAATCAATATCTTACAAAAAAACAGATACAATTGTTTCACGTGAAACAATTAACGTCCCATGTGAATTATGAGAACTGAAATATCAGAAGCAGAAATACCACTTATTCGGGAAGCTTGTCCAATTGTTGTGGGCTTAATTTTGGTTAATTTCTCAACCGCTTCAGCAGATAAAGAAGATAATTTTTTGTAATCTAAATTATCATAAATCTTAATGTTTTCTAGTCGCTGCATTTTATCTGCCACCTCTTTTTCTCTTACAATATAGCCTTCGTATTTCATTAAAATTTCAGCGGATTCCATAATTTCTGTAGAAAACATTTCTATTGTTTCAGATATTTTTTTACTCCTTTTGTAAATTTCTTGAATAGAAATGTTTGGTCTAGTTACAACTGTTGCTGCTTTTACTTTTTGTTTGATTTGAGAAGAATTTTGTTCTTCTAAATAACCGTTTACTTCTTCAGGATTAAGGCTAATGTTTTCGAAAGCAGATATAATTTTTTCAACCGACAATTCTTTTTCTTCAACTTTTTTTATCATATCATCGTTTGCCAAACCAATATTGTAAGATAAAGGAGTTAATCTGATATCAGCATTATCTTGGCGTAATAATATTCGATATTCGGCACGTGAAGTAAACATACGATAAGGCTCTGTAGTTCCTTTGGTAATCAGATCATCTATTAAAACACCAATATAAGCTTGGTCTCTTTTTAAAATGAAAGGTATTTTTTCATTGTTTTTTTGGTGAGCATTAATACCCGCCATTAATCCTTGTCCTGCTGCTTCCTCATATCCTGTTGTGCCGTTTATTTGACCAGCAAAGTACAAATTTTCAATTGCTTTGGTTTCTAAAGTATTGTTTAATTGGGTAGGTTGAAAAAAATCATATTCAATTGCATAACCGGGTCTAAACATTTTTGCATTTTCAAAGCCAGGTATTAGTCTCATAGCATTATATTGAACATCTTTTGGTAAAGAAGTAGAAAAGCCGTTCACATATATTTCAACCGTGTCCCAACCCTCAGGTTCTATGAATAATTGATGCCTGTCTCTTTGCGAAAATCGAACTATTTTATCTTCAATAGAAGGGCAATATCTTGGTCCTAATCCTTGAATTCTTCCGGAATACATTGGCGATTGTTCAAATCCTGTTTTTAATATTTCATGAACATCTTCATTGGTGTATGTAATATAACAACATTTTTGTTTTGCAAGCGGCTTTGTATTTGAAAATGAGAATTTTGAAGGAGTTTCATCACCATTTTGGACTTCCATTTTTGAATAATCCAATGTTCTACCATCTACCCTTGGTGGAGTACCGGTTTTCATTCTGCCAGATTCTAACCCATAAGAACATAATTGTTCTGTTATACCAGACGAATGTTTGTCTCCCATTCTGCCACCATTGAAGTTTTGTTCTCCTATATGAATTTTCCCATTTAAAAATGTTCCATTTGTTAATATAACAGATTTTGAATAAAACTCTATTCCCATCTGTGTTTTAACTCCCAAACATTTATTTTTTTGTATGATGAGCTCTGTTACCATGTCTTGCCAAAAATCTAAATTTTTGGTTTTTTCAAGCTTTATTCTCCATATATGAGAGAATAACATTCTATCATTTTGTGTTCTTGTGCTCCACATCGCTGGTCCTTTAGAACGGTTTAACATTTTGAACTGTATTGCACTTTCATCGCTCACAATTCCGGAATATCCGCCTAAAGCATCAATCTCTCGCACAATTTGTCCCTTTGCCACACCACCCATAGCAGGATTACACGACATTTGTGCAATAGCATTCATGTTCATGGTTATTAAAAGCGTGTTTGAGCCTAAATTTGCAGCAGCAGCGGCAGCTTCACATCCGGCATGACCCGCTCCAACAACTATTACGTCGTAAGTATTTAACATAAAATTAATGAGTGTTTCACGTGAAACAAAATTAAGGGAGCAAATTTAAATAAAAATCTTCCTTTGCTCTCATGATTAGCTTTTGTGATTTTAATTTGTCTTTAAAGCCAATCAAATGAAGGACTCCATGAATAATTACTCTCATCAATTCTGAGTTAAAATCAGTGGAATATTTTATGGAATTTTCAGAAACCCTATCAATACTGATAAATATATCGCTTGAAAGTGTGTTATTTTCGGTATAATCAAAGGTAATTATGTCGGTATAGGTGTTGTGGTTGAGGTATTGGTTGTTCAAACTTAATAAATATGTATCACTGCAAAAGATATAATTAATATTTCCCAGAGATTTATTTTCAGTTAGAATAACTTCTTTAATCCACTTCTTAACTTTTGGTTGATTTTTTAATTTAAAATCAATTTCTTGAGAGTAAAACGATACAGGCAAAATTGTAAGATTAATTATAGGAAACAGAAAATTTTAACTTAACACATGTGCCATTTTCGGTAAACGTAACTTCGTCTGCAAGGCTTTTCATTATAAAAACACCTCTGCCGTTTACTTTATTAATGTTTTCGGGAATTGTTGGATCTGGAATATTGTTAAAATCAAAACCGAAGCCTTCGTCTTTAATTGTAAATAACAAATCATTTTCTAATGTTTCGTAGCTTAATAGGACAGCTTTATTAGAGTCTTCTTTATTTCCATGTTTAATTGCATTATTAACGGCTTCAGTAATGGCAATTAACATGTTTCCATAGAAATCATCATTAATTTGTAGTTTCTCACAAACATCGTCAACTATAGATTCAACATTATTGACATTGTTTAATTTTGATTCAAATTTTAATTGTTCGTTTATACTTTCTGGTAGATTCATTTTTTTAGGTTTTGGAAATAGGTGGTTACTTTGTTTTTATAAAAATTATTAAAGTTTGGCGGTGTCGTTTTAAGAAGTTCTACTTCATTTTCTTTTTTTGAGTTTTGTTTATAAAATTCTTCAGCGTTAAAAATTGGTAAATCTTTTCCTTGTTTGGACTCTCTTTTATCATCAAGCTCTCTTTCACGTTGAGCCTTTTCGGATTCTAAAAGACGAGTTAGTATTTCTTTTTGTCTGTTTATAGTTTCTTGGGTTATACGTTTGTTAACCAAATCGGTTTCAGTATCTTCCATCAATTTTGATAATTGATTAATACCATTTTTTCCATTTTGGTCTAAATTTTCTCTCATTTTTTGCAATTGTTCTCTAATCTTTGCTTGTTGGGCAGCCATTTTAGCAAATGATTCACTACTACCAGATTGTCCTCCAGGTAAATTAATAGGACTTTCGCCCGGTTTTTCACCTGGTTTTTTACCTCCTTGTTCCAATGCTTTTTGCATATCCTGTAGTTGTTTGCTCAATTGTTCTTGCATTTTTTTTAAGGACTCAACAGAAGATTGTCCGGGTTTTGGTTTGCCTGTAGATCCGGGTTTATTACAACTGCCGGACCCCTGATTTTGTTGAGCTGACTGCATTTGTTGAAGCGCTTCATCAAACATCAGGGCTAGATTATTTAATGAAGTCATAACAAATTGTTGTTTCGAACTTGCCATGGGAGTTAGTCTTTCAACCATGAAATCAATTGATTTTTGCATGTTGTAGTTAATCTCACTCATTTCTTTATTGATAATTGATTCAAGTTGAATAACTCTTTTGCTTAGTGCAAATAATGAATCTTCAATCATTTTGGTATCATCTTTAAGTTTCTTTTGTTTCTGAATCATTTTGACATACTCCGGGCTTTCGTTTTTAACTTGTTTATACTGCTCCATCAATTCTTCTTGCCGGAATGATGTGATGAGTAAATTTTCCATCAATTGTCGAAGAGATTCCATGTCTTCTGCAGATTCGGAAGATGAGCCTTGCATTCCAGCTAATTGTTGAGCCATTTCTTGCATTTTTTGGGCTGCATTTTTTTGATTTTCTGATGCTTTTTTGTTCTTGTTCTCTTTTATTTGGTCAGAGCTTTGTTGCATTTTTTCAGAAATATCCTGCTGTTTTTCTTTGGTATCTTCCATGCCTTTAGGTCTTTCTAATTCTTCATCTTTTTTCTTTAGCTCGTCTAAATCTTTTTTAAGGTCATTAAATTCCTTATTTAACTCATCTTGCTTATTACCAAGCTCTTCATTTGATTCCTTTTTTTGTTGTGTTTCATTTGCAAGTTTTTCTTGATTTTCGGCAAGTTTTTCAAGTTTATTTTTTACATCTTCCAGTTTTTGTTCAAATTCTAGTTGTTTAAACAATTCTAGGGAGCGGTCAAGATCTTTTTCAATATCTTTATTAGATAAATCAAGCTTTTCAATTTCGTTGTTGAGCGTGTTTTTATCTAATTTTTGCATCATTTCTTCCAACTTCTTCATCATTTCTTTCATTTCATCAGAAATCAAATCGTCAAAAAGTTTTTGTAACAGTTCTTGTTTTTTTACTATTTCTTCGTTGTATTTTTTGTATTCATTTTGAATAGAATTGTTTTTCTGATTTTCTTTGGTTAATTCGTTAACTTTTTGTTCGAGTTCTTTTTGTTTTTCTAATAAGTCTTGAATTTTTTTCTTTTCTTCCCAGTTCAATTCTTTTTTTTCACTGAGTCTTTTTTTCAAATCGTTCAATTCTTTTTGTTGTTTTTTTGCATCTTTTATGCTTTCAGAAAGTAAATCTTTTATGGTTTCGTTGCTTTTTTCAGTGTTTTTATCCAACTCTGTGATAGTTTTGGTTTTAAAAGTTTTAATTGTCGATTTTGTAGATTTTCTTCCATTAACACCGTCGTTATCAAAAACTTCAAAGTAATATATAATCTCATCACCAGGTAAAATGGGCAATTCCTCTAAATTATAGAAGTGAAAAAACTCTTCGCTTGTTATTGTTTTATTTATGGGTAGAGTAAAATGATGGTTATTGTTTCTATTAGGAAGCGAGTCGATTTTTGTTTGTATGCTTATATTAAAAGTTAAAGCAGAAAAGCCATAATCGTCGTTTATGAGTCCTCTGAAGTACATTCGTTTATTATTTAATGAGTCAACGGTTTCTTCTACATCAATTGTTGGAAATTGGTCTTTTATTACTTGAATATTGTATTTGAGTGTGTCAATGGCAGATATTTGTTTATTGCTCGGTAAAATGGAATATCTCACACTTTGTTTGGCTATTGTGCTAAATGAAAATGTTTTATTTATTGGGTTAAGGGTAAGAGAAGTGTCTGCAATGTTAAAAGTTAAAAAATCAGTATCATCGGTGTTGAATGACCATTTAATTTTTGTACCTTCGGGAACGGTGATATCTCCCAAATTAGTAAATTTTTCAATTGGTTTTCCCAGATATTTGGGATAATCTAATTCAACGGAAAATCCAATTAATACCGGGTTCGGCACGGTTTCCAATAAGAACTCTTCAGAATAATAGCCGTTTGCAAATAAAGTAAATGTAGTATTTTGGGCAACAGATTTGAATTGGTATTGATAATTTCTTTTGTCTAGTTTTACCATTACCGTTTTTGATTTGTTGTAAATAATATAAATCTTGTCTGGCAGTTGGCTTCCTGAAACAGATACGTTTAATTGAAAATCTTTGTTTTTTAAAACTTTTAATTGATTTGTGTTTACTGAAAATGTAAAAGGTGCTGTTGGTTTAATGTTTTGATTGTAATTTACTAAACGATAAGTACCAATTTTAAAAATATTTTGGTTGACCAAATAAATAGTTAAAAACAAAAACAAAGGAAGAAGAGCATATTTTAGATACTTTGTATTTTCTTTAAAATCAACAGCTTTACTGAATTGTATGGGTTTGAGTTCTGTGGATTTTTGATCAATTCCAGCTAAGACCAATTGATTGATTGATTGTTGTTCGATGTTTTTTAGCTGAATAATGTTTATTAGTTTATCTTTTACTTCTGAAAAGTGATTTCCAATAATTTCTGCAGCTTGTTCGTGATTTATGAGTGTTCCAAATTTATATAGTTTGGTAGTAGGTATGAATATATATTTTGTTAGAATAAAGACAGCAAGTCCTGTGAATAAATAAAACAATAATGTGCGACCGAGGATATTAAATTGAGCAAAATATTCAACGGAGGTAAAAAGAATAAAAGCGGCCAACAATAATGTAAACGAATAAATTCCACCTTTAATAAGTTGGTTTTTGTAATACTTTCGGATAAAAGCATCTAGCTTATGAATGAGCTCTTCGTAATTAGACATGTTAACTTAAACGAGTATTCGTTGTGAATGTTTTATATCCAAAGTTCTGATTTTTTTATTTTGATTAATTCTTGTTTTTCAAAAGAATATCTAATACGTGTTGAGGGTCAATTTTTGAAATACAGTTGCACGCTGCAGATTTTTTACAAGATTCGCAATTTTCATCATAAACTAAAGAGTGGGCTTTATTGCCGATAGGTTTCCACCTGCCAGGGTGAATTGGTATTTTTGGAGAATACAACCCAATGGCAGTTTTACTAAGGGCTGCTGCTATATGTAAGGGTCCTGTGCTCGCTGCAACTAATCCATCTGCAGCATTTATAAAAGCAATAAAATCCATAAGATTCATTTTACCAATCAATGACACACAGTTGGGCGTGGTTTCAAGTTGATTTTCAATTAATTTACCTTCTTCTTCAGTGCCGGAAATAAATATTTTAAATTGATTTGCCGGTGCGAGTTTTATTAGGCGATTAAAATTTTCTATTCCCCATTCTTTTGCACTACCTTTTGATTTTGGATGAATAATCAAATTAAATTTTGTCGAATCAATCAGTTGTTTTAGTTCGGGGCGAAGAGTAGGAATTTTTTGAAATCCGTAGAATTCGATTATTTCAGGAATAGAAAAGTCAGCAGAAATGCCGATTGGAGCTAATAGTTTTGTGTTTAATTGACTTTCGTGCAGCAATGAATTTTTACGGGAAAAGATAACTAGTTTGTTGCATGAAAACCAGTGAAACAAACGTCCCCATGTTCCGATTCGTGTTGGAATTTGGGCTTGTTTTGCAAGTTTTGCTAATTTTTTATTTGGAAAAACATGAATAATAATGTCTGCTTTAAAGGAAGATATGTATTCAACAGGGTTGGAATGTTTTTCAATATCGTCAAAGTTGATGAATCCGTCAACAAAATTAGAAAGTTCAACTACCGGTTTTGTGTATGTTTTTCCTAAAAATAAAACGGTAGAATTTGGGTAGTATTTTTTAATAATACCAGCCAAAGGCATTGTAAGAACTACATCACCAATACTATCGGTTCTGCTTATGATAATGGTTTTATTATTCACTTTTAGAAGACAGTTGTTTCAGTTTGGCGTACTTTAAAAAAGTGGCATGAGAAGAAATAACAGAAATAATAAATCCATAATATCCATCTAAAAAGCCTAGTTTATAAAAATAATCTCGTAAAAATTTGATAATTGGATTTATAATGATTTTAAACAAAGAACTTTTTTTTCCCTCTGTAAAGGCTGCTTTGGCAGCAATATCAGTAAAGTAATTTACTTGTTTGATGTGGTCAGAAATAGAGTAGTAGCTGTAATGTAAAATATCGAAATTGAGATGTTTTATATGCTGTGATTCGACTTCGTATCTATCGTGTGGATTAGTACCTTTCCACGAGCCCTTGCGAGAATCCCACAATCGAAGTTTTTTATCGGGATACCAACCGCAGTGTTTTATCCATTTTCCGCAATAGTTAGTTAGCCGATTAAAGCTATATCCATCGAATTGCCAGTTGTTTTTAATTTTTGCTATTTCTTTTAATAAATCGGGAGTTAAAGTTTCGTCAGCATCTAATGACAAAATGTATGGAAAGGAAGCTTGGGTAATTGCCCAGTTTTTTTGTTCGATGTGTCCTTCAAATGGGTGTTCAATAAACTTTGCTCCGTATTTTAAACAAATTTCTTTTGTTTTATCGGTTGAAAATGAATCTACTACTACAATTTCATCAGCAATTTCATGAACAGAAGACAAACATCGTTCAATATTTTTTTCTTCATTATATGTGATGATGACAAAAGATAGTTGTATTTGCATGGTACAAATTAACGAAAAGCTATGAAATTATTGTTTTGCTTTTTTTAAAGTAAATGAAAAAGTGGAACCAACATCAACTGTACTTCTTAAATTAATGGTTTGGTGGTGTGCTTCGATGATGTGTTTTACGATTGATAAGCCTAAGCCAGTTCCTCCTGAATCTCTTGCTCTTCCTCTGTCGGTTCTATAAAATCGTTCGAACAATCTTTTGTGGTGCTTTTCTTCTATGCCTTGTCCGTTGTCTGCTACTTCAATTAGAATGTTTTCGTCCATGTCGTAAAATCGAACCGTGGTTTCTCCTCCTTCTTTACCGTATTTTATTGAGTTTACTAACAGATTAACCAATACTTGTGTTATTTTATCTGCATCAGCCATAACCCAAGCAGGCTTGTTTAGCGTGTTGTGTAAGCCCAGTTTTATGTTTTTATCGTTTGCTTTAATTTCTAAGGAGGATAATATTTCTTGTGTTAAATCAACAATATTGATTTTTTTTAAATCTAGTTCAATAGTTCCAGATTCAAGTTTGCTGATAATGTCTAAATCTTCGATTAAGGCAATCATCCTTTCAACACTTTTATTGGCTTTAGCCAGATAATCCATATTGATTTTTTCATCATAAAGACCACCCTCCATAAGGGTTAATAAATACCCCTGTATATTAAAAATGGGAGTTTTTAGTTCGTGCGAAACATTACCAACAAATTCTCTGCGGAACGACTCCATATCTTTTAATCGTTCAAATTCCATTTTGTTTTTTTTATCCCAATCAATCACTTCATGACTCACTTGGCTAATAATATCCTTGCTTAAATTAATATCAGACATAGCATCATCTTTGTTGAGTTTTAGGCTATGAATTAATCGATAAATCAATTTGATTTTTTTGTAAATAAACTGCTCAATGGCTATTAAAAACCCGAAATACGAGATGATTAAAGATGAAGTAAAAACAAGAAACAAAGAAAGAAAGTGAATAGATTCAGAGAAAAATTCTGCAAAAAATACAATAATAGTTACAGTAGTGGCTACAAATAATGAAATTCTGAGGGCTATACCTTTAGGAGTGAGGTTTTTCACGTTACAAATTTAAAGGAAAAATTAGGGAAAACTTTCTAATGCTGTGAATTTCTAGTTATTACATTTCAAATTTGTAACCAACTCCTTTAATGGTTTTTATGATTTCATCACCCAATTTTTCTCGCAATTTTCTGATGTGAACATCAATGGTTCTATCGCCAACAACCACTTCGCCTCCCCAAACATTGTCTAAAATTACCTCTCTGGTAAAAACAATACCCGGCTTTGAAATTAAAAGGGCTAGTAATTCAAATTCCTTTTTTGGAAAAGAATATTCTTTATCGTCTTTAAAAACCAAATATTTTTCTCTATCTATTCTAACCCCGGCGTGTATTTCTTCAGTTTTTGCTTTTCCAACCTTTCTTCTAAGCACTGCTTTAATTCGGCTAACCAAAAGTTTTGGTTTTATTGGTTTGGAAATATAATCATCAGCCCCTGCGTCAAATCCTGCAAGTTGAGAATAGTCTTCACTCCTTGCGCTTAAAAACATAATTAACGTGTCCTTTAACTTTGTTATATTTCTAATTTCGTGGCAGGTTTCAATGCCATCCATTTCGGGCATCATTACATCAAGAATAATTAAATCTGGAGTTTCTTTCTGTGCAATTTGAATGGCTTCTTTGCCATTGTTACAGGTGATTACTTGAAAGCCTTCTTTGTTTAAATTATAACTTACGAATTCAAGAATATCGTTTTCGTCATCAACCAATAAAATTTTTTCCATAAGTATAATTCATTGAATTATTTAAAACGAAGTTAATCTGCAATTTTAGTTTAGCATGTTAAGTTAACATTAAATATTAAAACAAACCATATCAAAATGAATTTTAATGATGGGGGGTTACATTGGTTATTGTCTGTTATATCTCGCAAAGTATGCATCTATTTCTGGTCTTAGTTCTAAACCGATTCGTTCAAAAATATCTAGCAAGTCAGTATATGCACCTTGTCCGCCAAGAAAGTCCCAAAACTCTGCTGCAACTTTTAATTCATTGTCTAAGTCGAGCATACCACGCATTGTCCAACGGTTGTATGGTTGTGGTTCGTAAGGATTGTAAGGTATTGCAATAATGGTCTGAACATTTGCTGTCGGATTGGCTGCTAATGTTGTTGCTACCCATTCTAAAAGAGTTCTTTTAAATTCTTTAAAGCCACCTGCATTTGGTTTAGCTGTTTTGATGTCGAATAAATAAATTG
>JADYZM010000048.1 GCA_020853105.1 Flavobacteriales bacterium | reverse complement strand
GGTGTCGTGTGGGTGGGAGATTAAGAGCCCTTGTCCGGTGTCCAGCTCAGCGGGGGACGGGGTTTGGTTATTAAATATTTATTTGTTAAATTGCCGTTAGTAAAAAAATCAATAATTAAACAAAGGAATAAAGAAATGGGAAAAAAAGAACCTCATATAATAAATGATCTTTATATTGAATTTAACAAGCAAATCAGGAAAGCTATTGAGAGAAAAAAACCTGAGTTCAAAAATAAATTTGCTTATGTCTCGAAGTTTGAAATTACAGGAGACGGAAATATTTATATTGAATTTTCAACTTCTTTTTTGTTGTTTAAAAAAGAAGCTATAATCTTATACCTTTCAGACGTTATCAATCCAATCACAAAATAAGAGGAAAAAATGAAAGTGCCCATATCAATTAGTTTTGACTTGGAATTAATTCAGGCTATTAAAACTAAGTGCTACGCCGAAAAGATTTCGGTATCAGAATATGTAGTAAATTTAATTAGCAAGGCATTAGCTGAAAACTCAAAAGAAACATCATTAAACAAAAAGAAAGGAAAGAAATGAAATCACAAGAAAAAGAAGCAAACTCTCAATTTGTTGATTTTGAACAAACTCCGGTTTACGTGGGAACTTTAAAAGGTTTCGGTAAAATCATTTTTGATGATAGAGAAAATCTATTTTTAGAATTCGATGACAATAAAAGAGTTGGTTTGTCAGCGATAATAAAAAGAGCGTTAAGATATGCTAAGAAAAAATTCGGAATTGAAATCGGAGACGAAATAAAGATTGAGTTTAAAGGAAAGACAAAGACAAGAGACGGAAAGCCTTTAAATCTTTTCGATGTTTCAATAAATGGTAAGTTGATAGATTCAAATTTCATTGACGCCGATGAATTTTTCGACAGCATATTAAGTGATTAAAATTTTTTGGCTCAACAATAAAGGTGCTTCATTCAAAAGGTGGAGCACTTTTTTTTTTATTCAATAAGTTTTTATCTTCACAAAGTCAATCAGAAAAAATAGGAAAATTATGAAAGACAAGCCAAAGCAGAAAAAACCATCATCTGCAAAAACAAAACAAAACATAAATAATTTTTATAGTCGTTACTATGACCTTGCTATCGAAAACAAGATTGTTTGGAATTACAAAAGAGCTTCAGAACTTTACAAACAAGCAAAGAAAGAAAACCGAACACAAAAAGAATTGTTTAGGGAAACTCTTGACAAATCTTTTCAAAACAAATCTTATTATGTAAAAAGAAAATATGAAGTTGACATAAAAACAGCAAGGGAGGTCGTAAACAATTACTTATTAAATAATGTTAAATATGTGGACAATCCACTATTAGAGCTCAAAGAAAAAACCATTTCAGGCTCAACTGCCTTAATGTTTTTGAATGAATATTTAGTAGATACGGTTAAAAGCATAAATTATAATGGTGTTGAATATTCGTTGAATCAATTTCGTTCTTTGTTGCCAGAACTAAAAGACGAGTTAAAAGAAATGTTTGACGAACTTGATATTAATGATAATTATAGCCGGTCAATTATAATTTTGGATATAGTCGAGTTTAAAAATAAAAACGGTGAAACCATACGATTAAAAATAACTACTTTCCGTCCTGAAGATATTTTGAAAACAGCAACAGAACTTCAGGCTAAAAATTCCGATTGGAAACTTTTAAATTGAAAAAGCAGGTCAAGCATATTAGCGGAAAGTTTTTAGAAGTTGAGGAATATTTTAAAAGTTTAAAAAGACCTTTTCGTGTGGTATCTAACAATTACACTACTAAGATTGGTAACGAAAGAGAGGAATATATTATATCTTCTGAATTTGTTGGATTTGGATTTATAAAGTTACTAACAAAATTTAAGAGTGAAGTAAAAGCAAACATTGAAAAAATGGAACTCACAAAAAAAGATATAAAATATTTTAATTGTAATTTTGATTTTTTCCACTCAGAGGAAGGCAGTGTTTCCGGGATTGAAATTGATATTTCGCAAGCCTATTTATGGTCAACATATTACTGTAAATTTATAAGCAAGGAAACATTAGAAAAATTTTTGACATTAAAAAAATCAACAAGATTAAAATTGATCGGTAGCCTTGCAAGTCGGAAAAATGTTTTCAATTATGATGAAGCGGGAAAACTCATAAATCAAGAAGTAAAAAAAGATGATAGATTGTTGTTATGTTGGAATAATATATGTTATCAAGTTGATGATTATATTAATCATCTGATTTATATTAATGACTATAACAAATTCGTTTTTTATTGGTTCGATAACTTATTTTTTAATATCAAAGATTTTAAAAGTTTTAATTGTTTTGATCGTAAATATATCTTGAAACATTCTCAGCAGGACTTATCGTATATATGGAACAAAAAAAATATTTTAAACATTCAAATCGAAAACAGATTATTTAATTTTAAAAGGAGCTATTAAAATGAAAAAACTTGTAGATTTTTTGGCAAATGAAATAATAAAAAACAGGGAAGGTAAACAGAGCTCATCTATAATGAAAGAAGTCGAAAAATTAGCGAATAAATACCTGACAAAAGAGGAAAAAGAAAAGTTTTACAATAAAATTTATAAATCTTGATTTTTTAATTTAATTTAATTATTTTTATAGTGTATCGATAAAATAACCCTTCAGAGAAGCAGTTTTTTTCGTTCCTATTTTAAACTGCTTCTTTTTTTAATTAACATTTTTTCATCATTAAAAGGGAAAATAAAATGATAACTTCGATTAAAATTATTTACAGTATTTTTTTGTTTGCATTATTATTTATAATGCTTTTCAGTTTCCTGAATTGTTCAGGAAGTAATCAAATAAATTTACCTTCAGAAGTTTGCGAATATGGGAATTTAACTTGTTCGGTTGCTGAAAGTCTATGCGAGCAAAATATAATCCCAGATAATATTTGTTATTACTTTACTCTATCCTGTATCAATCTAAATTATTTGTGTGAAGATACAACCTCAGCGAAAACAAAGGAACTTTTACTATTGCAACAAAAAATCTTAAATGAAAAAGTTATGAAAGAAGCTTTGAACTATGGAAACTAAAAACATAAATATCTGTAGGGATTTATTCCAAATAATTTCTAATGTCGAACTGCATCAAAGAAACAAATTAGATTGTATTATTGAAATAGAGACTGAATTGCTTTCAATGCATTTAAATAATTGTGCAATTTGTAAGAACGAATTTAAAAAACTAATTAATAAAACAAATGTTATTAACTTATTCAAAGGATTATCACAGTGGCTGAAATAACAAAAATCAAAGGCGGAGTTATAGTTGAGTGTGATTGTGGAGCTACTCACAAAATAACTCTTGACGAAAACAAGGAACTTAAAACTAAATCAACTTACAAAAAGAAGGATGAAGATGAAAACAAAAGAAAACCAACTGAAAGAGAACAAAAAAGACAAAACGACGACGACGACGACGAAGATGAATCAGGCATCTTTTTCTGAGCTTGACGAAAGCAAAGCAGATCAGGAAAAATTAAAAGCTGAATATGAAGAAAAGAAGGAAGAAAAAACTGAGAGGCGAGGAAGAAAAAAGAAAGAAGTAATTCAACAAGAGGAAGAAAATAAAATCTTCGGGCAAAGTGTTTCAAATCTTGGGACTTATTCTTTCGGTTTATTAATTGCTCGGATTTATCCAGATCAACCCCTCTCACCGGAAGAAAGTAAAAGTTTAAATGAAGCGGTTGAAGCGGTTGCAGTCAAATATGTTTCTATTGTTGGCAAGTATAAAGAGGAAACCGGTCTTGCTTTATGCTTAGCCTTCATTTTCCTGCCTCGTTACTTAGCTCAACAAGACAAAAAGAAAAAAGAAAAAGAAAAAGAAAAAGAGACTTTGATTGAATAGAGAAATAAAACTTATATTCGGTAAGACAGGAAGTGGTAAGAGCTATTTTGTAAAAAATAAAATTCTACCACTTTTTTCGCGCCTTGTAATTATTGATCCTCAACTTGAATATGAAGGTCTAATTTTTACAGACTATTCCGACCTCGCTAATTTTCACCTTGAAAACTCTCCCGAAAGTTTTCGATATGTATGCAGATTTAATTCTGACTTGGATATTGATTTTCTTTTCCGGTGGTGTTATGCGGTTGGAAACCTTTGTTTAGTTGTAGAGGAAGCCGAGCAATATATTTCACCGTACGCAAAGAGTTCAAATTTTTTGTATCTGGTAAGATATGGCAGGCACAAATCAATATCAATTATCGGTATAGCTCGCAGGCTTTCCGAGCTATCAACTGACTTTAAAGCCCAAGTAAACGAAATAATTTCTTTCAAACAAACCTTACCACTTGACTTAAAGCTCGCTGAACAACTTGGATTATTTGGATTAGATAAGCTCGGAAAATACGAGACGAAAATAGTTCAATATTAAAGCATTTTTCATTTGCTTTTTACGTTAAATTTCTTAAATTATAAGTGAAAGAAAAAAAATTAAAAAATTTAATTATTAACAATTTAATAAAGGTGTAATATGGCAAACTTACTCAAAGGTGATGCAGGTAAATTTATAATGGCGGCTCTCGCAGTTGTTGCGGGTGTTGTTGTTTTCAACCTTTGGATTGAAAAATCCGAATGGTATCAAAAAGCAAAAAAATAACCAATTAAAAAATTTTAAGGAAAGAATAAAATGAAATTTTTATTTTCAAAAAATATCACTGACGGGCAACTTTACTTTGAAGTACCGGAAGGCAATTATAAAGCGTTTGTCATTATGTTTCAGGGAACAAATGGGGCGGTAGCTGCTACTCTTGACGATCTGGGAACGTTGATGCTTAACTATAAAAAATATCCCTTGATTAACGACGTTGACTTTGAGCTATTGAGTTTCCTCAACAATCTTAAAGGTGGTTTCGCTACATTTACAAGCGTTGCACTTGGAGCTCTTTCGGCTTACATCTATATTCCTTGCGGTGAATTCGGTGATGACACAAATTCATATCTGGTTGAAAGGAATGATGTCCTTTATCTTAGAATGAATTACTCAGCACTTGCAGCACTTGCAGGAATTTCTGGAACTGTAAGAATTTTCGGTGTTGAAAGTGACGGAGTTCAAAATTATTTGTTTTCAATTACTCAAAGAAATGTTGTTGCTTCAGGTGCTGGACGTGTTGGTGATACCGACAGTGTGCAGAATGTTAGCTCAATACTTCTGAAAAATTTTGCAGCCGTAACAGATGTATTAATAACTAAGGACGGCAAGCTCAAAGCAGATGCAACTGCAACCGAATTACTCGCACAATCAAACTTCATTAATCAGGTTGAGGCAAGCGTTTCTTTAATCGAAGTTGGTTTAAATCCAGCCCGAACACTTGAGGAAAATGTTGGTAATGAAGTTAGCTTCAGCTACAACTTTACCGGTGTTACAACTTTAGAACAATATTTTTGTAGTATTGTATTAACACCGGACAAAGCTGCAAGAAGCGTTATCATAAACAATCAAAAAGTTGGAAACAAAATTGCAAACGGTATCATCAAATCCGAGCCTGCAATTTTACCAGCGGGTAACGTAAAAGGTGGTTCATCTTCAGGCGGTGGTGTTTCAGCAGTTCCGGTAATCAATCCAAATTTACTTGGTGCGGTTAAGGTTATTTCTCCCTCTGAGTTATCATTATAATTGAGAGGTGTAAAATGCCTCTGGATTATAACAGCACACTCTTAGTAGGACGTTATAAACTGCATCTGAAATCTTCTCTAATCCCTTCCGATTGGTTAGCTTCAATCATTGAGACCTTTAAAGGTCTCATTGGTTGGGGAATCGAAGTCGTGGAAGGAAAACCGATTAAAATAATATCAGCGAAAGCAGTTAAAAAAAATAATGCTGATTATGTAGAGTTAGAATTTGACCTTTTAAAAAATCCTGTCCCCGTGGCTGCAATCGTTTTGGCTATTCTCGGAGTTCTCGGTGTGTTTGGTGCGTTTCTTACTTTTGATAGTATTGAGGAAATTACGAGCAATCCTGTAATCGGTACAGGTGTAGGTCTTGGTGTTATCTTGTTAGTTGTTGTAGGTGTTGTTTGGTTTGCGGGAAATTATAAAAAAATATTTTCTGGAGAATTTTAAAAATGAATTTAAAAAATATTTTGCAATGGATTTTATTGCTTGGTGGAATTTACTTTTTTGTCAAAAAATTAAAAGATGAAAAAAGTTCTGGAAGTTTAGGAACACCGGCAATTCAAAAAGTTACAAAAAAAGTTATGTTAGATTGAGGATGAAATGAAATATAAAGGATATGATAGCAATCAATTTGCACAAGTAATTTCTAATATTGTTGAAGCACAAACAAGCGGGGGGGGATATAGAATTACTCAATCTTCAATGGATACTGCAATCAGTTTCTTTAATCAGCAAAAAATGCCTGAATTCGGGACTTTGTTGCGTTGTGCTTTTGATATTTACTTTTCTGAAAACTATTCAACTGAAATGCTGACTATTTCAGGTGATAAAATTCAGATGAAACCAATGTCAAACGTTCCGGCTTTAAAAAATCTTGAAGCGTTTTCAAACGAAGCAAATAAACTTGGAAATATTTCTTTGCCAATTCCTTTTTTTTCAGAAATTGTCTCCGGTCTTGGTGTTGTCTTTTCCGTGCTTTCAATTTTTTCTAACGAGCCTCGCACTAAATCATTTAACATAAAAGATGCTCTAATCAAGGCTTATGAAGCAAACAACATTTACAAAAACAAACCGGCTGGCTCACTTGAAAGAAATATTTTGCGAACTACCGGAATATCAATGCGAGTGCTTGCTGACCTTAGACCTAAATGCGTAAGCCCTTCTCAAGCGTGTGCATTAGAACATCTTAGATTTGTTTTGCGTGCGGAAATTTTAAAGAGTGCCTGCAAATCTGTTTCTGATATTTCAATTCAGTATTTCAATGATAATAATTTCAAAAAGTTTGTTGATGAATATCAGCTAATTGTTGGGGTTGCTTTACCGGTGAACATTAAACAGCCAATTCAACAGCAACAACAACAGCAAACGGAAAAGAAATCTTCAATTGTTCCGGTTATTGCAGGCGTTGCCGGCTTGTATCTTTTAAATAAATTTTCAGGAAGTTAATGTATTTATGGTTGATTATTGGTTTAGTCTCTCTTTATTTTTTTTCAAAGTCAAGGAAAAATAATTTGCAAATTGAAAATGAAAGTTTTGATTATGAAAAATATGCAGACCTCGTCAAACTCGCTGAAAGCAATAATAATTATAAAGCACAAAATTCGATCGGTGCTTTAGGTGCTTATCAATTTATGGAAACCACACTTAACAGCTTGAAGGAACTGTTTGATCTTCCCGAATGGAAACCAAAGGAAAATTTTCTTAACAATCCTGACTTACAAGATTTGTATCACGAGAAATTAGTCGAAAGTAATATACAGGCTCTTAAAAATTCCGGTGCTGATGATTGGCTCGGTATTGTAGTTTCAGGTTCAAAAAATCCAAAGTATAAAGATTATGTTGCTCAAACTAATTACTCTGGATTGCTTGCCGGTTCGCATCTTGCAGGCGTTGGAAGTGTTAAAAGATTTTTCACTCAAGGAATAAATAAAGATGATGGCTATACTTCCGTTTCAGATTATATTGCTTTCTTTTCAAACAAACTTTCAGAGGCTGCCTAATGTTATTTTATAAACTGAATTTTACGAATATTACGGACAGGCTTGAAATAACAGTCCCATATAGACACATTACAGTAGTTAATAGAAGTAATAACGTTTGTTATATTAATTATAATAATAACGGCAGCTTTGCAGAAATTCAGGCTCTGGAATCTTTCACTTTCCTTGATGTAATTAGCAAAAACATCAAAGATATTGTTAGTTCATCTTCATCCAAAAATTTAAAACTTGTTGTCTCTGTTTCTAACGTCCCTTCGGAAATTCATATTTATAATTATGGAGTTTGATTTATGTACTTTAAACAATTTATACCCATCCTCTCAGGTGTTGGCAATCCTCAAGGTAGATTAATTTTTTTCGGACATTCTCTGGTAGGGGGTTCAGTTGATAAACCGGCAGCTGATGGGGTTAATTCATTGATAGTAGATTTGCTCATTGCTAACCTGTGGCAAAATATTTTATATGATAGTGATTTTATTTCAAGGATAGAGACTGTTCCTGTTAAATATCGATTTAAATT
Organism: Flavobacteriales bacterium; assembly: GCA_020853105.1. Taxonomy (GTDB): domain Bacteria; phylum Bacteroidota; class Bacteroidia; order Flavobacteriales_E; family Vicingaceae; genus Vicingus. The sequence goes on along the minus strand of JADYZM010000048.1, from coordinate 487 downwards.
TGATGGGATGATCTCAATAGACTATAACTTTGTCCTCTCTTCATCCGTCGGAAATAGAGTTTTACAATTCGGAAATGCTCCAGACAATTTAAGTATTGTTAACGTCTTTCGTTCAACGCATTCTATTGTAGCTTCTGTTAATACATCAAATCAGATGATAAGCAATAGCCTGAACAGCTCTTACACTTATCCTGTGTTCAGCAACTCAACCTTAACAATTTCTTGTGATAATCAAACGGCGGGAAATTGGAGGTTTAGAGATTCTCCCGCAGGTAACGTTATAACAAAAAATTGGATTGCTATTAGACTTATGGAAAAATCTTCCAACTTAATCGCTGGATGAACTTAATGAAAAGAAAAAACAACAACAAATAAAAATGGAAAATCAGAATTTAGAAGTAGGAAAGATTTACGATGTAGTAAGTCAACGCAAAGGCAAGTTTAGAATGCAACTTACTCACCACGATGAAACTTGGGCAAGTGGTAT
>JADYZM010000047.1 GCA_020853105.1 Flavobacteriales bacterium | reverse complement strand
GGTCTTCACGGGTGCTGGAAAAAGAATGTTACCGAAACATAGAGGCTAATGCTCAGCTCTACCGAAGGCGGCAAGCCATTGTGGAACACCCTTACGGCATCATCAAACGGCAGTGGGGGTTTTATTACATTGTTACCAAACGAGGCATAAAACGGGCAAGTGCCGATGTTGGTTTGATGTTTATGGCTTTTAACCTGCGTAGAATTTTTAATATTTTACCCGAAAAATTACTAAAAGAGTACCTGAAAGTACTTGCTCGTTATTTTTTGGTTCTGAGAGGCTATTTTAAGCCTTTCTCCGGCATTTTCTTTTCCAAAACAAGTTATTCGTCTTCTAAAACAAACCTCGTTTTAAATGCCTGAAATTGGGTTTATTTGCTTAGTTTAGCAAAAGAAAATTAAGTTATTAGACGGACTGACGTTATAGCCAATGGTTGGACGACACAACATCAACATAAAACAGACAGACAATGAGTGACAATTTACAATACACTAAAGGAGAAAAAATATCTCTAAAAAAACATTTCAACGAAAAGTGGCTTCAAGACAGAATTGAAGAAGACCCATCAATTCTTGGACTTGGAGAACTTGACCCAATTCACCGTGAAAGAAAACAATCAAGTGGCGGACGCATAGACTTTCTTTTTCTCAACAACGAAACAGAGACGATGTATGAAACCGAAATTCAACTTGGGGCGACAGATGAAAGCCATATCATCAGGACAATCGAATATTGGGACATTGAACGCAGACGATTTCCTTCAAAAGACCATCGAGCAGTAATCGTTGCGGAAGAAATTACAAATCGCTTCTTTAACGTAATTGCTCTAATGAACCGTTCAATTCCAATAATTGCAATTCAACTGAACGCAATTAAAATCGACAACAAAATACTTTTAAGTTTCACAAAGGTTCTTGACATATATGAAACACCAGAGGACGAAGAAAATTTAGGCGGAGAAGAAGTTGGACGACCTTATTGGGAAAAGAAATCAAATCCTAAATCAATTGCAATAATGGACGAGATGATAAAAATTGCACAAAAGACTTATCCAAACTCAAAAGTAACTTACAATAAACATCACGTTGCATTAGGGACAACAAGAATAAATTATATGTGGTTTCATCCAAGAAAATCACCAAGCAATTGTCATTTTGAAATTAAGCTCGACAAAGACCTTATTGCTGACACAAAAACCACTTTTGACGAACTTGGTATTTCATACACACCACGTAAGGAGGACAGACTTGCAATTTCAATCCAAGGTGACGAACTGAAAAAAAACGTTGATAAAATCACAACAATTATGAACCAATCTATTGAAACCTTTTCATAAAATATACTCTTAGAAAATGGACGAATTAGAAATTATAAGAATACTTCAAACTGCTTTTGAAAATGATAATATTAAAAGGCAAGTATTAGAACCAAATTGGTATCAGTTAAATATCGAAACAGGTATCGCCTCGACTGGATTTTGTTTTGCTGCATCTGAAGTGCTTTATAGACTGACAGGACAAACACAAAATTGGATGATAAAAAGTATTAATGACCCAGCACATTGGAATAATGGAACACACTATTTTTTAGAGCGGAGACAAAACAAAGAAATTGTTGATATAACTTCCGACCAATACACAAGAAGAGACATTACTATACCGTATCAGCTTTCAAAAGGCAAGGGATTGAGAAATATTTCAAACAAAGCTCGACTTCTTGCAAGACTATCTGGACTTGGAGAACTATAAGACTAATAAAATGAAGCGACAGGAAAGAACCACTGGGTATAATCGAGTAGACGGCTCCGCCAGAAACTGACGGAGTGCGACTCTCACACCACCGTGCATACGGTTCACGTACACGGCGGTTCACAGATAGATGGGTTTACCCGCCTTCTAAAACAAACCTCGTTTTAAATGCCCGAAATTGGGTTTATTTGCTTAGTTTAGCAAAAGAAAATTAAGTTATTAGACGGACTGACGTTAGCGGCAAGGCTACAACGACACAGCAAACATGAACTTTAGCGACAGGACAAAAGACCGATTAGCAACTTACAAGGCGACAACTTTTCCCGACCTTGGGGACGGACTTTGGAAAAAGAATAAACAACCGTATCCGCATATTCTTCCAGAGGACAACAAGTTTGACAATCTACTACCGACATACCGTGACAGACTTATTGCTTACTTGGACGAGCAACAAATCAAGTTGCATTCGGACTTCCACCATTTGAACTCTTCGCAAGCAATGTGTTTAATTTCTTCTTTCCGCTTTACCGTGAGCGGACACTTGAAATTATTACTGACTTTCTCGGACTTGCAAACGAGACAGTAAACTACGACACCGTTTGCTTTGAGAAGGACGGCTTAGAGGTAAAGTTTGGCAGACGACCAACAAGTTTTGACTTCTTCTTTGAGACGACATCGGGCAAACGATTGCACTTTGAGATAAAATATACGGAGGGCGAGTTTGGTAAAGCTGAAATCAACTCGGACAAGTTTGACAGCGTTTATTCAAAGTTTTTAAAACCGCTCAACAGTTCGTTCCACACATCACAACCATTCTTTGACAACTATCAAATCCTACGAAACCTAATTCACATTGACGACAACTCTTTCGTTGTTTTCGTTTATCCGCAGGACAATGACGGAGTTAGTAACGGAGCGGACAGAGTAAAAAAGGACTTCTTAATTTCAAACTATCACGACCATTTTTTCGCAGCAACTTGGGACAAACTATTTGACTGTGTTTCAAATTCCACGACTGACACAAATATCAAAACGCAACTTGCGGACTTTAAAAACAAGTATTTACATTAGCTGACAATGAACACAAAGACAAACATGACCGAGGACAAAAGCCCAGCCGCTAATCGAGTAGACGGCTCCGCCAGAAACTGACGGAGTGCGACTCTCACACCACCGTGCATACGGTTCACGTACACGGCGGTTCACAGATAGATGGGTTTATCCGCCTTCTAAAACAAACCTCGTTTTAAGTGCCTGAAATTGGTTTTATTTGCTTAGTTTAGCAAAAGAAAATTAAGTTTTTAGACAGGCTGCCGTTATAGAGCAAACGAATTAGTGCAACCTTAAAGCCATTGGTAACATTAATAGAAAAGGTATTGAATAGTCATAATTAATGTTCGTATAATTATCGCCCAAGTGAACATTTTTATAGTATGTTACAATTCTCTTTTGATATAGCCTTTCAGATTGAATGAACCAAGCATTTACTCCCAATTTTTCAGATAAAAACCACTTTTCAATCAATCTTGAACAACGCCCATTACCATCAGCAAAAGGATGAATTTGAACTAATATCAAATGTAACATTGAAGCATAATAAAACACTTGATTAATTGTTAGTTCTCTTGAAATCAATATTTCAATATCATCAAATAATTTTGACATTTCTCCTTTTACAATTTCTTTACTTGCTCCTGTATATATTCTTTTTCCATTAGAAAAAACATAAACATCTTTATCTCGTATTACGCCTTTATATTTATTATCTTCAACGAAAGTATTTGACAATATTTTATGACATTTCAAAAAGTTACTTAAATTCAATTTATGCTCTTTTGCAAATAAATACGATTTTTTTAAATCCTCAATTTCTTTGAATGATTTACCAGTATTATTCATTCCAGAATAACTATATTTCATATAACTATCAAAATCAATAATGTTTCCCTCAATCATTGAAGAATATACGGCTGAATTTGAGAAATAAAAATTAAAATTTTCAGAATTTGAGCCGATTGTTTTGACCTTGTTATAATGTTTAATCAAAGTTATTGGTTGTTTATCATTGTATTTATCAAAACACTTTGAGAAAATGAATTTTAATCTTTCCATAGTAATTCAATTTAAAGTTTGGGGCATTGCACCCCAAACTAATTTAAAACTTGTTAATTGCACCAGCTTTTAATAAAGCCATTTTAGCAACTTTTTCTGCTTCATTTTTGGTCATAAAGATACCAATAATTTCAGTGCCAGACATACTTCCTTTGAATTGAAATCCCATCCTTTTTTATATCTGCATTGAAAAGAATATCAAATAACTCTGATTTTTTGCTAGCTTGGTTACAACCCAAAATTTACTAACTCTGTTCATAAAAAAATGATATTAAAGAACGTCAGCCCAAAATCGAGTAGACGGCTCCGCCAGAAACTGACGGAGTGCGCCTCTCACACCACCGTGCGTACGGTTCACGTACACGGCGGTTCACAGATAGATGGTGTGTTATTCAACTTCTAAAATAAACCTCGTTTTAAATGCCCGAAATTGGGTTTATTTGCTTAGTTTAGCGAAAGAAAATTAAGTTATTAGACGGGCTGCCGTTGTGCCTCACCATTTAAGACAACACAACAAACAGAAACAGAATGACAGAACGGCTAACAGTAAGACAGGAAACACCAAACGACTTTAATGAAGTTTTTGAAATCAATCAAATTGCTTTCGGACAGGACAACGAAGCAAGATTGGTTGATGCTTTAAGACGCAATCCGACAGTATTTATTCCAGAACTTTCGCTTGTTGCAACTGACAACAATAAAATCGTTGGACATATCTTACTTACGAAAATCATAATCAAAGACGACAACGGAAACCTAATTGAAAGTTTAGGACTTGCACCAATGGCAGTTAGACCTGAATTTCAAAAAAGTGGAATAGGCGGACAACTCATCAAACAAGGTCTTAAAGTCGCAAAAGATTTGGGGTTTACTTCTGTAATCGTTTTGGGACACGAACATTATTACCCAAAATTTGGATTTGAACCAGCCGACAAATGGAATATTAAAGCCCCGTTTGACATTCCTTCTGATGTTTTTATGGCAATTGAGCTAGTAAAAGATGGACTGAAAAATATATCGGGAACAGTTATTTATCCGAAAGAATTTGAAACAGTATGACGCAACAAAACACAAATGAAAAAGAAGGGCGAAGGCATAATCGAGTAGTCGGCTCCGCCAGAAACTGACGGAGTGAGCTGGAGTTTCTACTTTTAGTTGGACATAAAAGTTATAAGCTTGATAAAAATAGTTGCAAAACTTGTAAATATTACACTTTTATTAGTGGTCTCACCAGGAATCGAACCTGGATCAAGAGTTTAGGAAACTCCTATTCTATCCGTTGAACTATGAAACCATAACTATCTGTGTGTTTTAAAGCAAAATTAACAGTTTATTAGAGAAATAACTACTACCAAAAAAAATCGATTATCCGATATCTTTTTATCTTTGCCGATACAAATGGCTAAATTTACTTTAGATATAGAAGAAAATTATGACTTTGCCCTGATAGGAATCAGTTGCCATTCTAAAGATTATAAACTAGCTTATGAGCTTAACAGAACATTAGAAATAGACCTCCTAAGGGACAGAGAAGAAGACCTTGAAAAAGTAACAAAAGAAGGTGTTGGAATTTTTGCACTTTATAAATTCTTCCACGATGAAGATTTATTGGATTATTTTCTAATATCAAATTATAGCGACAATGGATTATTGATTCCCGAACAAAAAGGAATAGACTTTTTTATGATAGTCAAAGGGGCTATAAATGATAATTTAACTCAAGATATAACAGACAAAATAAATTCATCACCAATTGTGTTAACAGCAGTTGAAATTGATATAAACGGACTAAAATCAAAAAAAAATCTAATCTTATAAATGATTACAAGAAAAACAAAAATTGTTGCAACCCTAGGACCTGCAACTTCATCAAAAGAAATCTTAACAGGAATTATTGAAGCCGGAGTTAATGTTTGCAGAGTTAATTTCTCTCATGGAACTTATGACGACCACGCAAAAACCATTCAACTCATTCGAGAAATTAGCAAAGAACGAGGCATTCATACAGCAATTTTAGCAGATTTACAAGGACCAAAAATCAGAGTTGGAAAAGTAGAAAATAATGGAGTTCTTCTCGAAAAGGGAAAAGAAATCATTTTTACATCTCAAGAATGTACCGGAAACGCTGACAAAGTATATATCAGCTATCAAAACTTTCCTCAAGATGTATATGCCGGAGAAACCATTTTGTTAGATGATGGTAAGCTGGTTCTGACAATAAAATCAACAAACAAAGTTGACGAAGTTGTTGCAATCGTTGAACATGGTGGAATTTTGTCATCAAACAAAGGGGTAAACTTACCAAACACAAAAATTTCTTTACCGAGCTTAACTACAAAGGACATTGAAGATTTAAATTTTGCTCTAAGCATGAATGTATCATGGATTGGTCTTTCATTTGTGCGTACCGCAAGAGATATTATTGAATTAAAACATTTGATTGCAGAAAAGAAAAGCTCCGCAAAAGTTATAGCTAAAATAGAGAAGCCGGAAGCCATTCGTGAAATTGATGATATTTTAAATGTTACTGATGCAATTATGGTTGCTCGAGGTGACTTAGGAGTTGAAGTACCTTTTCATGAAGTGCCGCTGATTCAAAAAATGCTGGTAAAGAAAAGTTTAAAAGCTGCAAAACCAGTAATTATCGCCACTCAAATGATGGAAAGCATGATTGAAAACATCACTCCAACAAGGGCAGAAGTTAACGATGTAGCAAATGCAGTTCTTGATGGTGCAGATGCAGTAATGCTAAGTGCAGAAACATCTGTGGGTAAGCACCCAATAAAAGTAATTGAAAGCATGTCAAGCATTATTAGCGATGTTGAACAACACGAAAGCGTATATAACTATGAATATCCTCCGGAAGAAGACAATCATGACCGCTTCATTACAGATTCTATTTGTTTCAATTCTTGCCGATTAGCACAACGAGTAGGAGCAAAAGCTATTGTAACAATGACCTTCTCTGGATATACAGCATTTAAGCTGGCAAGTTTCAGACCTAAATCAGGAATTTTTGTGTTTACAGGCAACGAAGCTATATTGAATTTAATGAGCCTAGTATGGGGCGTAAAAGCTTTTTATTACGACAAATATGTGAGTACTGACCACACCATTGCCGACATCAAATACATACTCAAAAAAGAAGGATACATCAAAGTTAAAGACTTGGTAGTTAACATTGCAAGTATGCCTATTACCGAAAAAGGTCAAACCAACATGATGAAATTAAGTTATACTGAATAAAAAAACTAAACCAAACAAACATGAAATTCAACACTAAACTTTTAAAAGAAATTGCCGAAACACCAGGTGCTCCGGGACATGAGCAGCGAATCAGAGAAGTTGTTTTGAGAGAAATAAAACCACTTGTTGATGAAATTACAATAGATAACATGGGCAACGTTTATGCAATCAAAAAGGGAAAACAAAAGAAAAAAGTAATGATTGGAGCCCACATGGACGAAATCGGTTTTATTGTTACGCATATTGACGACAAAGGATTTGTCCGATTCCACACTCTTGGTGGTTTTGACCCAAAAACCTTAACAGCCCAACGTGTAATCATTCACGGAAAAAAAGATGTTATTGGTGTTATGGGTTCTAAACCTATTCACGTAATGAGTGTTGAGGAAAGAGCTAAACTTCCAAAAACTACCGATTTTTTTATCGATTTGGGAATGAGCAAAAAAGAAGTTGAAAAAATTGTACAAGTAGGCGACCCAATAACAAGAGAAAGAGGCTTGATTGAAATGGGCAACTGTGTTAACTGTAAATCATTAGACAACCGATTGGCAGTATTTATACTCATAGAAACATTAAAAAATTTAAAAGGAAAAAATGTCCCTTTTGATGTCTATGGCGTTTTCACGGTTCAAGAAGAAGTTGGAATCAGAGGAGCAAACGTAGCCGCACTAGAAATTAAACCCGATTTTGGTTTTGGATTAGATACCACCATAGCTTTTGATGTGCCCGGAGCTAAACCCGAAGAAGTGATAACTTCACTGGGCGAAGGAACTGCTATTAAAATCATGGACAGTTCAACCATTTGCGACTATAGAATGATACGATTTATGGAGGAAACAGCAAAAAAACACAAAATAAAATATCAAAAAGAAATACTAACTGCAGGAGGTACAGACACAGCAGGCATTCAAAGAATGAGTCCCGGAGGAGCAATTGCAGGTGCAATTTCAATACCAACCAGACACATTCACCAAGTAATAGAAATGGCAGATAAAAACGATATTTTAGACAGTATTAACTTGCTTACACACTGCCTGCTTGATATCAATTCTTACGACTGGAAATTCAAATAATTTCTTTTTAAAAATTGTTTTCAACATACTATTTTTTGAATTGTTAATTATTTTATTACCTTTGCCGACTTTCATTTAAAATAAAAATTGAAAGCACTGAAAGACTATACCATACAATTTGTAGGTTTATCTCAAGGAACTCATACATTTGAGTATAAAATAGACAATACGTTCTTTGAAAAATTAGATTGTGAAGAGTTTATACATGCAAAATTTAGCATTACCATTGAACTTATTAAACAATCTACAATGTTGCAACTGAATTTCGCTTTTAAAGGCAAAATTACTGTACCATGTGACAGATGTTTAGATGAAGTTTCTGTTTCTATAAAAGGCAACGAAAAACTCATTGTAAAATTTGGAAACGAAGAATCATCAATTCACGATGAGATATTGATTTTACCGGAAGGTGAACACGAAATAAATGTTGCACATTATATCTATGAATTTATCCGTTTAAATATTCCATTCAGAAAAACACATAAAGAAAGTGAATGCAATATCGAAACATTAAAAAAATTAAAAGAAATTTCAATACAAAAACAAGAAAATATTGACCCTAGATGGTCAGCACTTAATAATATAAAAACAAAGTAAAAATAAAGCAAAATGGCACATCCTAAGCGAAAAACATCTAAAACCAGAAGAGATAAAGGAAGAACTCACTACAAAGCTGTTGCTCCAACAACTTCAACATGCTCAAATTGTGGTGCTCCAACATTATACCACAGAGTTTGTGGAGAATGTGGTTTCTATAGAGGAAAACAAGCTGTAGAAAAGCAAGTTGCCCTATAATTAACCCCTTAATTTAGATAGTACCAAACGAACTTACTGTATAATTTCCAGTAAGTTTTTTTGTTTACATAACTATCCTTTTTAAACATAAAATATATTTTTACCTTCGTTGTTCTTAAATAAAAAATAAACATGAGTAAAATAACAGCAGCAATAACCGCAGTGCAAGGATATGTTCCGGATTATATACTAACCAACCAAGAACTTGAAAAAACGGTTGAAACTACCGACGAGTGGATAATTTCAAGAACCGGAATAAAGGAAAGAAGAATTTTGAAGGGCGAAGGCAAAGGTGCTTCTGATATGGCTGCTCCTGCAGTTTTGGGTTTATGTAAAAAAAGAGGAATTCAACCCGAAGATATTGATATGCTGATTTGTTGTACAGTTACCGGAGATCATATTTTTCCCGCAACAGCAAATATAATTACCGATAAAATTGGAGCAAAAAATGCTTTTGGTTATGATATAAATGCCGCCTGCTCAGGATTTATATACGGACTTGTTACAGGCTCAAAATTTGTAGAATCAGGCTCACATAAAAAAGTAGTTGTGGTTGGCGTTGACAAAATGTCTGCGTTAGTGGACTATCAAGACCGTCAAACTTGTATCATATTTGGCGATGGCTGTGGGGCTGTATTGTTAGAACCAAATACTGAAGGATTTGGAGTAAAAGATTCTATATTACGTAGTGACGGATCCGGATTTCAGCATTTACACCAAAAAGCAGGTGGTTCTGCATATCCACCGAGTATAGAAACAGTAACAAAAAAAGAACACCACATTCATCAAGAAGGTCAGGCAGTGTTCAAATTTGCCGTAACCAATATGGCAGATGTTTCTGCAGAAATAATGGAAAAAAACAATCTGACGTCAGATGATGTAGCATGGTTGGTTCCTCATCAGGCAAATAAAAGAATTATTGATGCAACTGCCAGACGAATGGGATTAAGTGATGAAAAAGTAATGCTCAATATTCATAAATATGGGAACACTACCTCCGGTACAATTCCATTGTGCCTTTGGGAATGGGAAGACAAACTTAAAAAAGGCGATAATATTATATTATCAGCATTTGGCGGTGGATTCACTTGGGGAGCAATTTGGATTAAATGGGCTTACGATTCAAAAAAATAATATTATTTTTGGCAAATATTTATAGATAATTAAGTAAAAAACATTAAAAATCACGAAAAAACATCATTTTTTAATGTAAAATATTCTCAAAACAGAAAATATGAAAACCACAGAAATTCAAGAATTAATCAAATTTGTAGCAAAAGCAGGAGTAAGTGAAGTAGAAATTCAAGACAAAGATTTTAAGATTATAATTAAAACAAACTCAGGAAAAAAATCCGAAACACAAACAATTATTCAAGCAACACCAGCAGCTATGCCTATTCAAGCAATAGCTCCTGTTGCTCAACCTGTTGCTGTTTCTGCTCCCACACAAGCAGAAATTACAAAACCTGCTGCTGCATCAAATGATGCAAAATACGTAACAATCAAATCACCAATGATTGGTACATTTTATAGAAAATCTGGTCCTGACAAACCAAATTTTGTTAATGTTGGTGATGACGTTTCTTCAAAATCTGTAGTTTGTATCATTGAAGCCATGAAACTATTCAATGAAATCGAGGCAGAAACAGCAGGTAAAATTGTAAAAGTTTTAGTAGATGATGGTTCTCCAGTTGAATATGACCAACCACTATTCTTAGTTGATCCTGCCTAATTAAACTCAATTTTTCTTTACTAGTAAAGATTGATTAATCATTGATAAACAACCATCGAAAAATGTTTAAAAAAATATTAGTAGCCAACAGAGGAGAAATTGCTTTACGTGTTATCAGAACATGCAAAGAAATGGGGATTAAAACAGTAGCAGTTTATTCTACAGCCGATAAAGATAGTTTACACGTTAGATTTGCTGACGAAGCCGTTTGTATAGGTCCACCAAAAAGTTCTGAATCGTACTTAAATATTCCAAGAATAATAGCTGCAGCTGAAATAACAAACGCAGATGCCATACACCCCGGATACGGATTTTTATCAGAAAATGCCAAATTTTCTAAAATCTGTCAGAAAAACAATATTAAATTTATAGGAGCTTCACCTGAGATGATTGATGCCATGGGAGACAAAGCATCTGCAAAAGAAACCATGATTAAAGCCGGAGTTCCTGTAGTACCGGGTTCACCGGGATTGTTAAAAGATTTGGCAGATGCAAAAGCTGTTGCTAAAAAAATTAAATATCCCGTGATGATGAAAGCTACAGCCGGAGGTGGAGGAAAAGGAATGAGAGTACTTTGGAAAGAAGAAGATTTAGACACCGCATGGGACTCAGCTCGCCAAGAAGCTCTTGCAGCGTTTGGTAACGACGGTATGTACATGGAAAAATTCATTGAAGAACCCCGACATATAGAAATTCAAATTGCTGGCGACGGAACAAACGCTTGCCATCTTTCAGAAAGAGACTGCTCAATTCAAAGAAGACACCAAAAATTAGTTGAAGAAACTCCATCACCGTTCATAACCCCTGCTTTGAGAAAAAAAATGGGAGATGCAGCCATTAAAGCTGCAAAAGCCATAAACTATGAAGGAGTTGGAACTATAGAATTTTTGGTTGATAAAAACAGAGATTTCTATTTTATGGAAATGAACACCAGAATTCAAGTAGAACATACCATTACTGAAGAAGTAATCAACTACGACTTAGTTAAGGAGCAAATTAAGCTGGCTGCCGGCGATAAAATCAGCGGAAAAAACTACGAACCAACCATGCATGCCATTCAGTGCAGAATAAATGCAGAAGATCCATTCAATGATTTTAGACCCAACCCGGGTAAAATAGAAACATACCATAGCCCAGGCGGACACGGTATTAGAATTGACACCCATGCTTATGCCAGTTACGTAATCCCACCCTATTACGACTCAATGATTGCAAAACTCATCACAGTTGCACAAACCAGAGAAGAGGCAATTACAAAAATGGAACGTGCACTTAGCGAATACATTATAGAAGGAATAAAGTCAACCATACCCTTTCATCAGCAATTGATGAAAAATAAAGATTTTAGAAGTGGAAATTTCACTACTAAGTTTATGGAAACTTTTAAGTTAAAAGAAAATTAAGCTAAATTTTATAGCTCTTTTCAGTTACGTTTAATATATTTGTAAACAAGCATAAAAAAACACTCAAACATAGAAATTATAAAACAACATTATGAGCAATAAAACATTTAAAGTTTTGGTACCACACGATTTCAGTTCAGTTGCTGAGTGTGCAGTAAATCATGCTTCCAAAATTGCAAGCGCATTCAATGGTGAAGTATATCTTCTTCATGTTGTTAGCAAACAAAAAGAAGTTGATGAAGCAAGAGAAAAATTAGATAAAATAATTGAAAAAACACCAAAAATAAATGGTGTTCCATTATTCAAACTAGTTAGAATAGGAAGCATTTTTGAGGATATTGGTGATGTAGCATCAGAAATAGATGCCACATACATAATAATGGGAACACACGGGGCTAGAGGTATGCAAAAAATTATGGGAAGTCATGCCTTGAAAGTTATCTCAAATTCAAAGTTGCCTTTTGTAATTGTTCAGAATAAAAATCCAAAACAAAAAGGAACTTATGATGATATAGTTGTTCCTGTTGATTATTCAGAAGTAACTAAACAAAAACTAACAGTTGCCGCAAATGTTGCAATTGCTTTTGACAGCAAAGTGCACATTTTCTACGAAAAAGAATCAGATGAGTTCTTACAAAAGAAACTGGATAGAGAATTATCTTTCGCAAAGAACTATTTTAGTGAAAGAAATGTTTCTTACACTTTAAATCAATCGGAAGAATCCGGTAATTTTAAAAAACAATTAATTAAATTCTCTTCACGAATTGACGCAGATTTAATCGCAATTGTAAATACACAAACAGGTGCTTTACTTCCTGACATTTTTGGAAACGAAGAACAAGAAGTTATCGCAAATGATGCAGAAATACCTGTTTTAATTACCAATCCAACTCAACAAATATTACCGGGTGGAGTTATTGGTACCTGATACAATATAAACACAACTTTTAAAAGCCTCTTTTGAGGCTTTTTTTATACTCTTTACTACTATATATAAAAAATTATATATAACTTTGTATCGATATATATGTATAAATCTATATGATAGAACTCAAAAAACTTGAGAATGCGTCAGAAATGCTTAAAGCAATAGCTCACCCAATGAGAATTGCTATTGTAAATTTGCTCTCTGAAGAAAAGAAATTGACCGTAACAGAAATACATGAAGCCTTAAAAATTGAACAAGCAGTCGCTTCGCATCACTTGAGTATCATGAAAAACAAAGGAGTATTATCTCAAAATCGAGACGGGAAAAATTGCTTCTATTTTCTTAAACATCCTAGATTGTCCCAAATCATAACATGTATAGAAAAGTGCCAAAACGAAATCTAAATTATTTATAAATAAAAATCCAAAAAATGAGTTTTGACAAAATAAACATTCGTGAAGCAACAATAATTGATGTTAGAGAGCCTTTTGAATGCAGAATGGGAAAAGTTGAAGGATCCATAAACATTCCATTGGGAGAAGTTCCATCACGAATCAATGAGATTAGAGCCATGAAAAAACCATTAGTAATTTGTTGTGCCTCAGGTGGCAGAAGCGGACAAGCCGCCCACTTTCTTACTCAAAATGGTGTTGAAGAGGTTTACAACGGAGGTGGTTGGAATATGGTTGCCATGAGAATGTGTTAACCCATTACAAATAATAATACAGATATAAAAATGAGTTTTCTTAGAAATCTATTCGGCATGGGGCCAAAAGTAAATTGCCAAGAATTAGTGAACAACGGAGCAATTCTTATTGATGTAAGAACTCCGTCTGAATTTAATTCAGGACACGTGAAAGGCTCAACCAATGTGCCTCTTGACCAACTACAAACAAAAGCGAAAAAAATCAAACAAATGAATAAACCCGTTGTTCTGTGTTGTCAGTCAGGTATGAGAAGTGCTCAAGCCACATCAATATTAAAAAGAGCAGGCTTAGAACACGTTTACAATGGTGGAGGCTGGCACAAATTTGCATAGAAATATGATAAATTTTGTTCAATATAAAAAAAACATTATTCTTGCGGCAATTGGAGCCATACTTGGATTTGCATATTGGTATTTTGTAGGGTGTGAATCCGGAACTTGTGCTATAACTTCGGTTTGGTGGAGGATAACACTTTACGGAGCTTTAATGGGCTGGTTAATCAGTGATTTAATCTTTAATAAAAATAAACTAGAAAAAAATGAAAAAAATTAACTTATTTATTTATTTGATTCCGTTTGCAGTTATTACTAGCTGCGGGAATGACAATGAAGTAAAAATTGAAGAAAAACCTATCGAATCAAACCCTGAATTGCTAGAAAGAGCAAAAGGAATTTTTGGTAATTTACCATTGATTGCCGAAAACGCTGAAAACACAATTACAGATGAAAAAGTTGCATTAGGCAAAGCATTGTACTATGAAAAAAGACTTTCAAAAGACAACACGATTAGTTGCAATAGCTGTCATAACTTAGATACTTATGGTGTAGATAATTTAAGTTTTTCACCAGGAAATGATGGCACTTTAGGAGGTAGAAACTCACCAACCGTTTTAAATGCAGCATTACATATCTCTCAATTTTGGGACGGAAGGGCGAAAGATGTTGAGGAACAGGCAGGCGGACCAATTCTAAACCCTGTTGAAATGGCAATGCCAAATGAAAAAGCCGTTACAGACCGTATTTCAAAAATTGAAGAATACAAGGTTTTATTTGCAAAAGCTTTTCCTGAGGAAAAACAACCTATTACTTATTCAAATATTCAAAAAGCAATTGGTGCATTTGAACGAAAACTGATTGTTCATTCAAAATTTGACGATTATTTAGCCGGTGATGAATCTAAACTCAACCAACAAGAAAAAGAAGGGCTAGAAACGTTTATTTCAATAGGTTGTACAGCTTGTCATTCCGGCAATACATTGGGCGGTCAACTTTTTCAAAAATTTGGTGCAACTGCAAATTATTGGGAACACACAAAAAGTAAAAATATTGATAACGGTAAATTTGATGTTACTAAAAATGAAGCAGATAAATATGTTTTCAAAACACCATCGCTTAGAAACATTGAAAAAACATATCCCTACTTTCATGACGGAAGTGTTGAAAAACTTGATGATGCAGTAAAAATTATGGCAAAAATTCAGTTAAATAAGGATTTAACAGAAAAAGAAACTTCAGATATTGTCGCTTTCTTGAAGACATTAACCGGTGAAGTCCCTTCTCATTACAAACAATAAATTTTTAATGAAACGTGTCAAAATTTAGCGAATTAATACGGTCGGAAACCCCTGTTTTGGTAGATTTTTATGCTACTTGGTGTGGTCCATGCAAAGCCATGAGTCCAATTTTGGAAGAAGCAGCGATTAAACTAAAAGGAAAAGTTAAAATCGTAAAAGTAGATGTGGATAAAAACCAAAATGCTGCAGAAAATTACAAGGTAAGAGGAGTTCCAACCCTTATTCTCTTTGTTAATGGCGAACAAGTTTGGAGACAATCCGGAGTAGTTCAATTGGAACAATTAATTCAAATCATAAATCAATACAATAATCATGAATAAATATTCGATAGTATTCTCCCTATCTTTAGCATTTTTAACCATTTCTTGTGTCAATAGCCAAACAAATTCAGTTGAAAGTGTAGAGAGTTCTGAAATAATTGTAAATGTTGACTCAAAAACCTTTAAAGAAACTATTTCCAGTGTAAAAGGCATATTACTAGATGTACGAACACCTGAAGAATGGGCTGAAGGCATAATAAAAGGTGCAGAAAAAATAGATTTTTACGACGATAACTTCTCAAAAAATATAGAGAAATTAGATAAATCTATTCCTGTTTTTGTTTATTGTCGCAGTGGTGGCAGAAGCTCAGAAGCTGCAACCATACTGAAAGAAAAAGGTTTTTCTAAAGTGTATAACTTAGAAGGAGGTATATCTGCTTGGATAGAAGATGGAAACGAAGTAGTTAAAAACTAATCTTCATAGATATAATTAATTCTAGAAGTGCTTAACACATTTGATTTCATTAGTCTGTTGTAAAATTGCTCTCCATGAAGGGTAAATCTTATTTCCTCTAATGATTTGATAACTATAGTACATGGGGAATTATTGCTTTTATCGATTCGTTTTATTGTTTTAATAATTCCTTTAATTTTATCAATGTTTATGTATTCGCTTTTCGAGCATCTAATCACAATCGATTCTTCATGTTTAAGTACTGAAATCATTTTTCTTTTTAATTTTATTGTTTAACAAATTTTTTAGATTCAAACGGTTTGCCTGTTTTTTGGTTGTAGAAAACAATTGTGTAAATTCCTTGTGGAAGGTTCTCTATATTAACTTCTATTCGGTTTGAGCCGCTGAATGCAGTAAAGCTCTTAACTCTTTCACCCAATACATTATATATTTCTCCATTAACATTGTCCTTTGAATTCAATTCAATGGCAATTTCGTGTATTGCAGGATTAGGATAAACTCCCAAGATTTGTTCTTGTTCGCAGTCTAAATATAGCATATCTGAATAAGCAAACTGCCCGTCATAATCCGTTTGTTTTAAACGATAATAACTATAATTCCTATCATCATTGACAATCGAAGTGTATTTATTTACTACACTAGTATTTCCGGCACCATTCACTTTGGTAAGCTCATAGAAATTTATTCCATCTTCACTTTGTTCAACTGTAAAATAATCATTATTGATTTCTGTAGCTGTTGTCCATTCAAATTCTTTTTTACCATTACCACATTTTCCTTTAAATTCAGTTAGTTTGATAGGTAATACACATGTTGAGATTGAAGCAGAAATTATTACCCTACCATTACCACCTACCCCTCCATTTCCGTAATTCCACACATTTGGCCAATTATTTAAATGAATCATAGACCCTCCACCGCCACCACCTACAGTATTACCGGCAAGACCATTATCAATTTCACGGCTTGCAGCTAAAGAATTAAGTCTTTGCCCATCTGCGCCATTTGCCCCCCCTGTACTTCCTCCTACACCACCGGTTTTTAATGCACAACCACCAACAGTTGATCCATTCCCTCCATTTGCATTACTACCGGCTCCACCACCTCCTGCCCCGCTAACATCAGCACAAGAGCCACTGTGTTCACCTGCTGATCCACTCCCTCCAAGAAATGAAACAGTTCCATTAGCACCACCACCTCCTGCTCCTCCTGCTCCATTATCCCCTAAATGTGATGCCCCAGAAGTATTATTTATCAACGCTCCTCCACCGGCATTACCTCCATAAGCTATTAATGTCCCCGGACCAACTGTTGCAGGCCCGTTAAATGTGCTATTGCCTCCAACAGAACCATTATTAGCTGCTTTACTAGCATTGCTACCAACTCCACCTGCACCTCCAGCACCAACAACAATTGTATAAACTTCACCCGAATTTACAGTATAACTCCTGATGGTATAACCACCACCACCGCCGCCGCCTGCTCCACTACAGGCTTCACTACCTCCAGAGGTCTGTCTTGATGCAGCAGCTCCGCCACCACCTCCGGCACCCCATGCTTGTACAGTTAGTAAAACTGTTCCACAACCTGCAGTAGCTGGTACAGTCCATGTGTGTGTCCCTGCAGTTGTAAATGCAAGTGTCTGTGGAGCAGCTGCTGTACAGGTTGTTATACCTATCAATGTTTGAACAGGTCCGGTTGAACAACCGTTTGAAGGTGTCATTGTAATATCTCCTAAACCAACCCCTACTGTTACCGTTACAGATGCAGTATTGACACCAGAAGTGATTACCCAACCTGTCGGGAAAACCCAGTTATAAGTTGTTGCTCCGGTAGTACCTGTTGAGTACACTTGTGATGTGCCAACACAGGGATTGGTTGCCCCGGTAATTGAACTCAGCGTTGGGGCTGAACATGCATTGAATGTTAAAATGATTTTTCCAGGACCACCTGCTGCTCCTGCTCTACAGCAAGTATTATATACAGTTGCACCACCAGCACCACCTCCATAACTAGGACCAGCATTTCCTGCTGCACCACTACAACAACCACCATTGCCACCATTTGCACCACCTACGCCACCTGCAACTGCAGTAGCACCATTACCTCCGGCTGGAGCATTATTTCCGTTACTTCCTGTACCGGCACTTCCGCCACCACCTCCACCTCTATTTGTAGCAGCAATTGTACCTGCTGCTCCGTTACCACCTCGATACAAAAAACCTGTTCCACTATTTCCTCCAGCGCCTCCTGTTCCTGCCCCACTAGTTCTTCCTTGACCTCCACCTCCTCCGGCAGCACTAGTAAAAAAAGGAGCTGCAACTGATGTTGTTCCCCCAGCACCACCATTACCACCTCCACTAGAACCTGCAGTTCCACCTGCTCCAATTGTTAATACCAAGTTATCTCCAGCAGTTACAGGAAAAGTTAATTTTGAATAGGCACCACCGCCTCCACCACCACCAACAGCATCACCAGAACTATTTGATGCACCTCCACTACCACCACCACCTCCCCAACATTCAATAATTACTGAACCTGATGATGGCGCAACAACTGTTTGTGATGTAGTATATGTAGTTTGTGCAATTAATGATAAATTAATCAAAAATAAAGTAAATAAAACAACATGTTTTCTAATTTCAATCTGTTGAAATAGGGAAAATAAAACTACTTTTTTCATTTTTAGGAAATTTTATGTATATCAAAAATAGATATGACCAACATTAAAAACAAAATAAAATTTATTTTTAATTAGTGTTATAAATCATATTATTTTACATCATATTTGAAATAACATTTTTATTTTCAATATGTTACATAATTTTTTTAAAAATGTATTTAGCTATATAAATAAAAAAAAGAAGGATTGATTTTCAATCCTTCTTTTAAAATAATTAGCCTTATAAATTTTATCGAATCAAAGAGAATGCTCCAGTTTTATGATAATCTGCCCCGTCTAATCCTTTCGCTTTGATGATGTAAAAATAAGTTCCGTCAGGACACTCGCTACCGGCTTCAGTTCTACCGTCCCAAGAACCTTTAACTCCATTCCAACTGAATAATTTTTGACCCCAACGATTATAAATTTCACCTTCAACACTTTCAAGATTTGTGCCTTTCACAGTAAATACATCGTTTGAACCATCTGCATTTGGAGTAAATACATTCGGTATTAAAATTGTTGATTGTCCCACTACTTCAATTACAACCGATGCTGTGTCATAACAAACACCATCTGTAACAATTAAAGTTGCAATGTAGTTGCCCATATTGTTATAAATATGAGTAGGTTCATTTTGATTTGATGTTGCAGAACCATCTCCAAATACCCATGTATAGGTTACAGTAGCTCCTGTTGAACTGTTATTTCCAAATGCAACAGTCAAAGGCATAAACCCTGTTGTAGGTGTAGCAGTTATTGAAGCATTAACACCACCGACAACTACATTAACTGCTGTTAATACACTTGAACAAGCACCAGTTTCATTAACATAGAAAGTGTAGATTCCAGGTCCAGTTATTTGAGAAGTTGCATTAAACGGACTTCCTGTACCAATAACATTATTTCCTGTAGCATCACTATACCAAGTTATTGTGCCATTTCCACTTCCGGTTGCAGTTAATGTCAAATTATCACCGTTACATATAGGTGAAATTGTATCTGCAACAACTGATAATTGCGGATTAACATTAATAGTTGTTTCAATAATACTATCGCAACCATTTGTTGTTGTCAAATTACTTGTATATACTACTTGTGTAGTGATATTGGTTTGTGTGGTTCCGTCTGGGAAAGTATAACTTCCTCCACTACATACACTTGCTGTTTCTTGATTAAAATATGTCGGATTGACATTTACAGTTGTTTCAACAATACTATCACAACCATTTGATGTTGTCAAATTGCTTGTATATACTACTTGTGTAGTGATATTGGTTTGTGTGGTTCCATCCGGGAAAG
>JADYZM010000046.1 GCA_020853105.1 Flavobacteriales bacterium | reverse complement strand
CTTTTTTACCCATCTCATGCGACTTTAGCGCTTGGGTAATTTGACTCTCACTAAATTTTGACTTTTTCATATTTCCAGTTTAAAGTTATAACTTTTTAAACTGTTGAGTTTTTGGGGGGACTTACAAAACGAACCAAATCCTTTTAAAAACAATACGTTGATAAAGTATGAAATTCAAGAAAATTTTAATAAAGCGTCTATTATAATTTTTGACTTACAAGGTACACTAATAGACATTTATCCTATTTACGAAAGTGGAAAAAATGAAATAAAAATCTTAGGAAGTAAATATAAGCCAGGTATGTATATTTATTCTCTATTAGTTAATGGTAAAGAAGTTGATACAAAAAGAATGATTCTGACGAAATAAACGTTTCTTTGTTTTTTGCTTTGAGTTTAAAATGAAAAATTATATTTTTTATCTTATAATTGGGATGATAGTGATATTATCCTTTTTGCTTTTTTCTGCAAACTTTACTCCTGTTGTTAATAGCGATGATGGAGTTTCAATATTAATGTTACAAGATTTTAAACTACCAAGGGATATTTTTTTTTGGGGGCAGGATAGATACGGGTCAATTGTTCCCTTATTGGGTCAATTGTTTTACAAAGTAATTGGACTTCCTATATTATGGGCAGAATCGATTACACACTATTTAATTCTCCTTTTAGGTTATTTTTCGTTATCCTCTTTTCTTAAAAGTAAATTAACTAAAGTTGTGTTTTCGATTATTTGGTTTTTACCTATATCATATTTTGGTCACTCATTATTAAGAAATGTTTATGGATTAGAATATAGTCTATTTGGATTAAGTGTTTTTCTGATTAATCAATATTTTTTATTAAAAAAATCATTCTTAAAAAAATACATCTTGCCTTTATTAATTCTTATAACTTGTTTGCTATCTGTTTGGGTTTCCGAATTGGCTTTCTTTTCTTTTATTGTATTGTTTCTCATTTTTATTTCCTTAAAAATATTTCGAGAGAAAAATTTTAAATGTATTTTCAAGATGCTCGATTTTTATTTAGCAATATTTGGATTTGTAATAGTACTGTCTATTATTTTATTCTTAAAAAGTATTGCTGTTGTGGATGTAAATTACATTTACAACAAACAATTTTTTAACTCAATAAAAGAAATAGAAGATACTCTAGTAATTTTAAAAAACATACTGAAGAACATCTTAATATTTAATACTCCCAACAAGCTTTCAAGTATCTATGCTTATTTAACTTTAGCATTAATTTTAGCAGTTATTTATCTTAAAACCGAAAACACAAATGAAAATCTAAAAAATTGGATATGGTTTTTAATTATCGATATGATAGTTCTTTTTCTAATAATTATCTTATCCCATTGGGTATTTCTTAATGGAGTTGCTAGACGTTATTTTACAGGAATCTATATTATAGCATGGCTTATATTTTTATTAAGATTTGACTATTTAATAGCATCAAAATTAAAAGCCATAGTCAAAACAACACTAATCTTTTGTGTTTTAGTAGGGGGCGAATACAGTCTACGAATTTAAGTACGTTTATCCTAAAACATTAACCCCAAAAGCAGATATTGTTAAAGAATTTGAACAATTGGGTAAAATTGGAATAATTGCAGAGTACTGGAATTCTTATGGAACCTCTTTTGTTAATCCAAATTTAATCAAAGCTACTCCTCATGATAAAATTGTTAGTAATTCTTTTTTAGTGGATAGTGTTTTTAGTCAACCACATATTTATCTTATTAAAGATGGGTGGTTAGATTTTTTTCCTGATACACTTAATCAATTTAATCATACTTTAGTAAAAGAAGGAGAAATGTTTTTTATTGGGAATTGTTGGGTAAACGAGTACAAAAAAATACCACAATAAATACTGGTATATTTCATAACCTCAATTCTATAGTAAAATTGTTACCTTTCCGCTCTATTGTGGCAATAAATATCAATCTTTTAATCCAATTGACTTAGCGATGTTTTTCTTTTAAAAGTATCTCAATTGCTTCAAATGTAGGAACAAGTTGATTAAACGATGATTTATTCGATGCAATGTTTCCGTTTTCACAGGCATTTAAGAAACTTTCTATTTCGTTAAAATAACCGGATGCAAAAAGTTGGTTATGGTTTTTTACGGGTAAAAAATTATTCTGAAGATAAAGAGTTGTTGTTTGTGGTAAAAAGGTTTTAACTTTTTCTATAGGAATATTAAATACTGTTGTTGGCTTAGTACTAAAAGTGAGTTTACTTGTATTTTCAGTATAAAAATCTCCTTTGGGTGTGCAAATAGTAAATTCATCAATAGCTTCTGTCCAAGAGTGAGCTGTTGAAAGTTCAAAATTTCCTACAATACTACTATGGTGAACAACATGAAACAAATAAGTTGCTGTTCCATTTTTTTTAATCAATTGAATATGTTCAACTTTTCCGGTACCAAAAAGATAAAAAGCAGCATCAATCGGATGAATGAATAAATCCAGCAGCTCATTTCCTTCGGGATAAGCTCCGGTTTTGTATTTTACCGAATAATAACTAGCATTTTTCACTTTATTTTTTAAAATCTGAAATACCGGCGAATATCGTCTTTGTAGCCCTGTTAACGCAATTGTGTTGTTTTTGTTTTGTTCAGCGGCTAATTCATTGAGTTCAGAAAGGGTTAAACACGGTGGTTTTTCAATAAACAATGATTTTTTGCCGGCAATAATTTTTTTTGCCAGCCCAAAATGCGACTCCGGATTTGCCGACACAAAAATTCCTTTAATTTCATCGTCGGTTAAAACCTCGTTGAGGTCGATAGTCGCCTTTGCATCTTTGAAGTATGTTTGGGCTAAACTTAGAGTTTCAGAAGATTTTACTACTATGTATTTTAAATCTACATTAAGGTAGTTTAAAACCGGATAGAGATTATTTATTGAATGGTTTCCAACGCCAACAAACGCATATTTCCCTTTAATTTTTTTTTCTAAAAGTCCCTTTTTTCTAATTTTTTTGTATCGCTCAATTATGCTGTTCAAGTTGCAGAGTTTGGTTACACAAATTTGATATATATATCTCCGTATGATGTGTTTATAAAGTCTTGGGTTTGAATATATTTTTCCATTTCATCTCCACTTTTCCATGTTTGCAAATGAAATTCCATAGTTTCACCGTGCGAAAGATTGCATTGAATTTTACCCAAACTGTTAAGGTGTTTGATG
Organism: Flavobacteriales bacterium; assembly: GCA_020853105.1. Taxonomy (GTDB): domain Bacteria; phylum Bacteroidota; class Bacteroidia; order Flavobacteriales_E; family Vicingaceae; genus Vicingus. Next base: position 77,018 of record JADYZM010000046.1, on the reverse strand, counting down.
CAGTTTTGAATAACCGTTAAATTTTCAGGGACAATATATTCAAGTGAAATTGATTTAATTGTCTGAGAAAGTCCTTTTAAAACATCGTATTCATAACCTTCTACATCAATTTTACAAAAATCTGGAACACCAAACTGAGCTATTAAATTATCTAACGTTGTCATTTCAATATCAATGGTTTTATCCCAGTTTGCACCTTTGAAACGATCTTCCTGCATTAAATCAACATGGCTTTTCGAAAATGAAGATATTAATGAAACATCAGATACGTAAAGTTTTTCGGTACTTTCTTTAGCTCCGAGTCCCTTTTTAACTAAAGGAAGTTGAGGAAATCTTTTTTCGAGCTTTTCGTAGCATTCTCTTTGGGGTTCAACCATAACAACTTTTGCTCCAAGTTCGAGAAATAATGCTGTTCGGTTTCCAACATTTGCCCCAACATCAAAACACAATCCGCCTGGTTTTACAAACAGACTGTATAATTTCTTTTGTTTGGGTTTTTGAAGTGCAGTAACTATTTTGTTTTCCAGTTTAATTGAAAAAGCATACAAGCCCAACGCTCTTATTATTGACCGCAATATATTCTTCATTTCTTACTCTGTCAAAAGTTTTTCACTTATTGCAGCAAATTCTGCTTGCATTTCTTTAGCCAAACCGGAGTCTTTGTATCTTTCACTGCTCATCAAAATAACTTGCTGTAATATATATTTTGCTCTGTTATGCTCTGTTTCTACTGCTCTACGTTTTTCGCCATTTAGGCTGTCAAAAAAATTAACTTCTTCGTTATAGTGTTTAATCACACTTTTTAAAATTGTATTTCCTGTTTGGTAGTCTTTTAACTTGTAATACGATTCAGCAATAGCAATCATAAAGTAGTTATATTCAACTACTTTTTCAGGCATAACCTCTAAACATCGGTCTAATACTTTTTTGGCTTTTTCGGGTTGACCCAATCTATGAAACTCTTCAGCTAATCTTGAGAAGTTGTTTCTAAAGTTCATGCACATTCTTTTGTTGTTTTCATCCATGTACATGGAATATTTATCCATTCCGCCCCATTCGAATTTGTTTACCAAATTATCATACATTACTTCGGCGTTTACTTCGCCTGTTTGACCATCAACCGGCATTGCTTTATAAGGAACCAACCTATATGCTAGTCCTTCCAATTGAAAGTAAGGAGTTAGCCCGATGTAAGCATCATTTCCTGTAGTGATTGCGAAATAAATAGGTCTTTCCCAATTGTTGGCAGCTAAAATATCAAGAATTATAAGGTCATTTTTTAAAATATAGTTTTTGTCAACTGTCCACTCTAATTTATCTACTACACGAGCAGCTCTATCAGATGTTACTGTTCCATTTGAAAGTACTTTTTCTCTATCCACTTTCAGGCTAAAGTTTTTTGTTGGCAAAAAGTCAACTTGTTTTCCGTTACTTAAACCTATTTTGGATTTTGGACTTTCGTCTTTTATAAACTCAATGGCTTCTTTTACATCAACAAATCCTGTTATTCCTTTGTCGTAAATTGGAACATAATCATTGGTTCCTTGGCGTATTTTATACTCGGGTAGCAACTGTGGAATACCTTCTGAAATCCATGCTTTTCTTCTCATTTGTTCGATGTACCAATCGGTGTTTAACAAACTCAGGTTAACAACACGTACGTCGGTTCTGTATCCTTCCACTTCTTGAACATACCAAAGTGGGAATGTGTCGTTATCTCCATTTGTAAATAAAATGGCATTTTGGGCACACGAATTCAAATAATTTTTTGCAAAATCTCTTGCTGTATAACGATTTGAACGGTCGTGATCATCCCAATTTTGATTTGCCATTAAAACAGGTGCTGCTATCAAGGTAACAATTGTAACCAAAACAGCACTAATCATTTGCGGAAGTTTTTTGCTCATGGTTTCATAAATAGCATAAACTCCGACTGCAATCCATATAGCAAATACATAAAAGGAGCCTACATAGGCATAATCTCTTTCACGAGGTTGTAGCGGTGGTGGGTTTGTATAGAAATTGATTGCCATTCCTGTAAAGAAAAACAGTAATCCTAACATTAACCAGTCTTTTGGGTCTTTGATGAATTGGTAAACGAGACCGATGATACCCAAAACCAAAGGAATGAAATAATATACATTTCTTCCGGGATTGTTTTTATCTTGAGTAGTTATTTTGGATTGATCTCCAAGTCGGGCTGAATCAATTGCATCAATACCACTCAACCAACTTCCGTTGATAAATTCACCTTGACTTTGTATGTCGTTTTGTCTTCCTACAAAATTCCACATGAAGTATCGCCAATATAGATGTCCCCATTGATAGTTAAACAAAAATGCCATGTTTTCACTAAAGGTTGGAATTTTAACTGTTTCACCGTTTGAGGCTTTCACATTTTTCCCTTTAAAATCGCTCCATTGTTTATATGCTTCTATATGGTGGCTTTGAGGACTCCACATTCTAGGCATAAAACCTGATGTGTTGCTGTCGTAATTAGGTTCAGATTTTTCACCTTTATTGGTTATTTCGTATTTGCCTGTTTCTTTGTTCTGGAAATATACAGCTTTCCCTTCTTTGTATGGTTCGCGAGCATCTAATGGGGTGTTAAAAAATTGACCACTCAAGAAAGGTGAAGAACCATATTGTTCACGATTAAGATATGAAATTAAGCTGAAAACATTTTCCGGATTATTTTCATCCATTGGGGGGTTGGCAGCCGACCGAACCATAATAACCGCATAAGTTGAGTATCCAATTAAAATTACTGAAAAGCACAATAAAATAGTATTAATCAATACTTTTCCATTCTTTTGAGTGTAATACAAAGCATAACTTACAATAGCGACTAATAAAACAACGTAAAATAACAATCCGGAATGAAATGGCAGCCCGAATGAGTTTACAAAAATCAATTCGAAAATTGAACCAATTTTATACGTCCCAGGAATAATTCCGAATTGAACAACTCCTAATATGAGTATTGAATAAAATCCGGCAATAAAAAAGTTTTTCAGTGTAAGTTCTTTGGATTTAAAATAGAATAAGAATACCATTGCCGGGATTGCAAGTAAGTTTAATAAGTGCACACCTATAGAAAGTCCCATTAAATATGCAATCAAAACCATCCAACGTGTGCTGTGGCTTTCACCTGAAACTGCATCCCATTTGAGAATAGCCCAAAATACAACTGCCGTAAAGAGTGAAGACATTGCATAAACCTCACCTTCAACAGCAGAAAACCAAAAAGAGTCAGAAAAAGTATAGGCTAATGAACCTACTGTTGCACTACCGATAATTGCCACAATTTTTGAAGAAGTTAACTCTCCTGTTTTTAAAGCTAGTTTCTTTAAAATGGCAGTAATAGACCAAAATAAAAACAATATTGTGAAAGAGCTGCTAAGGGCTGATAATACGTTGATTGCAACTGCTGCGTTTTGTGCAGAAGTAAAAAGTGTGAAAAATCTTCCAATTATCATAAATAGAGGAGCTCCGGGTGGATGTCCAACTTCAAGATTATATGCCGTTGCGATAAATTCGCCACAATCCCAAAAACTGGCTGTGGGTTCAATGGTTAACAGATATACCGTTGAGGCTATAATCCAAACAATCCAACCCACGATGTTGTTTAATACTTTATAATTCATAATTTCAGATTAAATTTAATAGGAAGCGAATTTATGAATTTCTGAACGATAAATTGTTAACCAATGTTAATCTATGTTAAATTTGGTTATCACAACAGTAGAATAGTTTACAATTTAATAGCCAGAAAATGTAATTATTTAAGATGGTTGGAGCTCTTTTACTTTTTTTTAAGTAGCTTATATTAATAGTAATGAGGTTGTTAGGTGTGTCAACCTAAATGTTACCACCATAAACGGTTAGTTTACTTCACACAGCCGCCTACTTGATTGTTATTCCACACCCAGTTGTCTCTTTCCTTCTTCAGAAACCACATCAATACTCCATGGTGGGTCAAATGTTAAATCAACAATTGCAACTCTATCCGGAAAAGCTATTTCCAAGGCATTTTTAGCTCCATTTTTTATGGCTTCTCCCATTGGACAATGAGGAGAGGTTAAAGTCATAAGAACTTTTACGCAATCAGATTTTTCAAAATCCAGATTATACACCATACCTAAGTCAATTACATTGACAAATAGTTCCGGGTCAATAACTTTAAAGAGAGCTTCAACAGCCAAATGTTTTTCAGCTGCAAAAGGGTCATTAGGTTCTATTATCATACTATTGTGTTTTTGTTTTGTGTAACAATGTTTTTAAAACGTTAAAAATATATAGCGAAGCCACAGCTATCCAAATTAATGAAGCAAATTTGATGACTAAGGCGTTTTTTAAAATTATACCGATTGCTAAAACTACAACTGCAGCTATATAAACCCAGAACTGCCATTCAACAATTTTTTCATTGTATAGATGCTTAGGTAGTGGGACTTTAATTTTACCTGATAAATTTTTATAGTGTCCGTTCCAAACAATAAATGGTAATGTTTTAAATGTTTTTCCCAAGATTATTCCAGTTATCCACCCCATAAAGAGCAGTGTTCCATATAAATTTGCCCATTGTATATTTGTAAAATAAAGTATTACGGGTATCAACAGTACAGAAATACCTAAAAAGACAAACGAAACAAAAGTATGCTTCATTTGGACATCAATTTTTTTTCGAATTCTTTCCTTGTAGTTTTTTTGAAGAAACACCATCCAAAAGACAATGCCTGACAACACAATTACTGTATAAAGTATAGTTCTGTTAGGATTTAAGCCAAAAAGATAACCATCAACCAAAAACAGAATAAGCCCTAAGTTTTGTAATATGCATGATATATTCAAAAACTTTTCTTTGGTGTATTTTCCGAGTAAAAACATAGGAACTAATTTGCTGCTGATTCCTGTTACTAATTGTAAAAACCAACCTGCCAATCCGGCGTGTGCATGTAGTTTTAAAATTTCTAAATGGTTTTTTTGAAAAAAAGGAAAAGCTAAATTAATCACGAGCAAAAGCCCTACAAACGCTGTAAATAAAAACCAAATAGATGAGGTAACAACAAACATGCGTACAGCAGAATATTTTTTACAAACTCTGCTTGTAAAAATTGAATTAACCAAATAGGCAATTGCTGATAAGTTTATCAAAATTGCTCCAATAATTGTCGTCCAATTGTATGACGAATACCAAAATGATGTTGTTAGCAATACTATTCCTAATGTTAGCGAATACCAACATAAAGAGGCAATTTTTGGACTAAACAAATCTCTTTCACAAACAACTGGCAATAGCTGGTGTGCAGCACCAAAAATAATCATGGTTCCCCAGCCGAGTGCGGCAGTATGAACAATGGTTAACGATTGGGGGTTAAAATAGTGAACAGAAAGGCTATCTGCACTAAAAAACAACAACAGACAAAGAATTAAAAACGACAAAGCCCCTGTTGCATAAAAGGGCAAAATTGCACTGTTTGGCGGAGCATTTCCTATATTTATGTCAGCCATCTGTAGGGTTTATTTTTTCTCTAAAATAATCAATTTCACATAGTTTTCATCTATGGTATTGATGTGAACTTCAAAATTTTTGTCAGCCAATTCCTCTAATAAGTACAGTGGTACACGCTTATGGTGAACAAACAATATTGTGCCGAAAGATAATTCTTCCAGTTCTCCTAAGATAGTTTGCATGGGCATTGGCATTTCCATGTTGCGCACATCAATTTCTTTGATTTTATCGGGCAAATAAGAGTTTAATAGCAAATTAAATGATGATTCATCATCCATAATTACTTTCTCTGTTTTTTCACTTTGTATTTTTGATTCTGCTTGCTTTTTCAAAAAATACGTGTGAAATTCTGTTTGTGAAATAGTATCAATAAAGCTGTCTTCTGCTTTTTCTTGTTTTAATAAATGAATGAGTGGAGTAGGTACAAAGCTATTGATGATGCACAAAATTTGCCCTGCAGGAACTTCTTTAAATTTTCCAAGGATAGCTTTTAATGGATCTGTTCCTGATTCCAAAATAGGACGGACATCATAACGAATAATTGTATTTTCAGCAGCATTTATTAGCCAACTTGGTTTTGTTTCGCGAAAAGCTTCTTGTTTTGTTTCGCTACTGTTGCCGGTTTCAAACACAAAGCCCAAAGGTTTTATGGCTTCTACAATTGCTTCTACGGTGGTTCCGCCCATTTTGGCAGCTTCAGCAATTGTTACTCTTGAAGCCATTATTTTTCTTAAAATCGGATTATGCAGTTTTTTTAAAGGTTCTGCAACACTAGAAATAGCATCAATACAATTTTTGTTGGCTTTAATCAGTTCTGATATTTTAGTTTTTTCTGTAATCTTCATGCTGTTTTTTTTTACAAATTTATTCAATAGAATCGGCTAAAATCAAGAAGCAATCTTTAAAATGAATTTCATTTTGCCGATTGCTTCTATTCAAATGATTATTATTGAACTGTTACTTACTTAATTCTTTTTCTAATGCAAGTGCTTTTGGGAAAAGAATATCATTTTCAGCATAGATATACAATTGTAAATCGGCATCAAATTCGCTCAACTTTTGATACAAATATGAATGAGAGTTACAAGCATCTGCCGGTGCTGAATAATTTTTGGTAAGTCTTTTGAAATATGCCAAATCCTCAGCAATCACAATGTTATCTTTTTGCATGTTTGAAATTGTCTTTTCAAGAATATTGGGTAAAACTTCGCCATTTTCATTTCCCGATTTTTTTGAAGTAAGAAAATCTAAGGTTGGCTTAACTATAGTTTCCATTTTTTCAATATGAGACAACAAATTCTCATAAAATGAAATTGAATATTGAGATAATCGAACCAATTCCGGACAGTTTTCTCCGTGGTGGTCAGCAACTTCTTTAGTTAACCCTTCTACCACCCGAATGGTGCTTATCATATATGCATGATGAGTATTTATCAGATGATTAACCAAATAGTCCAATTGCCATTTATTCATATCCTGAGAAGCAGATATGGGAAAATATTCATATTTATCCGAAGGTGTTGAGTCTCCACATTTGAACTGAGCTCCAATAGATTTTAAAAATTCTGCTTTTTTAACATCAGTTTCTGATATTGTTGTACTTGATTCTATAACAGAATTATCACTGTTTTTGGTGATAATTACTGTCCATCGCTCGGGTCCTTTTTCTATATATTCCCATGAAAATATGTTCCCTCTTTCACCTATCAATTCATAATAAAGCGGTTTTGGGTCATGGTCGTTGTCAATCATAAAACTTTCACCTGATACTAACTCGTCAAACCTGTTAAAAATAGTCGGGTGTTTTAATTTCGGCTCAATCAACGTAACATTAATTACTTCTATAGTTGCCATATTTCTAAAGGGTGTTAAATAATTAAATTTTACTTTTTTGCAATTTTCACTTTGAATCTATCCGGTCCTTGTTGAACATATTCCCAAGTAAAAATATCGCCTCTTTCACCTAGTAATTGATAATACAATGGTCTAGGGTCGTGGTCGTTATCTATAATGAAACTTTCTCCGGATGTCAAATCATCGAAATGTTTAAAAATTGTCGGATGTTTTAATCTCGGTTCTATCAATGATACATTCAATACTTCTGTTGTAACCATAATTTTAAGTTTTTATTTAGATTAAATTAAAATACAAATATAGCAAAACAAAATTAGATTAGGATAAATTTATCTTTTTTAATTAACAAAAATATGATAACAATCATAGAAAGAGGAGGTTAAAATTCTGAGTACTTATTTTTCACTCAAGAGGTTTTGAATAAAAATTTCAATGTCAGCTTTGTATTTTTTGTATTGGTCACCGGTGCCAGGGCCATTAAAACCTGTTCTTATTTTTCGAACATTACCTTTTCTGTCTATAAACAAAGTAGTTGGATAGGCAGAAATTTGGTTGAGCATGGGTAAAGCTTTTGATGCTTCTATTTTATTGGCTTTTCCGGCAATCAAGAAATCATATTTTGAATGAAAGTACTGTTGAATTTTTTGAATACTTTCTTTTGATTGTTCAAAATCATCAGTTTTATCAAAGGAAAGAGCGATTACTTCCAATCCTTTAGCGTTAAATTGATTATATAGTTCTGTTAAATGTGCGGTTTCGTCTTTGCAGTTCGGACACCATGGTCCCATGATATTGACAATTACTACTTTTCCATTATATTTTTTATCGGTTAACGAAATGGTGTCGCCATTGGTATTTGGCAAACGAAATTCAATTGAGGAAAATCCTTCTTTTAAATAGGTGAGTGAATCGGGATTGGAAAGCTTGAATTTTTCATTTTTAATGGCTGTCCATGGCTCTTCCCAACGTAATCCCGACCAGAAATTTCCTTGTAAAACATCATTGATAAAGGAGGCTTTGAAAAGAAAAATATGGCTTCCGTCAAAACAAGATAAAAACAGATTGTTGTTATACATGTTTCCTTCCAAAAAACGATAATCACCGGTTTCTGTCATAAATGTTCCGGAAACATAATTATCTACTTGATGAAATTGACCTATGGCTTTATAGTGTTCAGGTGTTCCTTTGCTAAAATCTACTTCCCAAGTGCCAGAAATGTTGGGTTGGGCTTTGCTCGTTTTTTTTGGTTCAGGAAAACGAGGTCTTACTTCTTGTGTTGCTGTAAATGGAATTGCATTTTCTTTATCTTCCCTAAAGCATTTTCCTTTGATTTCAGTGGGAGAAAGAATTTGACCATCAAACCAAGTGTTAAAAATTTTATCCCTAAATTGGATATTATTTTCTGTAATCTCTATTGGATTCATTACAACTACTTCATCTGCATTTGTAAATTGAATAATGTAGGCATTTGATTCATTTTTTTTCAAAATAAAATCTACCGGAACAGAAATGGTTGGAGATATATGAAATTCAAGGTGCCAATCGCCTTCCACCAAAAGTTCATTAGTTTTGGGTGTTTGATTGTCGGAGGTGTTACAACCGAAAAAGATAATTGTACACAAAACAGCCATATTTTTAATATATTTCATCGTAAACGAAGATAGTTAAAACCAATTCAAAATGGGTATGTTTAACACAATTATTTTCAATTATTTTACGAGCACTTAATTTCTTTCTACTAAGAACCAAGAATTTAAAAGATTTTCTTTGTTGTATTTCATTTGTTGTTTAGTGTTCCAATCCATTACAATTCCTTCTGAGGCAACAACAATTGCCTGTCCAGCAGCTGTGTCCCACTCCATTGTTGGTGCAAAACGAGGATAACAGTCTGCTGACCCTTCAGCAACCATACATAATTTCAATGAGCTTCCTTTTGATATTAAATCTACTTCAGCATATTTTGATTTGACATCTTTCATAAATGCTTCTGTTTCTTCGTTCATGTGTGAGCGGCTGCCTACAACTATGTAATTTTTTCGGTTATGGATTGATGGTAATTTTTGAGCTTTTTTAATCAACTCATCAATTGTTTCAACTGAAAATTGGTGTAGTACAATTTTAAATGCACCAATAGTTGTATCTGCAAAATACAGTTCGCCTGTAACGGGCACATAAACTACTCCTAAGTTGGAGTTTCCATCTTCAATAAGAGCAATGTTTACAGTAAATTCGCCATTTCGTTTAATAAATTCCCGTGTGCCATCAAGAGGATCAACCATCCAAAATTGCTTCCAGTTTCTTCGGGTTTCATAATCTATTTGCTTACCTTCTTCACTCAAAATAGGCAATTGTGTTTTACTCAATATTTTTAGAATTGCTGAGTGTGCATTTTTATCGGCTTGAGTCAGAGGTGTTTTATCCTCTTTTTTTTCGATAGTAAAATCTGATTTATAGATGGCTAAAATCTCATCTCCGGCATTAAATGCAGCATGAATTGCTAATTTTAATAACTCTTTTCTTTCCATACTATTCAAAATAATTTTGAAGTTCGATAATATTGAGCTGTGTTGCTATTTTATTTAACACATTGTTTGCCAGTCGGCTAGCCCCAAATCTAAAAAGTTGATTATTAATCCAACTTTCTCCAACGGTTTGTTCAACCAATTTGAGATAATTCATTGCTGTCTCTATATCGGAAATACCTCCGGCAGGTTTCATACCTATTTTTCTATTTGTAACAGAATAAAAATCGTTGATTGCATTGAGCATAACATATACTGAGTTGAGAGTAGCTCCTTCAGAAATCTTTCCTGTTGAGGTTTTTATAAAATCTGCTCCTGCATACATAGCTAAATCACTAGCAATTCTTATGTTTTGATTGTTTTTTAGTTCGCCGCTTTCTATAATAACTTTTAAATGAATATCACCGCAACACCGCTTTATGGCAGCAATTTCATCAAAAACTTCTTGATAATTGCCCTCTAATAATTTTCCTCGAGAAATTACCATGTCAATTTCATCAGCTCCTTGTTCTATTGCCCACGAAATTTCTTTTAGCTTAACCTCTAAATTCGATTGCCCTGAAGGGAAAGCCCCGGCAACACATGCTGTTTTAACTCTTGTTGATTTTAAGTGTTGGCTCACTAATTTTGCAAATGTTGGATAAACACAAATTGCAGCTACTGAATTAATCTGGGGATATTTTTCTAACCCAACCACTTTATTAGCCATGGTCTCAATTTTTTGGTTCGTGTCAGAACCTTCCAATGAAGTTAAATCCAATAAACTTAACAACCGGTTCAAAAGTTCTGTTCCGTGTAATGAATAAATTTGTTTGGAAATAATAGTATTGATTTCAGTTGAATAGTCGTCGCTTATTTTAAAAGTAGGACTCAAACTTGGAATTTCTTTGATATTGGATATGGGTATAGAATTCACCATTTTTATTTTAAATTTGTGTTATTATGAAAGCGAATCAAAATAATATTTTTCCGGTTTTTGAAAGTATATTACAAAGAAAAGACAAAGAAGCTTTACTTTGTCAAAAATCAGCCGTTATTTGGTTAACAGGATTGTCAGGGTCTGGAAAAACTACTATTGCTATTGGATTGGAGCAAGAATTGAATAAAAAAGGGATTCTGACTCAACTGTTAGATGGTGATAATATAAGAGCCGGAATCAACAATAATCTTGGGTTTAGTGAAGATGACCGCGTTGAGAACATCAGAAGAATTGCCGAAGTTGCAAAATTATTTTTGAATTGTGGAATTGTTACTATCTGTTGTTTTGTAAGCCCCACCAACGAAATTCGATATCAAGCAAAAAAAATTATTGGAGAAAATGATTTTTTTGAAGTTTTTATAAATACTCCCCTCGAAGTTTGCGAAAAAAGAGATGTTAAAGGATTGTATAAAAAAGCCAGAGCCGGTGAAATAAAAGATTTTACGGGTATCAACTCTCCTTTTGAAGTGCCTGAAAAACCATTTTTAGAAATAAAAACGAATGGAATGGCAATAGAACATTCAGTAAATGAAATTTTGAGAATTGTTTTACCAATTATCAAACCGGCATAATAATTTTTTTTGTGCTGTAACATTTTTGCCTTGAGTTCGTCATACCTGTAAAAATTGCATCATTGACAGTTTCTGAATTCAATAAGTGTATTGATGACTATTCGGATGGCATCTATCGGTTTATCCTAAAAAACTGTAAAGATGAAAACATTGCCAAAGACATCGTTCAGGATTCGTTTGAAAAATTTTGGTTGAAGAAAAATGATATCCAAAAAGGAAAAGAAAAATCCTATTTGTTTACAGTTGCGTACCATACTTTTATTGATTATAAAAGAAAAGAAAAGGAGAATAAAAAATTAAATGAAATAGAGGAAAAGAACTATTGTGATACCAATCAATATAACGATATTCAAGAACAATTACATAAAGCCCTCGACTTGCTGCCGGAAATCCAAAAGTCTGTACTATTATTACGAGATTACGAAGGGTATTCCTACCAAGAGATAGCTGAAATTACACTACTAAACGAATCACAAGTCAAAGTATATATATTTAGAGCAAGAAAATTTTTACAGCAATATATTGGAAGTATAGAGCAATTACTATGAGTATTATCAACCGAAATAACTATGAGGCATATTTGCTTGATTATTATGAGCAAAATCTTTCACCAGAATTAGCTGCTGAGCTAATGTTGTTTATTGAGAAAAACACTGATATTGCTGAAAATATCGATATGAATACTTCATTTTTTGAACTTAAGTCTGACGACACAAAATTTGAACACAAAGCCAAACTTAAACATGATGCCGTAGAAAATTTAATAATTTGTGAAGTTGAAAAACTGAATTCCAATAAAGAATCAGCAGAACTTTACCAATTAATTAACTCAAACAATCAATACAAAAGATTGTTTAATGAATATTCACAAACCATACTGATTCCAAAAACTGAGATTTATCCAGATAAATCAGTGCTTAAAAAAAGACCGGAGAAACTCATTCCAATTCATTGGCAAATGTGGAGTTCTGTTGCTGCAATTGTGATTGTAATATTTTTTATATACCCACTAATAAAACAAGGAGTATTCAATGAAAAATTGACTGAAACAGTGAGTCGGAAAGCTACTTCTAATCCTACATTCAATTTTAAAAACTCCGAAGTAAAAAAGAATTATAAAGAACCTAAAATCAAACAAATTGAACAGAGCGAAACACTAGCTAAAAAGGAGAAACAACAGAACGCTCTAATTACAAGTAAAGAAGAGATTTTTCAAAGTGATAAAACCCATTCTGAAACCGATATAACTGTTCAAGAAAGAATTGAAGAAAAAATTGAAATTGAGCTCTATCAGGAAAATGAATATGTAGAAATTGAGCCATTGTTGGTTGACAGTGATTCCAATATAGAAAATAACGATTCAAACGCCAATTTTGATAAAATGAAAATTTCACAAATGATAGAAAAAATATTGGGGAAAAGAGCACAGATAGAAACAATAAACAATAAAGATTCAGAGGGTTACGCAATAAATATTGGCAACTTTTCAATTTCAAGAAAAAAAAATAAATAATTGTTAGTTGTAACATTTAAGAAAATCCAAACGTCATACAATCAAACACATTTAAAGATGAAAAAATATATTTTAACTTTATTCTTAGCGGGTATTCTTCAGCAAACTAATGCACAAAATGAGGTTAGAAATTTAGCCGATTTTAATTCACTCAAAATATCTTCAGCATTTAATGTAGAGATAAAACAAGGCACATCAAACCAAGTTGAAATTTCAGGAGTTTCTAGCGAATATTTATCAAGTCTTATTACTGAAGTTGAAGATGAGCTTTTGCATATTTATGCAAAAAATAAAATCAAAGCAGATAAAAACATGAATATTCGGATAACTTTTAAAAATTTAAAATACATAGAAATCAATGGAGCCTCAACTCTAACAAATTTAGAAACTTTAGATATGGATCAACTCCAATTAAAAACATCAGGGGCATCACAGGCAAACTTGTTGATTAATACAAAAGATATGCGATTAGAAGCATCAGGAGCCAGTGATGTTAACTTACGTGGAAAAACAATAAACTTTTCACTGATTGCATCGGGAGCTAGTGATATAGATGCAAAAGAATTTTTTTCAGAAAATGTAACAATTTCAGAGTCAGGTGCCTCAGACGTAATTGTGTGGGTAAAAAATGAAATTACAGGAAGTGTTTCAGGGGCTTCTGATATAAAAATAGTTGGACAACCTGAAATTAACCAGATTACGTCATCAGGAAGCTCAACTTCTGCCCAATATTTGGGTGAAATAAATTTTACCGATTCAATTAATGAGCCTATAAAAAATCGATTTGGAGGCGATACAACCAGTATTCGATTTGGACGAACAAATCTATTAATTACCAACGATACAATTAAAATTAATCGGAAACCAAAAAAACGAAGGAATCATTGGGCGGGGATTGATTTGGGAATTAATGGCTTTATGAATAACCAAGGCAGTTTTAATCTAAATCATGATATAAACTTAGCTCAAACCAGTCCCAAAAAAGTTACTCAGTTTATGGAATTAGACTATGCAAAATCATGGGTTTTCAATTTGAATTTTATGGAGTATTTCTTTAAAATCTATGAACATCATGTAGGGTTTGTAACTGGGTTAGGGCTGGAATACAATAACTATGAACTTAAACACAATGTGAGGCTGATAGAAAAAGGAGGTTCTTATACTGCAAACACATTAAATAATTACAACGAAAATTATACATGGGGAATAATAGATTCAGCGACACATTTTTCAAAAAACAGGTTCAAAACTTTTTATGTAACCGCACCTTTGTTGTTTGAAATCAATACCGGAAATGACAAAAACAAATCTTTTCATTTTTCTGCAGGAGCAATTGTGGCGTACAAATTTACTACCCGAATGAAATATATATATGAAGTTAATGGCAATGAGCAAATAGTAAAAGACGACAGTGACTTTAATACCAACCCTTTTAAAATTAGCTTAACAGCAAGAACGGGTGTAGGATGGTTCAATGTTTTTGCAACATATTCTGTAACTCCTTTGTTTGAGAGCGGTAAAGGACCTGAGTTGTATCCTTTTAGTGTGGGTATTACACTGCTAGGGTTTTAGAATGCCAACCTCTAACTAATACAATCCTGTATTAGTACGTGCAAAAGACTCGCTCTTTCCGGAGTGAGTCTTCTTTTTTTATTAAATTCTAATTATTTGAACAATTCGCTTGATTCGATTTTATTACTTGAAGTTAAAGCTCTGTCTTTCAGTATCATTTCATATTTAAACGTGTCGGCAACAGAAAAATTATTGTAAAGTAATTTTACATACGTTTCGCCTTTCAAGGATTTCTTTTCTTTGTTCTGTATAAAAGGAACTCTGAGGTGAAAAAATGTTGTGTCATATTGATTGGTACCACTATTATAGGTAACAACCGGTGATTTCTTTTGCCAAACGCCATTTTGTTTTTCAAAATAATCTACAAACAAATTGTATTGCTGCTCACCTAAATTTTCGTTTTGTTTAAGCCCCAAATCACCGTCGTTGTCAAAAAATTCAAACTTAACAATTGCGTAAGTTCCATCTTGTGACAATCCGGCTTCCATAAATTTAATTACGGGAGGCATTGGCGTAGGATCTTCTTTTTGACAACCAAAAATTAAAAGACCGGCTGCTAAAATGAGTAAGTTTGTGAACCTTTTCATAGCATAAAATTACCAACATTTTTGAAATGAACTTTTCAAACCTAGTTTTTAATATAAAGTCCGAATATGATTTTAAATCTGTAGCCCTTGCAGTATTTAAATATCAATACCAAAATAACTATGTATATAAAGAGTTTTGTGATTTGCTGAAAGTAGTTCCTGAAAAAGTTGATGAAATTGAACAAATACCATTTCTACCGATTGAATTTTTTAAAACACACCGAGTTGCTTGTGGAAACAAACCGGCTGAAATTACTTTCTTTAGCAGTGGCACAACCGGACAAACTCAAAGCAAGCACTTTGTTAGTGATATTTCTGTTTATGAAACAAGTTTTATTAAGTCATTTGAACTGTTTTACGGAAATATTTCAGAGTACTGTATTTTGGCACTTTTGCCTTCATACTTGGAAAGAAAAGGGTCTTCATTGGTATATATGTCTGATTATTTGATAAAAAAATCAAATAATCCGAAAAGCGGATTTTATCTTAATAATTACGAAGAGTTACTCGCAACAATTTCTCAGTTAAAAAAAGAAAAGCAAAAAACATTGCTGTTAGGAGTTTCATACGCTTTACTTGATTTGGCAGAAAAATATAATCCGGATTTATCTGACATAACTGTAATGGAAACCGGTGGCATGAAAGGAAAAAGAAAAGAACTTACAAAAGAAGAACTACACAGCCAACTGAAACAAAAGTGTAAACTAAACACCATACACTCAGAATACGGCATGACTGAATTTTTATCACAAGCCTATTCAAAAGGTAATGGAATTTTTGAATCCCCAAAATGGTTAAGATTTCTTGTAAGAGACATAAATGATCCATTGGTGCTTGTAGGCAATAACACAACCGGTGGAATAAACGCAATAGACCTTGCAAATTACAATTCATGCTCGTTTATTGCTACTCAAGACTTAGGGAAAACATATAACAACAATACCTTTGAGATTATTGGTAGGTTTGATAATAGCGATGTGAGAGGATGTAATCTATTAATTCAATAAAAAAAATTAATTTTGTTTGGCTTTATCTTTGATAGACAGATATGAAAACTCAAAAATTCTTAATCATGAAAAAAAATATAGTTTTAATTATCATTACAACCTTTATCGTTTCTGGTTTTTTTAGTTCTTGTGCTAGTTATCAACCATTTACAAACGAAGACCGAATAAAATACAATTTGGACGAAACTCGAATTAAAAAACTTCAATTTTATATTTCAAACGAAGTTACCCTTCAACGCGGCGAGCGAAGCAATGCACAGCAGGAGTTTGACAAAGATGGTAAACTGGTAGTTTCAAGTTCTGCAAGCATAGACAATATTTTGATAACTGCTGAAACTCCTGGAGTTTGTGTGAAAGTAATTGACGACAGCAAAATTGCCGTTAGCTTTGACTCAAAAGACGATAATAAATACTTGGTTTTTGGCGACCCAAATAACCGTGGCAGATACAATTTAATGGGTGCCGAGTGGGAAAATGGCAAAGGAAAAATAAATTATGGTGATAAAGTGTTCTACGTTATGCCTGGAGGAGCTGGAGCTTATCTAAAGTTTCAAATGAAAAATGTAAAAAATTACAAAGAATCAAGCACCAAAGCGGGTGGCAGAAGAGTGAATTAATATCTTAAAGATATACTTTATATATGTTGAATAAAATTAATGAAACGGTTGAATTTCTGAAATCACAAGGAATCGAATCACCCGAAGTAGGAATTGTACTCGGGACAGGATTGGGCGGACTGGTTAAGGAAATTGAAATTATCAAAGCTATTGACTACGATAAAATACCCCATTTCCCGATTTCTACTGTTGAGTCTCACCACGGAAAACTAATATACGGGACTGTTAAAGGAAAAAAAGTATTAGCTATGCAGGGACGTTTCCATTATTACGAGGGATATACCATGCAACAAATTACTTTCCCAGTACGTGTTATGAAACTAATTGGCATAAAAAACCTGCTCATTTCAAATGCTGCTGGAGCAGTTAACTTAAATTTTAAGAAAAGTTCACTGATGTTGATTACAGATCATATCAATCTTTTCCCAGCTAATCCGCTTATTGGAAAAAACTATCCGGAACTAGGACCTAGATTTCCTGACATGAGTGAACCGTATTCAAAACGATTGAACAACGAGCTAAGAACTATTGCAAAAGAAAAAGGAATTTTGCTTAACGAAGGAGTTTATGTGCCGGTAACGGGTCCTAACCTTGAAACCAGAGCAGAATATAGAATGATTGGAAAACTAGGTGGAGATGCAGCAGGAATGAGTACAGTTCCCGAAGTTATTGTTGCCAATCACATGGGATTGCCTTGTTGTGCCATTTCTGTTTTAACAGACGAGTGCGATCCGGATAATTTAGCTCCTGTTTCTCTTGAAGAAATTTTAGCGGCAGCAGCTGTTGCAGAACCTAATCTCACATTGCTTTATACAGAATTAATAGGAAGACTTTAAGTTTTTTGATTATCTCATAACCACCCAACTGAGTCGTTTAGTGAGAACTTCACGCACTTTTTGATACTTATCGAGTTGAGATAGAATAATTAGTGTATCGTCATCGTTTGGAATATCTTTTAGTTCTTTTCTTAATGAATTTATTAACTCGTTAATTTTATTCAATTTAATGACATATACAGCATTAATAACAGCCATTTTTATTAATTCAACCTCACTCTGGTAAATAATACTGAATTTATGCCAGTTTTCACTAACCTGATATTTATTGGTAGAGTATGTTATAGCTAAATTTTTAATTTTATCATTAGTATGGTTAATAAAGTATTGTTCAGAGAGTATTCGACCGTTTTGTTTTGCTTCTTGAAACTCATCATACACCAACTGAAACAGTGAGTCGTCAAACTTTATTTGATCATTTGATAATTCTGAAATAATGTATTCGCTAATTTCTTGTTCATAAATATAGGGTTTCCCTTCTTCATCTTCAGCATCTAATTTAATTGAATTATTTCCATAAAGCATTAAGTATCGAATAATTTCTGATTCCCAATGTTCAATGGTATTATGCTCAATCAATTTTTCTTCACTATCTAAAGGAGTATATGCTTCTTCAACCTTTGGAATATCTTGATTTGTGGATTGGGAGAAATTTTTTCTTAGAATTTTATTGGTTTCATTGATAAGTGCATTTTCAGGCACTTCAAGTAAATTGCTGCATTCTTTAATATAAATTGAGCGTTTAATATGGTCAGGAATCCCTGCAATACTAACAACAATATCTTTTATCAATTCAGCTCTTTTTATAGGGTCGTTACCCACTTCTTTTATTAAAACATCGGTTTTAAAACGAATAAAATCTTTTGCATTTGTAGAAATATATTCGATAATTGACTCTTTATTGTTTTTTCGAGCAAATGAATCGGGGTCGTCGCCATCAGGAAAAAGTACAACTCTAACATTTAGTCCTTCTTTCAATATCATGTCAATTCCCCGAAATGAAGCTTTTATTCCGGCACTATCTCCATCATATAATATGGTAATGTTTTTTGTGTAACGACTTATGAGTCGGATTTGCCCTTCAGTAAGCGATGTTCCTGATGAAGCCACAACATTTTCTACTCCTGCTTGGTGTAATGAAATCACATCGGTATATCCTTCAACTAGAAAACAATTGTCTTTTTCAATAATTGATTTTTTTCCGAAAAAAATTCCGTAGAGAACGTTGCTTTTGTGGTAAATTTCGGATTCGGGCGAATTGACGTATTTAGCAGATTTTGGGTCAGCTTTCATTATTCTGCCACCAAAACCTAACACTCTCCCTGAAAGATTATGTATAGGAAACATTACTCTTCCCTTAAATCGGTCGAAATGTTTTTGGTCTTTTACTATGGTTAGTCCTGATTTTTCAAGCAATTCTAACTGATATCCCTTTTCTAGTGCAACAGCAGTGAAAGCATCCCAACTATCAGGGTTATAACCCAATTCAAATTTTTTAATTGATTCGTCGGTAAATCCTCTCTCGTAAAAATAGCTCAATCCGATGCTTCTCCCCAGTTGAGTTTCATGAAGTTGTTGTTTATAATAGTTTGCGGCAAATGTTGTAATTAAAAAAAGACTTTCTTTTTCGTTTTCAGCTTGCTTTTGTTCTTCAGATTCTTGAGTCTCTTCAACCTCAATGTTGTATTTTTTAGCAAGGTATTTCAGTGCTTCCGGATAGGTATAATGCTCGTGTTCCATTATAAAATTTACAGCATTACCCGCTTTTCCGCACCCAAAACATTTGTAAATTCCTTTTGCCGGAGATACTGTAAATGAGGGAGTTTTTTCATTATGAAAAGGGCAATTGCCAAGCAGATTAGCACCTCTTTTTTTGAGCACTACAAAATCTCCAACTACATCTTCTAACAATGTAGCATCAAAAATTTGGTCTATAGTGTGTTTTGGTATCACAGGGTGTGTTTAGACTGAATTTGATTTTCAGGAATACTTGCTATAAAATTAATATTAATTATTTGTTTCATTAAAAATGTTTATACCGAAACGTGTAAAAACGGACAAAAAGCTAGCCTCTCACTCCAATAACACAAACATCATCTACCTGTTCCAAATTTCCTTTCCATTTTTCAAAAACATTGGCGATGATATCGTGTTGTTTTTCCATATTTTCATGTTGTATGGAAAGTAATAATTCTTTAAGTTGAGCTGCTTTGAACTTTTTACCTTTTTCTCCACCAAACTGGTCTTGGTAGCCATCGGTAAAAATATATAGAGTGTCTCCTTTGTTGAATTCTATGCTGTGGTTAGTAAATAGTATTGGATTTTCAGTTTTTCCGATGGGTTGTTTGTTGGCTTTTATTTCTTCAATTTCTGTGTTTCCTTTTCGGATTATCCAGAGTGGATTATTGGCACCAGCCCATTTTAGAATGTTTGTTTTAAAATCAAAACTACAAATAGAAATATCCATACCGTCTTTAACATCTTCGTCGCTTTTTTCAAATTCTTCTACTACAATTTCTCGAGTTTTATCCAATATTTTACCGGGATCTGTGAGATTATACTCTCGAACGCTTCTGTTAAGCCCGTTTACGCAAACCACACTAACCATTGCTCCAGGAACTCCGTGACCTGTACAATCTGCAGCAGCAATCAAAAGGGTGTTGTTTTTCTGTTCCATCCAATAAAAATCACCCGCAACCACATCTTTAGGTTGATATAAAATGAACGAC
The DNA here is from genome assembly GCA_020853105.1 of Flavobacteriales bacterium. GTDB lineage: Bacteria > Bacteroidota > Bacteroidia > Flavobacteriales_E > Vicingaceae > Vicingus. The sequence goes on along the minus strand of JADYZM010000046.1, from coordinate 56,715 downwards.
TGAGGTAATTTTTCTTTTACTAATCGAAGTGGAGGCAAAATTGCGTTTTGAATACGTTTGGCGTAATTGATACTATCTGTAATTTCTTTATGAGCTATTTCAATAATTTCTTTTTGTTTACTTACTTCATCTCGCTGGTGTTCTGCTTCGGTTTTTTGAATGATAACCTCTTTTCTTTGTTCTTCAATAGTATTTCTTTGTTTTTTGGTTACAAGATAACGATTAACCATAAACCCTCCAAAAATTACAAACAGAGCCAATCCGCCCAAAAGAGCGTATTGTTGGTTGTTTTTTGCTTTTATCTCTGCTTGTTGTTTAGCAATTTCAACTTCTTTAATTTCTATTTCTTTAAAATTAGAAATGCTGTCAACAGCTGCTTGTTTTTCAAATTCATATTTCATCTCTTGTTGAACTCCTGCCTTGGTATTTTCATCATTCTCAATGGAATCTTGTATGATATTGTACTTTTTATAATAACTTAAAGCGTTTTGAAAATTTTTATTTTCTTCATATATAGTATATAAACAAAAGTAGTTTCCTTCTAAATTGAAGAGAGAGTTTAACTCGTTATTGATTAATTCAGCTTGTTTGAGATACTTTTCAGCTTTTGAATATTGTTTTAGATAAATGTATGTTCTCCCAATATTCACCAGAATAATTGCTTGGTTTTGTTTACTTCCAAGTTCTTTACTTATTTCAAATGCTTTAAAGCAATATTTTAATGCATTGTTATATTCTTTTTTTTTCATGTAAACTATCCCGATATTTGTCAAATTATCGGACTGGCTTGTTTTTTTTCCAATTTCTTCACTAATTTCCAACGCTTCGAATAAATATTTTAAAGACGAATCAAATTTTTCTTGATACATATAGATTAGTCCAATATTTCCTAGGTTAGTAACTTTACTTTTTGTGTTATTAAGTTCCTCATTTATTTTCATTGATCTTAAAAAGTAATCAAGTGCTTTATCAAGATCTTCCAAGGTTGCATAAACAAGCCCAATATTGTTATAATTAGATGCAATTAAATTTTTATTCCCTATTTTTTCATTAATTTTTAAAGCTCGAAAATGATATTCTAGTGATTTTGGATAATCGCTAAGGTTGAAATGAAGACTTCCTAAACTGCCTATGCAAGCCGCTAAGTTTTTATTTGCCATCTTACGTATATATGGGTCTTTATGTAAAATATACTTTTCAGCAATCTTGTAACTTTTATTAAAAAAATCTTTGGATTGGTTAATTTCTCCTTTTATAGCGTAACTCCATCCTATGTTTCGGATAGCTTCCCCTTGGTTTAATTCACCTTCAGGTGCAGGAATTTTTTTTGCAACATTTATCGCTTGATGAAAAATAACAATTGAAGTATCAGGATTATTGTCTTGGTAATAACTTCCAATTTTCATTAAAATGGAATATCGAGAACTGTCCTGGTTTGATTTATTGAGTTGATTGTATAAAGAATCAATCGAAAGGTTTTGACAGAAAATATGTGTGCTTCCCATAATGAAACTTAAAAAGAACAATATTTTATTTAACCTCATTTGTGTTTAAAGGTTTATTGAAAAGGTATTTTATTTATTTCTTTCCTCAATCAAAACCCCTTGTTCATTATAATATTTCCAATTGCCTGTTTGTTTACCATTGGTATAGTTCCCTTCTTCTCTTAGTTTGCCGTTTTCATAGTAATTTTTACCGTAGCCGTTGCGTTCTCCACCTTTAAAAAAACCTTCGCTCCAAATTTTTCCATTTTCGTGATAGGCTTTCCATTCACCCTCTTTCATATCATTCTTTATTCCTCCTTCCATCATCAGTTTTCCGTTTTTATAAAATATTTTTTCTTTAACTTTTATTTCTTTGCCTTCAACGGATTCATAAACTCCAATAACTTTCGGTGTTTCGTCTTGAAATTTTTCTTCTACTTTTTCAATTGTTTCATTACCACAAGCAATGGTAAAAAATAGCATCATCCCAATAAAAAATAATTTTTTTGACATTTTATTAACTGAATTTGATTTGTTGGTAAAAATAAACAAAAGATAATGAACAGTTTACACGATAGAATATAACATGTGCCCAATAACAAAATAAAGAAAAGTTCCAAAAATGTCATTTGTTGTTGTTATAAAAGGTCCGGTTGCCAGGGCTGGATCGATTTTGTATTTGTGCAAAACCAATGGAATGATTGTTCCAAAAATACCCGCAAAAAAGATAACAGAGATTAAAGCGATACTTACCGTGATGGAGATACTCCAATTAATAGTGTCTCCGTGTGGAAAAAAGATATTATACATGAAAATTAAACTCGAGCAAACCAATCCGTTAGTGAGTCCTGTCAATATTTCCTTAACTACTTTATTCCAACTTCCGTTTAATCCGAGTGATTTGTTTGCAAGACCTTTAACTACCAAAGCAGAAGATTGAACCCCAACATTGCCTCCCATAGCAGCAATAAGTGGAATAAAAAAAGCGGTTTCGGGATGTATTTGGATTTGCTCTTCATACGTTCCAATAATTTTGGAACTGATTATTCCTCCCATCAATCCCACCAAAAGCCATGGTAATCGGGCTCTCGTTTGAAGCCAAATGTTGTCCGAATGTTCTACATTTTCTGAGATACCGGAAGCCAATTGGTAATCTTTTTCTGCTTCTTCTTTGATTACATCAACTATATCGTCAATTGTAATCCGACCAACGAGTCTTCCGATTTCATCTACTACTGGAACCACAACCAAGTCGTATTTCTCCATAATTTGCCCAACATCTTCATCATTCATGCTTACTTTAACCGAAATAACTTTATCGTTGTATATGTCTCTTACTTTGTTGTTATCCGGGGTTAAAAACAGTCTTTTCAATGAAATTATTCCTTGAAGCATACTGTTGTCATCAATTACATAAACCGTATAAACATTGTCTATTTCCAACGACTGGCGGCGAAGTTCATTGATACAAGTTTTGATATCCCAATTGACATTTACTTTTACCAACTCCTTCGCCATTAAACCACCTGCTGTATCTTTTGGATAATTCAACAAGTCGATAATATCGCTTGCTTGCTCAATATTCTCAATGTGAGAAATAACTTCAATTTTTTTCTCTACGGGGAGTTCCGAAAGTAAGTCGGCAGCGTCGTCAGAGTCCATGTTGTCAATGAACTGCTTGGCGATTTGTTCAGACGACAATGATTTTAAGAACTTTTCTCGAACGTCTTCATCTAATTCAATCAAAACATCGGCTGCTTGTTCTTCCGAAAGAAAAGCATAAAACAAAATGGCTTCTTCCAAATTCTGTTCGTTGATAATTTCAGCAATATCAACCGGACGCAATTCGGCTATCAATTCTAAAACAGCAACTTCATTTTTAGAAGAAACTGCCAAGTTGAGCTTGTCGATAAACTCTTTTGTTAGTTCAAATTGCATGAATATTTTGTTTTTAGATGAAAACCTTACAAAGGTAATACTTGCTAAAAAAAATCTAACTTTTTATCGTAGTTTTTGTTGTTATGCTTTTGTTTCCAGCATATTGGTTAATTCAACAAACTGATCGACTGACAAGTTTTCCGGGCGCAGCTTGAAAATATCCAACTCTTTCTGATTGTCTGAAATATATGCTTTGAGCGAATTGCTCAGCATTTTTCGACGCTGATTAAATGCCGTTTTTACCACTGTTTTAAAAAATTGCTCGTTACAATTCAATTTTTTTGTGGTATTTCGTTTCATTCGAATAACACCTGATTTTACTTTTGGTGGTGGATTAAATTCGTTTTCATGAACAGTAAATAAATATTCTATCGAATAATATGCTTGCAACAAAACACTGGTTATTCCATAGGATTTATTACCGGGTTTTGCTGAAATTCGTTCAGCTACTTCTTTTTGATACATTCCTACAACTTCTGGCACTAGGTCTTTGTAGTCCAATATTTTAAAGAGTATTTCTGTGGAGATATTGTACGGAAAGTTTCCTATAACGGCAAAAGATGTATTGTTAACCAGTTTTGGAATATCTGTTCTCAAAAAATCACCAAAAATCATTTGTTTTTCAAAATTTGGAAAGTGTGTTTTCAGGTAGGCAACAGATTCGACATCAACGTCAATTGCATAGGTTTTGAATTTTTTATTTTGAATTAAAAATTGAGTCAAAACACCCATTCCCGGTCCAATTTCAATCGCTTGGGTATAATTATCATATCCAGTAAGTGATTCAACAATTTGTTGAGCTATGGATAGATTTTCCAAAAAGTGTTGCCCTAAATGTTTTTTAGCAGAAACCTTTTCAGAAGTTTTTCCTGTTTTTTTAAATTCACTTCCTTGATTTTTTTTTGTAAATCCGGATTTATTTTTCTTGAATTTCATTTAAAATAATACTGAATAAAAATAATTTATACTTTCGTATTCTTTGCAAAGGTAACAATTGAAGTATGTATAGAATTTTTGCTTTGATGAATTTCTTTTTGTTGCCATTTTTATTGGTTGCAAACACACTGCGTGAGTTTACCAGTTATCCTGTTAAAGAGGTTGATTTTATAGATGCTAACACACTCAATTCAAATAAAATGTTCATTTCAATGCCTTTTGCAAGTGAACTCATAATAAACCCTGAAAAAAAAAAACAAATTGACGAAAAAGTAATTCTTAAAATTGAACTGGTTTATACTAAATTCAAATTATCGCCAACATTTAATCAAGCAGAACTTAACCTAAAACGACTTGTTGAGCTACAAAAACTTCTTCCAAAAGTATTTGAAAATCCGCTTTGGGAATTTGAACTAATTGGTCAAACCAAAGGAACTTCACAAGATGAGTGCAAAACTCTGTTTCATGGGTTTATAATTAGTTTTAGACCAAATTCAACAACCAAAACTTTGGCAAATGAACTGGAATATTTAAACAAACTTGTTAATAATTCCGATTCACTTCAAGAAGCAAAGTCTTATGAATTAAAAACACGATGGGATACCAAAATTGGGTATGTTCACGACACCATTTGGAAAATTGACAATATAATCCAAGTTGATCCACCTGCATTTTTTTATGACCCGATGCTATTTAAAGACACAACTGTTTTATCAGTTTTGGAAAGAAATGTATGGAAAAATATTGCTGTAGTGACGGACGTAACCGGTAGCATGTCGCCATTTACCGCACAAGTTTTGGAATGGTTAAAACAAAAATCAGAGTCAAAAACAGCCAACTATTTTGCATTTTTCAACGATGGAAACAGAAAAGAATCTAACGAAAAAAAACCTTTAAAAACGGGCGGTATCTATGGAACCCCCAATTTAGGTATAGATGAAGTAATGAAATCTCTAGCTAAATGTATGCAAAATGGCTCAGGTGGAGGGGAAGGTCTAGAAAATGATGTGGAAGCAATATTGTTTGCACTAGAAGAAGCTCCATCAGTTGATGAAATTGTTCTGATAGCTGATAATTTTGAAAGCATGAGAGATTACAGCTTTATTGATAAGATTACAAAACCTGTCAGAATAATTGTCTGCGGAGTTAAGAAGAAAGTCAATATTCAATATTTGGATATGGCTAGAAAAACAAAAGGGTCGGTACACACAAAAACTTCTGATATATCAAATTTAGACCTAATAAAACCCAAACAAAAAATAACCATTGACGGAGAGGTTTATATATTTGATAACGAACGCTTTCATTTTTACAACAAATAACTTTTACTATTTAGAAACATTCTAAATAGTAAAAGTTAATTTTTTTAGGTTGTATTTTTTATTGCATTGACTAAATTTGTTCTCTCAATTTTTATATACTATAAATCTAAATTTTATTTTATGAGTCAAGGATTTTCAAAATCTTCAGTTGGAAGAAAAATTTTGATGGCACTATCGGGCTTCTTTTTATTGATTTTTTTGCTCCAACATTTTGTAATCAATATGCTTTCAGTGATTAGCGCTGACGCATTCAATGATGTTTCATTTTTTATGGGAACCAATCCATTGATTCAATATTTGATGCAGCCGGTATTGTTGTTTGGCGTGCTTTTTCACTTTATTATGGGGATCACATTGGAAAGACAAAATAAAGCGGCACGACCCATACAATACGCTGTAAACAATCCATCATTCAATTCATCATGGATGAGTAGAAATATGGCAATAACTGGATTAACAATTTTCTTGTTTTTAGCGTTACATTTTTATGACTTTTGGTTTCCGGAAATCAAAACAAAATTTATTGATGGTGATATGACCGAATTAAATGCAAATGGGGAATTTCGTTTTTATGAAGAATTACTACATAAATTTACAAACCCAATACGAGTGGGAATATATTGTTTAGCTTTTGTTTTCTTGTCGTTGCATCTTATGCATGGTTTTCAGTCGGCATTCCAATCGGTTGGATTAAATCATAGAAAATATACTCCAATCATCAAAAAATTAGGAACACTCTATGCTGTAGCAATACCTGCAGGATTTATATTCATTGCTCTTTATCATTTTTTAATTAACGCACACTAAATCTATTTTAACATGACAAAATTAGATTCAAAAATACCAGAAGGACCATTAGCACAAAAATGGACAAGATACAAAGATCATTTAAAGCTTGTTGCACCAAACAACCGTCCAAAAATTGATGTGATTGTTGTTGGAACAGGATTGGCAGGTGCTTCTGCTGCTGCTTCACTCGGTGAGATGGGATATAATGTAAAAGCATTTTGTTTCCAAGATTCCCCCAGAAGAGCTCACTCTATTGCAGCACAAGGAGGAATTAATGCTGCTAAAAATTATCAAAATGATGGGGATAGTGTTTATCGCTTGTTTTACGATACCATCAAAGGTGGTGATTACCGTTCACGAGAGGCGAATGTGCATAGATTAGCTGAAGTTTCAGGAAATATTATTGACCAATGTGTTGCCCAAGGTGTTCCGTTTGCTAGAGAATACGGTGGTTTATTAGACAATCGTTCGTTTGGTGGAACTCAAGTTCAACGAACATTTTATGCAGCCGGACAAACCGGCCAACAATTGCTTTTAGGAGCATATTCTGCACTTTCACGACAAATTGGACTTGGACGAGTAAAAATGTATAACAGACATGAAATGCTCGAATTGGTTAAAGTTGATGGAAAAGCCAGAGGGATAATTGCAAGAAACTTAGTAACCGGGGCAATAGAAAGACACTCTGCTCACGCTGTAGTTATAGCTTCCGGCGGGTACGGTAATGTGTTTTTCTTGTCAACAAATGCAATGGGAAGTAATGTAACTGCAGCATGGAAAGTACACAAGCAAGGTGCATATTTTGCAAATCCTTGTTACGTTCAAATTCACCCTACTTGTATTCCTGTACACGGAACCAACCAATCTAAACTAACACTAATGTCAGAGTCGTTAAGAAACTCCGGTAGAATATGGGTGCCTAAAAAGAAAGAAGATGCAGAAGCAATTCGAGCCGGAAAATTAAAACCGACACAAATAAAAGAAGAAGATAGAGATTATTACTTGGAACGTCGTTATCCTGCTTTCGGAAACCTTGTTCCGCGTGATGTGGCTTCAAGAGCAGCAAAAGAAAGATGTGACGCAGGATTTGGTATTGAAGCAAACGATACAAACGAAGGTGTTTATCTCGATTTTTCGACTGAAATTCAAACCAAAGGAAAACAAACGGCTTATGCAAAAGGAAATCACAACCCTACAGCAGAAGAAATTACAGCATTAGGTAAAAAATGGTTAGAAGAAAAATATGGTAATCTTTTTACCATGTATCAAAAAATTACCGACGAAAATCCTTATGAAACACCGATGAAAATTTATCCTGCTGTTCACTATACCATGGGAGGTGTTTGGGTTGATTATAATCTTCAGTCAACAATCCCCGGTTGTTTTGTGGCAGGTGAAGCAAATTTCTCTGACCACGGAGCAAACAGATTAGGAGCTTCTGCATTAATGCAAGGGTTGGCAGATGGATATTTTGTACTTCCATACACCATTTCAAACTATTTGGCAGACGATATTCGAACCGGTAAAATTTCAACAGATTCACCTGAATTTGCTGAAGCAGAGAACAAAGTAAAATCTGCTATCGATAAATTTTTGAAAAACAACGGAACAAAATCAGTTGACTATTTTCATAAAAAATTAGGTCATATCATGTGGAATAAAGTCGGAATGGCAAGAAAAGAACAAGGATTAAAAGAAGCGATTCAAGAGATTGCAAAACTACGAGAAGAATTTCAAAAAGATGTATATGTTCCGGGAGAAGCTAACGAACTTAACCCTGAGCTTGAAAAAGTGTTACGAGTAGCCGATTTTATGGAGCTGGGACAACTTATGGCACAAGATGCATTACAACGAAAAGAATCTTGTGGAGGGCACTTTAGAGAAGAATATCAAGATGCTGAAGGAGAAACACTAAGAGATGATACAAACTTTAAGTTTGTTGGTGCGTGGGAATATAATGGAAGCGACATCTCTACTGAAGTGCTTCATAAAGAAGAGTTGGTTTACGAAGAAATCAAAATTGCAGCAAGAAATTACAAATAAAATTCGTTCAACTGAATATTACTATCAAATAGCAAACACTGATAACTAAAAGACGATGAGTACAACAAAAAATATCAATATAACCTTAAAAATTTGGCGACAAAAAAACGCTCAAAGCAAAGGAAATCTGGAAACTTACCAATTAAACAACGTATCTACTTCGAGTTCATTTTTAGAAATGCTAGACCAACTTAACGAACAGTTGGTAAATGAAAGAAAAGAACCCGTAGCGTTTGACCACGATTGTAGAGAAGGTATTTGTGGAATGTGTTCGTTGTATATTAATGGAAGAGCACATGGTCCGGATACAGGAATAACCACATGTCAGTTGCACATGCGTATGTTCAACGATGGCGATACTATATATGTTGAGCCGTGGCGTTCTACTGCATTTCCTGTTATTAAAGATTTAGTAGTTGACAGAAGTTCATTTGACAGAATACAACAAGCAGGAGGCTTTGTTTCGGTAAATACATCCGGAAGAACAATGGATGCAAACGCAATACCAGTTCCAAAAGCAGATGCTGACAAAGCATTTGAAGCTGCAGCTTGTATCGGTTGCGGTGCATGTGTAGCAACATGTAAAAATGGTTCTGCAATGCTTTTTGTTTCTGCAAAAGTTTCTCAATTTGCATTATTGCCTCAAGGGAAAGTGGAGGCTACAGACCGTGTTTTAAATATGGTTCGACAAATGGATGAAGAAGGTTTTGGTAATTGTACCAATACAGGTGCTTGTGAGGTTGAATGTCCAAAAGGCATATCTATTGAAAATATTGCTCGAATGAATAGAGAATACTTGTCAGCTTCAGCAACATCTGACAAATAATTAACCTGCCCATTTATTTTGGGCTTTTTTTCTTATTCAAATGAAAAAAACGCTTGTACTTGGAGCCAGTCCTAATCCGGAAAGATATTCCTTCAAAGCTGTTGTTAAATTATCAAATCACGGTCATGAAGTTATTCCTGTAGGATTAAAAAGTGGGTTGATTGAAGATAAAGAAATTTATACAAATATGCCTATTGTTGATGGGATACACACCATTACACTTTACATAGGACCTCAAAATCAACCGACATATTACGATTACATAGTAAATAAAATACACCCAAAACGTATTGTTTTTAATCCCGGCACAAAAAACCCGGAATTGGAACAACTGGCAAAGCAGAAGGGTATTGAAACTGAAGTAGCCTGCACATTGGTGCTGTTATCATTAAACGAATACTAAACAAAAAGGGGGCAGATTTTTATCGCCCCCTTTTTGTTTTTTTAGAAAATGTGAATCTGTTATTTCATTCCTCCCGAATTCCACATTTGTTTCATTGAGGAGCCTTTTGCACTCTTTAAAAGTTCTTCAACCTCTGTTTGTCCGTGAACTTTTGCCCACTGACGTGCTGTAGCTGATATTCCTCTTGCTCCAGGCCCGGGTTCTATCTCAACAAACAAAGTCATAAAATCAGAGCCGGCATCTACCAATGCTTGAACTATTTCTTTGTGTCCTCTTTGAGCAGCCATGTGCATAGCTGTTAATCCTTTCATTTTTCCGCTGTGGTTAACGCCTTCTATATCATCAGTGTAAATAGGGGAGTTACAGTCAGCGTTTACGTTTACTTTGTTTTCAATCAATATTTTTACCATTTCTAATTGCCCCATTGAAGCTGCATGAATTAATGGAGTTGCCCCAATAAACATCGAACCTTTATTGATATGAATATTACTAAAAGTATATTTTACTTTTTTTAAATCTTTTCCAGCAAGTCCAACTCCGTGTTTGAATAATTCCAAATCATTGGTAGAAATACCATGCTTAATAATAGCTTCAGCATTTTTTTCTTTTGCCGGTACTGCTTCAATTCTTTGTTCAAGAGTGAGTGTTGTTTCTTGTGCTATTGAATTCAAATGGAATAATAATGCACTTGCTACTAGTATTTTTTTCATCGTTTTATTTATTATTTAGTTATTAATTTTTACTGAATTTACATGTCGTTACGGAATTATTTTCGTCAATTGCCTTAATGATATATATACCGCTAGATAAATTTTTGGTATTTATAACAGTCGTTGTTGTACCAACAACTTCAGTAATAACTTTTTCTCCCAAAAGTGTATAGATTTCAACTTGTTTGTATTTATTTTTTCCGAAGTTAATGTTCAAATCATTTTGAACAGGATTTGGATAAATTGTAAAGTTTGTATTGTTCTGGGTGGTTTGAATTCCGGTTACCAAATTGGTAAAGTTGTAGAAAAATTTATTTTTTACAGTTCCACCTGTTTCAACTACATATTGGAAAAGGGGGTGCATGACTGGTTGTGTTGCATAATATTTGTACAATACATCGGTTGTTGAACCAACACCTGTTTCAGTAGTTTTAAGTCTGATAACATCAGTAAATGTTCCATAAGGAGTTGTTAAAGTTCCATAAGAATCGTACTTAACGGTTCTGAATGTGTTTCCTTGAAAAAAAGCAAAGGTAAATTCATCGTTAAAGTTCATATTAAACTCATATTCATAAATAGGCATTTGGTTTTTGTTGTAATTACCACCACTACCTTTGCTCCCGTGGTTAGCCAATCTGGTAGAGGTAATTTCATAAAAATCATTTCCTAAAGGGTTACCGCCATAATAGAACTGAGTAAAATAATTTGCTAAAGGAAATGTGTCTAAGTCGGTTTGAGTTACACCGTTTGACCCAATTACTTCATACACCAAAAGTTCACTATTGGCAACCGGATTGTAATTCCATGTTTGATTGGCTCCAGTAGTTCCATGTGTGATATTGCCTGAAATCTGATAAAAAGTATAATCGGTTCCAATTCCGGGTAGTTGATTACTGGTTACCGGTTGAGCAGAAAGTATTCCTGAAACACCAATTAATGTAAATAGTAAAAATTTTTTCATATTCGTTTTTTTTAAAGTTTAATCAAAAGTATATGTTAATAAAAAAGTGCAAAATAGTGCATTTGCACTAAATCTCAAAAATTAATTGATAATACCTGTTTTTATGGCAATCTTCACAGCATCTACCTTACAATTTACTTGAAGTTTTTGGTAGATACTTGAAATCTGATTCCTTACTGTGTTTGGACTAACACAAAGTTGCTCTGCAATTTCTTTGTAATCTAAACCATTAACCAACTCTTTTAACACCACAAGCTCTCGTGTTGTTAATGAATGTTTGGATTCTTGGTTTTTACTTTCTGTTTGAGATTGGGAGGAGAGTAATCGAAGAGCTTTACGTGCTATTGCCGGACTCATTGGTACACTACGAAATTCCTTTACTTGTTGAATAAATTCACAAATGGTTGATGAGCTTTCCTCTTTTAGTAAATATCCGGAAGCACCAGCTTTTATAGCCTCAAAAATTTTATCATCTTCATCAAAAACAGTAAGCATTAAAAATTCAACGTAAGGATAAATGATTTTTGCATCTCTAACGGTTTCAATTCCATTTTTTTCGGGCATATCAATATCCATTAATACAATTTCAGGATGTTCGTTTGTAGGAAGTTCTTTCATTTTTTCCATAAATTCCTGTCCGTTTTGGGCAGTAAACAGAACTTTAATATTGCTGTTAGCTCCGATTTCACGAGAACGTTCCACTCTCATGATTCTTTTGTCATCAACTATTGCGATTCTAATCATATCACAAAGTAAAAGTTGTTATTTGTTACCCAAAATAGTACTTATGCACTAATTTTTTTATATTTTAATATAATTTCAGTTCCTTTTTCTAAAGCAGAGTTGATAATAATTTCGCCTTTAATTTTTTCTATTCTAGCTTTTATATTTCTTAGTCCGTATGACTCACTTTTATCTTCGTGTTTAAATCCAATTCCATTGTCAGAAAAAGCCATTTCAAGCTCATTTTCCTTGTTTGAAATAAAACTAACCTCAACCGTTGTTGCATTGCTGTGTTTGTTAATATTATTAATAATTTCTTGGGCACAACGATAGAGAATCAGTACATCTTCATTTGGTATTATAAATTCAAAATTCAATTGGTTTACAATTTTTAGAGAACAAAACAAATGGTTTTTTATATACACTTTAAGTTTATCACACAAATCTATATTACTGATGCTTTTGGCATTTAGTGTCCATAATGTTTCTCTTAGCCCATTTAAAATTTCTTTTGTTGTTTCTTTGAGTTGAGTAATCTCTGGATTTGCTTGGTTTTGTTCAATTAATTTATCAAGTTTTAAACTCATAAAACTAACCGATGATCCTACATTGTCATGCAACTCGGCAGCCAAACGATTACGTTCATTCTCTTTTGCTTCATGTTCGGCTTGCTTTTTTTGATTCTCTGCTTTAATTTTTTCGAACAGCAGTTGTGTTTTTTGTTTGCTTTTTTGAAAAATAAAAAAAACGGCACCTAATACTAAAAGAGCAAAAACAATACTTCCAAAAAGTAGTAATGAATATTTGCTTTTTTGTTTCTGCTCTCGAATAGTATATTCTTGTGCTTTTAGTTGAAGTTCCTTTTTTTGGGATTCGTATTTTTCTTGTAGCTCAGCAACAGCTAATTGACTTTGAAAACCAACTGATGAATCGGTTAAATATTGATGCTCTTTTAGTTCCTGAATGGCTTGTTTTAGTTTCCCCTGTTCTTCACTGATTTTTGCTTTATTTTTTTTTACTTGTGATAACCAATACGTATTATTTAGTTTTTTGAATATGGGTTCAGCCAGATTTATAAAATGATATGCCGAATCAAGTTCAACAAGCTCAGTATAATAAACAGCTATATTCATATATACTGTTGCTAATTTGTCTTGTTGATTTTGTTTTTTTAAATCTTCAATTATTTGTTTATTAATATTAATTGCATTATGATACTCTTTTCTGTTTGAGTAATAGCTTGCAAGATTAATCAATACTGTGTTGTATTGGGGGTCGTTCAATTCTTTGTAGTAATTTTTGGCTTTTATTAAATAGGTGAGTTGTGAATCCGGTTTGTTAAGATTGCCAAAAGCAACACCCAACGAATTGTATTGATTTGCAGCGGCTTTCTTGTTGTTTAATTCTTCAAATAGCAAAACCGCTCGCTTTAAATAATCAATGGCATCTTGCTGTTTGCCGAATCGTATTAAAATATTTCCAAGATTTCCTAAAGAATTGGCAATACCAATTTTTTTTCCAACCTTCTCTGCGAGTTGAAGAGCGCGAATACCGTAATCATACGCTACATCATATTCTCCCAAGTTTTCATAAAGCATTCCTAAATTTGAATAGGATTTACCCATTAATAAAGTATCGTTTTGTGTTGTTGATAAATTGAGCATTGTATCTAAATAACTGATGCCAATTTTAGGTTGGTTGAGGTAATAATAGGATAAACCAACCAGATTATATCCATTGATTTCATGAGTAGCCGAATGTATCGATTTAGCTAATTGAATAAGTTCTAATCCTGACTTCTTAGAAAGTTCAGGGTTTTTAAATATCACCGATTTTGTATAATTAAATATACTGTCAGCGCCATTTTGGTCGTCTTGTGGACTGATTGCCAAACTACATTTTACAAGATACAATAAAATGAATGTGAATGTAGCTTTCATCAATTATCGGAGAATTAAGATTCGCAAGGCACTCTAAGGTCGATAAAACCCAATTTCCATACATCTTCGCTTTTGGTAAAATAGAATTTCCCGACAGAAGTGTTTATTACTGTGAAATCAATTTTTTCTGCAAAAGCTGAAATAGCTTGTTTTTCCTTTTCATTCAAATCGGAAAAATACCAAAATTCATCATTAGCAAAAGGATTAGTCTTTTGAGCAAAACATCCGAGTTTGTCATACGCTGCGGTATCACAAATAATTTTTGGCAGCTCTTCAAAAGTTGGAAGTTTACCAAGTTCATTTAGTGGGAGTTCAAAAAACAGTTTTCCTCTAACCGACTTGAATTTTGCTATGTCGTTTACTCGTTTAAACATGGGCATTGCCCCATTGCTTTCTATAAAATATAAACCAAAAGTTTCATCAATAAATTCATTGATTTCAGTTTGATTTTTTGAGTCTATGGCAGTGATAAATTTTTGATAAAAGGTTAAAAAATTCGCTTCAGCAAGAGGTAACTTTACTGTCTCTTTTTGAGTTTCTGTTGAAACAGTTGTGTCAATTATCTGTTGAGTGTCTTCGGGTGTTTGTTCGTCTGTTGAAGAGTTGCAAGCATACACCTCTAGAATTATCAGTAGAGCGAAAAGTTTTTTCATTTTAATAAGTTTTGTATTGGTACACCCGTGCAGGCGCTTGGAGCATTAATGTTAAGTATAACTGCTAAGGTTGCTGAAATATCCGGGATTACTGTTTTTTTTGTTGTTTCTCCATGAGGAATTTGGTAGCCATACCACAGCAATGGCACATGAGTGTCATAGTTGTATGGAGATCCATGGGTTGTTCCTGTGCTGTATCCAGCGTTAATCCAACCTGAAGCTAAAACGAATACTACATCACCTGATCGAGTAGAGTTAAATCCTCTGCGGATATTTCCATCAATATTTTCAGTGAAGTTTGAGGCTTTAAGTGACGTTGCAGTAAATGTTTTGGAAATTCCATCGATAGTCAGTAAAAAATTGGCTATTTCTTGTTCTATTTGAGTGGTGCTTACATTTGTTTTCACAAGATTTTGATGGTTGAGAAACACGTTTCCGTTACTTATGTTTTCAATTAAATCAACATTCCATTTGGTTAAACAAAAATTTTTGAGTTCTTCGCTCATTTTTTTCTTTTCAAAATACCCGGATGGGATATGGTTATCTATTAAATATTGAGGAACATCAACAGCTCCGTGGTCGGCAGTTAAAAATATCAACACTTCATTTTTCCCGATTTTTGATTCTAAGAAATCAAGCAATTGAGCTATTTCAATGTCTAAACGTAAATAGTTGTCTTGAACTTCAACGGACATAGGTCCAAATTGATGACCAATATAATCGGGTGAAGAATAGCTAACAGTTAAAAAATCAGTAATAGAATCTTTTCCTAACTCTTCTCCAACAATTGCTGCCAATGCCATTTCGGTGGTTATTGAATTGCCAAAAGGGGTGCTTTTTATAAGGCTGAAATTTTTGTTTTTTTCTCGTAATTTTTTCAATTGATGTGGAAAAGTAGGACTTGTTTCACCTTCAAAAACTCCTTCGTAAGTATTATCGTCGGATATACTTTCTGTGTAGGAGTTTATAGGGAACATGGTGTTCCAATCGTTGTTGAGGTACTTGTCTGCAGATTTTTTAGCGTTCACTTCTTGAACCCATTTTGGGAGTTCTTTCATATAATAGGTACTCGATATCCATTTTCCAGTATTTCCACCTTCAAACCAGTATGCAGCATTTGCTTTATGTCCGGCAGGTAAAATGGCTCCACGGTCTTTGAGGGAAACACCAATTACTTTTCCTCTAAAATTGGTGTTGAGTTTCAGTTGGTCGGTAATGGTGGTTGTAATCATGTTTTTTGGTGACATCATTCCTTCTTCTGATGAACTTCCAACAGTTTTCACGGTAGAGTCTTCTGTGCAATATATTGTTCTTTTGTTTTTTTTGTCGTACCACTCGTTTGAGATTATTCCGTGGTGTTCAGGTGTTGTTCCTGTAAAAATTGATGCATGACCAGGTGCTGTATAGGTCGGCATATAATTGTAGTGATTATTTTTACAGTTGAATCCGTTATTTATAATCTTTTTGAAACCATTTTCGCTGTATTTATTCCAAAATCGGTCGAGATAATCATACCGCATTTGGTCAACAACAATTCCTACAACTAATTTAGGTTTTTTGCTTTGTGCAAGCCCACTTAGTGAAATCAGTATTATGCCACTGAAACAAATAACATTTTTGTAGAAACGAATCATCATTGTTGAAGTTTTTTCTTAATACTCAAAGATATAAAATAGAACAATCTGTTTTTATTCTAATCTCTCAAATCTATCTGTAAATGAAATTTTTTGTTGATTATCATCAATACTTTAAAAACACCTATTCCTATCAAAGAGCCTACAAGAATTCCTCCTAAAATATCACCAGGGAAGTGAACTCCCAAGTAAATTCTACTGTATGAAACTATAGAAGCCCACACCAGCAGTAAAATTAATAACCAAGGATAGTGTTTTTTGAGTAACAATCCAATAAAAAAAGCCACTGAAAATGTGTTTGCGGCATGTGAAGAAATAAATCCATATAAACCGCCGCATTCGTTGTTTACAGTATGAACAAATTCAGCAATTGTAGGGGAATGACACGGACGCAACCTTAGAAAAATTTCCTTAAACAGCTGAACCGAAATTTGGTCGGCAAGCAAAACGGTTAGAGCGATAAATGGAACAACAATTAAAAACTTTTTTTTTAACTTAATAAATGACATTATCAAAAGAATCAAATAAAATGGAATCCAAATAAATCTGTCGCTAATCCAATAAAAAATAGGGTCAAAAAAAGGAGAATGTAATCCGTTTAAAAATAGAAACACTTGGTTATCAATATGTACAATTGAATCTAAAATGATAATGGGTTTAATTACAAAACAAAATTAACTTTTTTTGATAGGCTCAAATGCTACACACTTTAATTTCCATCAAAAAGTTTTTAGCCATTCGATAGCCTCTTCCTGATTGCTGAATACTTTAATGGGGGTAGGTGGTTGAAATAAATAGTTGAATGAGTGAATTAAAAACCGAACCATCGGATTTTCAACTTTAATGGCACAAGCTCTGATTAGTGTTTTTAAGCTGTTGTTAACCATATTTTTTTCTTCATCGGTTAAGTTCACTTGTTTGATAGTATCTACATACAGTAGCGAAGGTTTTTTTTCAGTTAACTGCATAGCCGTTTTAAATATTTCATTCAACTGCTCCATTTTAAGTTTGTCGAGGTCTGGTTTGGGTGTAAAAACCAGAATACCGTCGCTTCTCATGTGCATGGTTGCATAACCAAGGTCTATTGATTTTGTAACTTCCAAGCTTTTAATGTTGCGTTTGAGTGTAAAAGTGCTGTTTTTACAGTAATTTCTAACACAAGGTTACGGAAAAATCCTTATTTTTTTAAGTCAATCTTAGTTTATTTTACATGACATTTTTCAGGAATTTAACCTTTCATTAAAGTTAATTTTGTTGAAAATAAATGCTTTATGAATCAATTCTATAGAAAAACCGAGATCAAAAACTATATTTTTATATTTTTTGGTTGTTTGTTTCTGTCGTTTGGAATGGTTGCTTTTTTGATTCCAAACAAAATAGCAACCGGTGGAATAGCCGGATTATCTATAATTTTTCATCATTTGTTTGGTTTACCTGCGGGTACAGTATTGGCTTTGGTGAATATTCCATTGTTGCTTGTCAGCGTTAAATATTTAGGTAAAAAATTTGCACTCCGAACGGTTGTGGTCATCGCATTGGCTTCTTTCTTTATTGACTTACTTGCGGAAGGGTTTAATTTTCCGGTTCTTAGCACTAATACTTTATTAGCAACCTTATACGGTGGAGTTTCAATTGGAATAGGGTTGGGGCTTATCTTTAAAGGTGATGCATCGGCAGGTGCTGGAACTATTTTGGCAAAAATTTTAAACGATAAATGGGGAACTAAAACAGGTGATGTAATTTTAGTGATAGATGCTATTGTGGTTGTTTTGGCAGGTGTTGTCTTTAAAGATGTTGAATTGGCTTTGTGGAGTTTGATTAGTATCTATGTTACCTCTAAACTAATTGATATTATATTAACTGGAAAACGCAACGAAAAAATTGTACATATTGCTTCTGACAACTTAGAAAAGCTCAGCCAAATTATGGAAGAAGAGCTTGGTTTTACAGGTACAATTTTAAAAGGAAAAGACTTGAACTTTTCTCACGAAAGAAACATAATTTTTGTGGTAGTTGATATGGGAAGATTAAGTGCACTCCGAAATTTGGTACAAGAGTTTGATCCAAAAGCATTTATGGTGGTGATGGAAGCTTCTGAACTTTTAGCTCCTACAAAAAACAAAATTCGATAACTATCTTTTTTTTATCGGCTTTTTATGGTAATAAAAACTGTTTGCCTGAGCCAGTGAAGTCATTACCAAATCATTGATACACAAATGTGAAGGAAGAGTAGTGGTATAATAAATTACTTGAGCAACATCTTCAGCACTCATGGGCTGATAGCCTTGATATACCGTTTTTGCTTTTTCTTTATCGCCATGAAGCCTAACCAATGAAAACTCGGTTTCAGCTGCACCCGGACAAATTTGTGTAACTTTTATTCCATGTTCGAGTAAATCAATACGCATACTTTTACTAATTGCATCAACCGCATGTTTTGTCGCGCAATAAACATTTCCATTTAAATACGCTTCTTTTCCTGCTGTTGACCCGATATTGATGATATGTCCTTTTTTTCGTTTTATCAAAAATGGAATTACAGCCTTTGAAACGTGTAGCAATCCTTTGATATTTGTATCAATCATTTTATTCCAGTCATCTATGTCGCCATCTTGGATTTTATTTAGCCCGCTTGCTAAACCTGCATTGTTAATCAGTACATCAATTTTTTTCCAATTTTCCGGAAGAGATTGAATTGTATCGGTTGTGGCTTTATAATCCTGAACATCAAAACAAAGTGGCATCACTCGAACAGAATATTTATCAATTAGTTTATTTGCCAATCGGTCTAAACGGTCTTTTCTTCTGCCGGTAAGAATCAAATGATTTCCATTTTGAGCAAATAGCTTTGCAGCGGCTTTTCCGAATCCAGAAGTTGCACCTGTAATAAAAATTATCTTATCCATGGGGTATAAATGTAAAATGTATCAAATAGATAAAATCCAGGCTTTTAAGTTGTGATTTTTTGCTTTAGTAAGATTTTCAAGAGCTTCATTTTTTGATGAATAGCCACCGTAAGTAACTGTAAAAAGCCCATTTCTTTTACCAATGATAGATGCTGAAAATCCTGAATTAATTAATTCTTTTACAAATTTATCTGCATTTCTTTTTTCTGCAAAACATCCGCCAACTATAAAAAAATTCAGGGGTTGAGTTTGAATCTCAACGCGAGTTGAATCTTTTTCAATTTCATGGGTTGAGTTGAAAAGGGTAATAGGTTTTTCGTTTTTCAAGAATGTAATAGTTCTGTTTACAGAGTCAATTTGTGTACTGTTTTGAATGGTTTGTATCTGTAGTTGCGATAAACGTTCTTTGTATTCCGGTACTATGGTTTTAAAAGGATTTAATTGTGCATAGTTTAAAGTTGAGCCTAAATCGTATTTAGCAGGTATCCAATAGGTCAAAAATGCGAGTGGAAGGACAACAGCAGCTGCAGCAATCCATTTTTTGGATTTTGTTGAGTGTTGGATAGTGATAACAGGAGTTTCCTTTTCTTTATTTTCATTTTGATTAATAGGAAATTTTTGAAATGTACTCAATCCATAACTATCCAATAGATAATTTACTGTATTATTAGGTTCAAATTGTAGCCGATTTTCTTGGTCAATAAATAAAATTCCAATCCCTTCAAATGATACCTTTTCATATTTTTTGAGTCGGCTCAATATAGTATTTACTTCGGCTTCTATTTTTTTTATGACAATTTCATAGCTCACATCAGTTTCTCTACTGATAAAATTAGCCAGAAGCCCATCGTTGTGCGAAAGATTTTTATTAAATGATATGCCTTTTGATGGAGGATAAAATGAGTGTTTTATTGAGTTTGCAGATGCTGGCTTGTAGTTGGTAACAAATCCGCCCAAATTCGGAACAATAACACAGTCGTACTGATAAAGAAGTTGAGTTATGTATGTATCTAATTTCATCAAATCCTGTGAAAGGGTTGCGAATTTATAAAATTAATAAAAATTGATGGTGTTATCTTTTATAAATTTTTAATTTTAGAGTAAAATGAATAAAATGAGAGTATTAAAAATAGTTGTGTGTATATTATTTTTGGGTTCAACCTGGAGTTGTTCTTGGGTTCAATATTTTATGGTTGTTAATGAATCTGAACAGCCTATAGAAGTTACCTATAGTTTGAAATCTACTGATTTTTCAATTCCTGTTTTTCTACAAACCCCTAAAGCTTATCAGCTAAAGAAACATGGGCAATTAAATTGGGATACAATATTATATTTTGCAGATTTAGACAGCACTCCAGAAACAATTAGAATGATAATACCTGTAAATACAGCATTAATTATAGGTAATTTATACAACAGTAATTACACTACTTACAAACAACAAATGGAAAGCGGAGTGAAATATAATTTAGAGAATATGACTGTTAAAACTATTGAAGAAACTATTGAAATTATTCCAGAGACCTTTGACTGTTATTTTCACAAACAAAAGGGAAACGTTGTGATGGTGCAAAAATAATTTATTCCGGTATTGGGATAGTCAACACCGGTCGAAACGAATGGCTAACTAAGTTTTGTGATGTGCTTTCTTGCAACAGCTTCCAAAATCCCGATTTACTGTGTGTTCCAAGAACAATGATGTCTATTTCTTGTTCAATGCAATAATTTAAGATTCCCAATTCTTCAGTACTATCAGAATACAAGGCAATTTTAAATTTATTTCCACTGAGTTGCGACAGTTTTTCGTTGTTTATAAACTTATTTATTTTTTCCATAGACACCCTTGTCGGTTCAAACTGACTTGGTGTATTTATTTTAAGCAAATGAATTTGAGCTTTAAATTTTTCTGCAAATTCTTTGGCAGTAGAAAATATTCTGTTGGATTCTGATGAAAAGTCAGATGCAAATGCAATTTTTTGGATGTTTGATTTTAGCAAGCTGTGTTTAATTGTTAAAACCGGAAGATGAGATTGACTGACCACATTTTCAGTATTGCTTCCTATCAAAATCTCACTAATTGAAGATGAACCGTGAGAGCCCATCAAAATTAAGTCGGCATTGATAGATTCTGCACAATTAATGATTTGTTCTACAATTGAATGCCCAAGCTTTACATGCGATTCAACTATAAATCCTTTTGAAACGAGCTTATTTTTCATTTCAATCAGGTTTTTTTCTGTCTCATCGAAGTCTTTTGGTTCAGATGAAGTAACTACAGAAACTAAGTGTATGGTACTGTTTCTGATTTTTGCAATCAATTCTGCATATTCCAACGCCGATTCAGCATAGATAGAAAAGTCAGTAGGAACCAAAATATTTTTCATAATTCTTGTTTTTTAACAAAATTAACGGGTAAAAATCAATAAAAACATGAGGAGAATCAATACAAATCTTGATAAAACGCAAAAATTATTTACGATAATTTTCCGGATAAAATTTTCATTTCCATCATCGGTGAAATTTTTTCGTACAAAATATGATATACAGCATCAGCAATTGGCATATTTACTTTGTATTTTTTATTGATTTCGTGTATTCCTCGTGATGCGTAATAGCCTTCAGCTACCATGTTCATTTCAATTTGAGCCGATTTAACAGAATAACCTCTACCAACCATACTTCCAAAGTTTCTGTTTCGAGAAAATTGCGAATAAGCAGTAACCAGCAAGTCTCCCAAGTATGCAGATGATTTAACATCTCTATGGATTTCATGAATGGCACTAATAAATCGTTCAGTTTCTCGTATTGAGCAAGCTATTAACACAGCTTGGAAGTTATCTCCATAGCCCAACCCATTGCAAATACCACTAGCTACTGCATAAACATTTTTTAGGATTGCCGAAAGTTCTGTACCAAACAAATCATCGGAAGTAGATGTGTTGATATAACGACACGACATGGCGTTTGCCAAAAACTGTGCGATGGCTTGGTCTTGACAAGCAATAGTAAGGTATGACAATCGTTCCATAGCTACTTCTTCAGCATGACAAGGACCAGCAATCATTCCGATTCTGTTGTATGGAACCTTAAATTTTTCGTGGAAATATTCAGCAGGAATTTGATCGTATTCAGGTACAACACCTTTCACTGCAGAAATAATTATTTTATTTTCTATTTCCGGTAAAATTATATTGTCAAAGGCTTTTGCCAAAAAAGCTGATGGTACTGCAACAATAATCACGTCAGATTCAGCAATGGTTTGTTGTAAATTTGATGTTATATTCAATCGAGTAATGTCAAAATGAATGGCTTGTATGTATTTTGGATTGTGATGAAATTCTTTGATGTGATTAATACATTCTTCGTCTCTCATCCACCAATTTACTTTATCAACGGTTTCTGTAAGTATTTTTACAATTGCTGTGGCCCAGCTACCACCTCCCAACACGGCTATTTGTTTGTTTTCCATAGTTTTTTGTGTTTATTTCAATACACACATTTTTGTGTCTCCATTTACTTCAACCTTTACTAAACCGTGCTTGCTTAATCCTTTCATGCCGGAATCCCATTGTTTACCGCTTAGTCCAACCATAGTTTTTAGTGTATTCAGTTCCAAAGGATTGTTTGCTTGTAATGTTGACAGTATTATTTTTTCTGCATCACTAAGTTCAACTTGTTTTTTTTCTGGTTTCATTTGAGGGAAAAACAATACCTCTTGAATAGAGCTTTGGTTGGTCATGAGCATAACCAATCGGTCTATTCCAATGCCCATTCCAGATGTTGGAGGCATTCCGTATTCTAATGCTCGTAAAAAATCTTGGTCAATAAACATAGCTTCGTCGTCTCCTTTTTCTGACAACCGCAATTGTTCTTCAAAACGCTCTCTTTGGTCAATCGGGTCGTTTAATTCTGAGTAGGCATTTGCAATTTCTTTTCCGTTAATCATAAGCTCAAATCGCTCAGTTAGTTCCGGATTTGTACGGTGTTCTTTGCACAATGGCGACATTTCTTTTGGGTAATCTGTAATAAAAGTAGGTTGGATGTATTTTTTTTCACATTTTTCGCCAAAAATCTCATCAATCAATTTTCCTTTTCCCATTGATTCTTCCACTTCAATTTCATTGTTTTTGCACCACTCAAACAATTCGGATTCTGTTTTCCCTGAAATATCAAATCCGGTATGTTCTTTAATTGCATCAGTCATGGAAATACGTTTGAAAGGTCTTGCAAAACTAATTGTGTTCTCACCCACTCTACATTCAGGTTTTCCGTGGATTGCAATGGCAACACGCTCAATCATTTCTTCTGTAAAATCCATCATCCAATTGTAGTCTTTATAGGCTACATAAATCTCCATAACAGTAAATTCAGGGTTATGAGTTCTATCCATTCCTTCGTTTCTAAAGTCTTTGGCAAATTCATAAACCCCGTCAAAACCACCAACAATGAGTCTTTTTAAATACAATTCGTTTGCAATTCTTAAATACAATGGAATATCTAATGCATTGTGGTGTGTAATAAAAGGACGTGCAGCAGCACCTCCCGGAATGGGTTGTAAAATAGGAGTTTCAACTTCCAAATATCCTTTTGAATTGAAAAATTCTCGCATGGTACTAATCACTTTGGAACGAGTCAAAAAAACCTTCTTAACGTTATCGTTAACAACCAAATCTACATATCGTTGGCGATACCGCTGTTCCGGGTCTGCAAAAGCATCGTGTATTTTTCCGGAATCGTCAATTTTTACTATTGGTAGGGGGCGGAGCGACTTGCTCAACACGGTTAGTTCTTTTGCTTTTATTGATTTTTCACCTACTTGAGTTGTAAACAAAGTTCCTTTTACTCCTATAAAATCGCCAATGTCAAGCAATTTTTTAAAAACTTCGTTGTATAAAGTTTTATCATCTCCAAGGCAAATTTCATCTCTGTTTATATATACCTGTATTCGCCCTCCGGCATCTTTGAGTTCGGCAAATGAGGCTTTTCCCATAATTCGTTGGCTCATCATTCTTCCTGCCATAACAACTTCTTTGCCTTCTTCAAAATTTTGAAAAACTTCATTTGTTAAGGCAGTAACCGGAAATAAATTTGCGGGATAGGGATTAATTCCTAATGCTCTTAATTTTGCCAATGATTCTCTTCTAACAATTTCTTGTTCTGATAATTGAACACTCATTTTATTTGTAAATTTTGGCTGCAAATGTATGAAAAATTAAATATTCTAATGAGGCATATAACCATCAGATATTCAGCATTTTGTAATAAATATTGAAAAAGAATTTACTTTTAGGTGGCAATTTAAAAAGAGAACACTTTTTTATTTGTGTTTTTTGTACGATGATGTAAATCTGTTCAGAATATGTGTATCTCCAAAGCTAATTTCTTAAAAAATACTTGGCATTGTGTTCATTATAATCCATTCTCCATTGAAGAGCAGCGTCTAAATAAATGTGTTCCAAAATGGGCTTGTCATCAGTTAATATTAATGCATCGTTAAGATTTACTTCTGACTCTTTTATAAGTTTGTGTATTATTGGTTTAGTTGACTTCATCTCAGAATTTCCACACAAAAACAACAGATTTCTGCTGTTTTCAGCCCCTTCTGTTGCATATAATCGAACATCAAATTGTTGTTCGAGAAGAGTTTTATAAATAGAGCGGGCTCCTTTGCCTCTTTTTCCTGACAAAAAACCGTAGAAATTTACCACCAAAACACCTTCTGGGGTTAATATTTGTTTGATTTCTGAAAAGGCTTCATTGGTCATTAAATGAATTGGTGGGGTTTCGCTGTGATACAAATCATAAATTACCACATCGTATTTTTTATGTGTTGTTTTGATATAATGACGGGCATCATCAACCACTACTTTTAACTCTTTTTCGATATAAAAATATTTTTTAGCAACTTCCTCAATCCTTTCATCAATTTCAACTAGATCAACATCAAATCCTTTTTGCTTCAAGTCTTTATAAAGAGTACCGCCGCCCAATCCCAACAGAAGAGCTTTTTTACCTTGTGTATAGCTTTCCAAATTATAGGTTAACACATCAACATAGCTCCAAAAACTGATGTTTGGGTTTTCTTTATCCATTATGGTTTGTGAAATATTGTTGACCATCATTTCGCGATATACTTTTCCACCTTGAAATTGCCTGTCAACTACTTTTAGCTCACCCAAAATTCCATCGGATTTATAAATTATCGCTTGATTGTTTTTGGGTTTAAAATTATAGCTTAAAAAAGCAATGAATAGTAAAATCAACAGTACATTAAAGTTTGTTTCTTTTGTTTCTTTTTTCGTTCTCCAAGCAACTACTAACGACACTATAATCACCAACAAACCATAAAAATAAAGTGTTTTTTGAATACCGAATACCGGCAAAGAGTAAAAACCCACCGTAAAAGTGGTTATTATTCCACCAAGAGTTGATATGGAATATACTGTTCCGCTACTTTTCCCGGATTCATTTGCACTCTTGGTTAAATAGTTAATCAACAACGGAGAAGTGGCTCCAAACATTATCAATGGAAAAAATAAAAAGCTTAACAATGAAACAACGCTCCCTAGTAACAAATTAAATTGTATGGTTATGGGTAAAACTATTTTACTGATTACCGGGGTTAATGCTAGTAAACAACCACCAATTACCATCATTAAAAAGATAAAGTTGAGGCTGTTGTTATTTTTTGAAGAAAGATATCCGCCTAAATAATAACCCAGCATTAGTGCAGTGAGTGTAATCCCCAAAACTGCTGCCCACACATAAACAGAAGTACCAAAATAAGGTGATAAAATTTTTGCACTACACAACTCCACGCACATTACTGCTCCACCTTCAATAAAGGCAAGAAAAAAGAGTTGATTGGTAAGTTTTTTTGTCATCTGGAATTTTTTGTGGAGCTTTTTTAAATCAATTTCATTGCACAAGCATCAATGTTGTACTTATTTAAGACTGTGGTTAAATTAGTTAAACGTATGTTATTTTTTAAAAATAAAATATACGGCTAAAATAAGCAAACAAAATCCAATCAAGTGATTATAGGTAAGCTTTGCATGAAAAATCAGAACTGAAAAAAATGAAAAAACTATCAATGTAATTACTTCTTGAATTACTTTTAGTTGAACCAAGCTAAACGGACCGCCATTACCTTCAAATCCTAATTTATTTGCAGGAACCTGAAACACATATTCAATACTTGCAAATCCCCAACTGATTAAAATAACCCATATCAAATTCCATTTGTTAAACCACTTTAAATGTCCATACCATGCAATTGTCATAAATATGTTTGACATTATGAGCATAGAAATTGTTGCAAGTGCTTTCATCAAATAAATTTATTTTTTTCTGATTAAAATTTGAATCGGTACTCCTGCGTAGTTAAAATTTTCTCGAATTTTATTTTCCAAAAAGCGCTTGTATGGCTCTTTTACATATTGTGGCAAGTTGCAATAAAACACAAAAGTTGGAGCAAGGGTAGGAAGTTGGTTTACAAATTTAATTTTTATATACTTTCCTTTAATTGCCGGTGGAGGAAACTTTCCAATTACCTCAAGCATTATGTCGTTTAATTTTCGGGTTGGAATTTTTCGGGTTCGGTTTTCGAATACTTTTACAGCTTCTTCAAGAGCTTTCAATACCCTTTGTTTATTAATTACCGAAGTAAAAATGATAGGAATATCTGAAAACGGAGCTATTCGTTTTTTAATAACTTCTTCATAAGCTTTTGCCGTATTGTTTTCTTTTTCAATCAAATCCCATTTGTTAACCACAATCACAGCACCTTTTTTGTTTTTAACGATAAGGCTCAACACATTCATATCTTGCGAAAGAATACCTTCGTTGGCTTCAATCATCAATAAACAAACATCTGCATTTTCTATAGTTCTGATTGACCTCATTACAGAATAAAACTCAATGTCTTCATCTACCTTGCTTTTTTTTCTTAGACCCGCTGTATCAATAATTTTGAGGTCAAAACCAAATGAAGTAAATCTTGTAGATACTGAATCTCGAGTGGTTCCTGCTATATCGGTAACAATATTTCTGTCTTCACCAATCAGGGCATTGATAAAAGAAGATTTTCCGACATTAGGTCGCCCCACAATTGCAAGTCTCATTAGTCCATCTTCATCTTCGTCAGATATTGGTTTATCGTCCAACCCGATGATTATTTCATCAAGCAATTCACCGGTTCCGCTTCCGCTTATTGCTGAAACATTAAAGATTTCGTCGCCTATTCCCAATCCATAAAAAACACTTGAATCTGCAATTCGTGAGCTGTTGTCCACTTTGTTGGAAACTAATATTATTTTTTTCTTTGAACGTCTCAATACGTTCGCTACTTGCTTGTCCAAGTCGGTTAGCCCCACAGTTACATCTACCACAAATAGAATAACATCAGCTTCATCTATTGCTATTAGTACTTGTTTTCTGATTTCTTCTTCAAAAATATCGTCAGAACCTTTTATATATCCACCGGTATCAATGAGAGTAAATTCTTTTCCACTCCAATCCACCTTTCCATAGTGTCTATCACGAGTTACACCACTTGCTTCATCGACAATTGCCTGCCTGCTTTCAGTAAGCCTGTTAAATAACGTTGATTTTCCGACATTTGGGCGTCCAACAATTGCTACTATATTACTCATGGTAAAAAAATAAATTAAGGGACAAAGTTACTGATTATATCCGAATCGTTTAAGCTGTATGTCGCTGTCTCTCCAATCTTTATTAACTTTAACATACAATTCCAGAAAAACTTTTTTCTGAACAAAAGTTTCTATGTCTTTTCGGGCTTCTGTCCCTACTTTTTTCAAACTCTTTCCTTGGTGACCAATTATAATACCCTTTTGTGAGTCTCTCGAAACGATAATGTTAGCACGAATTTTTATAATATCATCAAATTCCTTGTATGATTCTACTTCTACTTCGCAAGAGTAAGGAATTTCCTTTTGATAATTCAGCAATATTTTTTCTCGTATAATTTCTGAAACAAAAAAGCGTTCAGGCTTATCGGTCAGTGCATCTTTATCGTAATACGGTTCCCCAATGGGCAACAACTTTTTAATTCGGTCAAGAATTACATCTACATTAAACTTATGCAGTGCTGATAGCGGATAAATTTCAGCATGTGGGATTTCTTTTTTCCAAAAGGCTACTTTTTCTTCTAATATTGTTTGGTTTACCTCATCAATTTTATTGATTAACAAAAGAATTGGTGTGGTTGTTTTTTTTAGTTTTTGGAGAATTTCTTCATCTTTGAATTTAGTTTCATTTACTTCAACCATAAACAAAATGATATCGGCATCTGTTAGAGCAGATTTAACAAAATTCATCATGCTTTGCTGCATCTTATAGGCGGGTTCAATTACACCGGGAGTGTCTGAGAAAATAATTTGATAATTTTCTTCATTCACAATGCCCAGTATGCGGTGTCGAGTGGTTTGTGCTTTGGAGGTTATTATTGATAGTCGTTCACCTACTAACGCATTCATAAGCGTTGATTTTCCAACATTTGGATTGCCTATTATATTAACAAAACCCGATTTGTGCATTATTTCTGATAAAAATTTGATTACAAAGAAACTAAATATTATATTTGCAACCCGTTTATTGAAAGTTATTATTGTACTTAAAAATATATCGCGGGGTGGAGCAGTTGGTAGCTCGTTGGGCTCATAACCCAAAGGCCACAGGTTCGAGTCCTGTCCCCGCTACTTGACAAGACGCATTAGATATTATTTTCTGATGCGTTTTTTTTTGACTATTAAAAAAATGTTATTTAACTCATTAGACTTTGCAATCTTTTTACCAATCGTATTTGTGTTGTATTGGTTGGTTACAAATAAAAATCTTACTCTTCAAAACACATTATTGCTCTTAGCAAGTTATTTTTTTTATGCATGCTGGGATTGGCGATTTATGTTTTTGTTAATGTTTTCAACACTATTGGATTATTTCACAGGGTTGAAAATGCAAGATGCAAGTAATCAAAAAGGAAAACGTTTTTGGTTTTGGTTGAGTGTAATTATAAATTTAGGATTCCTTGGAGTCTTTAAATATTACAACTTCTTTGCAGAATCTTTTGCTGAAGCAATTTCCAATTTTGGTTTAAAAGTAAGCCCAAGAATGTTGGATATTATCCTTCCTGTTGGTATTTCTTTTTATACTTTTCATGGCTTGTCCTATGTAATAGACATTTATAAAAGTCGAATAAAAGCCGAAAGAAATTTTGTGGATTATGCTGTTTTTGTTAGTTTTTTTCCCTTACTTGTTGCCGGTCCCATTGAAAGAGCAACACATTTATTACCACAAATAAAAAGAGAAAGAACTTTTGATTATTCTAAAGCTGTTGATGGCTTACGCCAAATACTTTGGGGGCTATTCAAAAAAATTGTAATTGCAGATAATTGTGCAGAATATGCAAATCAAATTTTTAACAATTCTGCCGACCACACAGGCAGTACATTGGTTTTAGGAGCTCTATTTTTTACACTTCAAATCTATGGGGATTTTTCTGGGTATTCGGATATCGCATTGGGTACAGCCAGACTTTTTGGAATAGAGTTGTTGCGAAATTTTGCGTTCCCATATTTTTCAAGAGATATTGCTGAATTTTGGAGACGTTGGCACATCTCACTTTCATCATGGTTTAAAGATTATTTATATATTCCCCTTGGCGGAAGTAAAGGTGGAAATTGGATGCGTATCCGCAATACGTTTATTATTTTTATTGTAAGCGGCTTTTGGCACGGTGCAAATTGGACATTTCTTGCGTGGGGTGCTTTAAACGCTCTTTTTATTATGCCCTCCATTGTAATGAAAACAAATCGAAATAATTTAGAAACTGTTGCTCAAGGAAAATTAATTCCAACAGCTAAAGAACTTTTTCAAATGGCTGTTACTTTTGCTTTGGCTGTTTTTGCATGGATATTTTTTAGAGCAGAAAATATTCACCATGCCTTTGAGTATATTTCAGGTATTTTTTCTAAATCTTTGTTTTCTTTTCCATCAATTTTTCCTTTTCATCTTTTTGTCTTGATTTTGCTGTTTATATTAATTGAATGGCAAGGCAGAGAACAACAGTATGCTTTGGCAAAATTGGGACTCAATTGGAAAAGACCATTACGATATACCTTATATTATACAATTTTAATTACCATATTTTGGTTTGTGGGCAAAGAACAACAATTTATATATTTTCAGTTTTAACAAAAACGACCATGAACCATTTTTTTAAGAAAATAATAACCTTTATAATAATCCCGATGTTTTTTGGATTACTAATTTTACTGATATCCAATCAATTAGTAAAAACAAATCATACTTTCAATACGAATGTCAGAACTATTTTTATTGGCGACTCCCACATACAAGCTTCAATTATCGACAGTATAGTTCCATACAGCAAGAACGTTGGTATTAGTTCAGAATCATATTATTTCACATTTTATAAACTAAAATCGTTGTTAAAGGATAATCCTTCAATAAAAAACGTGTATTTAGGATTAAGTTTTCATAATTTGTCATTTTACTACAACAGTGTAATTATGGGTGAGTATTCTCCCTCAATAACACCTAAATATTTTTTTATATTGCCTTTAACAGAACAGGTTAGATTGATTTATTGGAATCGATTAAATCTGAGTGTTTTCATCAAAGAATTAATAAAAAACGATAATAAAAAGTTAAACTTTATAGGCGGCTATGATAATATTTTTAATGAAACTGTTGCGGTTGATTCCTCAATGAATAAAAGGCTTCAAACCCAATTTTATGAAAACAAAAACCCGGATTTATTTTCCGAAATAAATATTCAATATCTTAGTAAAATAGCAACTCTATGCAAAAAAAACAATGTTAATTTATTTGTTTTAAATACTCCGCTACACCGAGATTACTATAAAAAAGTTCCAAAAGAATATATTGAAAAGTTAAACGAAATAGTTAATCAAAACAAATTGGTTTTTATAGATTTATCAAACTTAGAGCTAACTGAAAATTGCTATGCACCAGATGGCGACCATGTTTCCGTTAAGGGGTCAGTAAATATGTCAAGAAAAATAAAAGAAATAGTTCAAAATCAGGCAATCGATTAATATTTTACTCTTCTTTCAAAGGATTTTTTCACAAAACATATATCGAGAACAGCATGGATTCTATTTTCCACATGGCTTTAATCGTTAACATAAATTCAGTAATTTTGTCAAAATTTTTTTGATGGACATACTCATTCAAGCCGGTCAGTTATTGTTAAGCATTTCAATTTTAGTGGTTTTGCACGAAGGTGGACACTTTTTTGCTGCAAAGTTGTTTAAAACCAAAGTAGAAAGCTTTTATTTATTTTTTAACCCTTGGTTTTCTTTATACAAAAAGAAAATTGGTGAAACTGAATATGGAATTGGGTGGCTCCCTCTGGGCGGCTACGTTAAAATAGCCGGAATGATTGATGAAAGTATGGACAAAGAACAAATGAAACAACCGCCTCAACCATGGGAATTTCGTTCAAAACCCACTTGGCAAAGATTAATAATAATGCTTGGAGGTATAATAGTTAATGTAATTGTAGGGTTTTTGATTTACAGTTTTGTTCTAATGGGTTACGGTGAAAAATATTTGCCGGCAAGTGAACTGAAAAATGGAATCTGGTGTGTAAATGAAGAAGTAACCAATGAAATTGGATTAAAAACAGGCGATGTAATCAATACAATAAATGGTGTAGCTCCTGAGACTTTTGAGGCTATGCAAGAACAAATTTTCTACGCCACAACATTGGAAGTGAGTCGAAATGGCGAAAACATTACATTAACTATACCAACCAATTTAATTGATAAACTCATTTCATCTGAACGAGGACCAATGTTTTTGCCTCGAATCCCATTTACTGTGGGAGGTTTAAAGGAAGGATATGTTGCAGAAAAATCCGGTTTGATTTTGAAAGACCAAATAATTGGTATCAACAACCAAGAAATTACCTATTATGACCAATTAAAGCCGGTTCTTACTGGTTTTGCAAACCAGCAGGTTGAACTTAAAGTTCTTCGCGATGGAAAAAAAATGAATATTCCTGTTACAATTCCAGACTCAGCAATTTTGGGTGTTGCTCCTTATGCATATTCAATTCTTGAACTCGAACAAGCCGGAATTTATAAAACAAAAACAGTAGATTATTCATTCTTTTCTGCATTCCCTAGAGGAATAGAAATTGCTACCGAAAAACTCGTAAACTATTATAAGCAATTCAAACTCATGCTCAATCCTGAAACCGGAGCGTATAAAGGCATGGGAGGTTTTGCAACCATCAGTAAACTATTTGGTACCGAATGGGTATGGCAAAATTTTTGGGAAAAAACTGCTTGGATATCACTGGTACTTGCTTTTATGAACTTATTGCCAATTCCTGCACTTGATGGAGGGCACGTTATGTTTTTATTATATGAAATGATAACTAGAAGAAAGCCTAATGAAAAAGCTATGGAATACGCCCAAATGGCAGGAATGATTCTGTTATTAGCTTTTATGCTTTATGCAAATACTGATTTTCTAAGGTTTTAAAAACATCATCGACTAGAGTTAACGTCTTTTTGTTAAAAAAACACTTTTTAGGCTTTCGTAGAGAGTAGTTCTATTTCCTAATTTTAACACAATTAAATTAATTTATTTGTGATACGAATTCTCTCCGTTTTAATTTTAGCGATTCTTTCTATACCTGCTTTCTCACAAGAAACTACAATTGGTGATGCAAAATCGACTGCCTCCGCAGGAAGCAATGACATTGTAATAATTCCTTTTGGACCTAACCTGTATATTTCTGATATTGATTTTCAAATTGAGCAAAGTCAAGGGCTAACAAATTCTGAAATAAAAGCCAAATTCAGAGCCGGACTTGACCAGAGTGTATATCTTGCCCTAAAACCAAAATTAAATCCTTTCTCATATTACACCATAGACGAAAATGAATCCAGAACTGAGCTTTCAAAAATCTATAGCTCAATCGGATACAACTATGAACTTATCCCCCAAGAAAATAAAGAAGAAGAAAAAAAATTCATAAATAAATTTAAAAAGAACGAAACAAAAAAAGAGTACACAAAAGCAACTATTTCTAACGGCGAGGTTGTTAGCGAAGTGGATAATCGTGAAAAATATATGAAAACAGTTCTTTCTGACAAATCGTTAATTGATGAATTGAATACCACAAGAAAAGCAAAGTATTATCTTTTCATCAATCAATTGGATATTAAAAGAGGAACAGAGAACCAATATGCTGCTAGCCATCAAAAAACAGAAAGAAAAATATCAGTTCACTATACAATTTTCGATAATCAACAAAAAGAAATATCTTCAGGGCTTGTTTCTACAATACTTCCCTCCTCAGAAAACGACATCAATACCATAATAAAAACGTATTTTACTCAAGTGTCAGAAAAACTTATTCAAAAAATCCCTTAGCCTTCATGTATTTAGCTAAAACACCGAAGATTTTAAAAAAAACCTATCCAAAATACATTTGGGATTTTCACTCCTTAACTACTACTTTGCACCTCACTTTTGATGATGGTCCAACACCCGGAGTTACTGATTGGGTTTTAGATGAGCTAAAAAAATACAATGCTAAGGCTACTTTTTTTTGTATCGGAAAAAATGTTGAACAATTTCCTGAACTTTTTCAACGGATTATTGACGAAGGACATGCAGTTGGAAATCATACCTATAGCCATATAAATGGTTGGTCGGTTAAAACTTATACCTACCTAAAAGATGTGGCAAAGTGCAAGGCAATTTTTGAATCAAAGCTTTTTCGTCCAGCTTATGGTAAAATTACCCGATTTCAGGCAAAAGCCTTAATGAATACTTTTGAAATTATTATGTGGGACGTGCTCAGTTCTGATTTTGATGAGAACTGTACCCCTGAAAACTGTTTGCATAATGTTTTGACACACTCAAAGAGAGGTTCTATTATAGTATTTCACGACAGCATAAAGGCAGAAAAAAATTTAATTTATACACTACCAAAAGTGTTGGAACATTTTACCCAACAAGGATTTCAATTTAAAGCTATTGAACTATAAGACTTAAGATTAAAGCAAAAGGGACTCAATTACCTGAGGGAAATGTTTGTATTCCAATTCATGTATTTTATTTGCTAATGTTTCTGAATTATCATTCAATGTAATTTCACATTTTGCTTGAAAAATAATATTTCCTTCATCGTACTTTTCATTCACATAGTGAATAGTAATCCCTGATTCTTTTTCACGATTGACAATAACAGCTTCATGAACTTTATTGCCATACATGCCTTTTCCACCATATTTTGGCAACAATGCAGGGTGGATATTTATAATTTTATTCGGAAAGGCAGCAATTAAATAAGAAGGTATCAACCACAGAAATCCAGCTAAAACAATTAAATCAACCGCATCTGCTTTTATCCATTCTACAACTTGGTTGGAATTATAAAATATTTCCTTATCAATTACCTTACAAGGAATTTTTAATCTGTTGGCTCGTTCAATTACTTTAGCTGTTGAATTGTTAGTAATAATCAAAACAACCTCAACCTGTGGGTTGCGTTTAAAAAAATGATAAATATTTTCGGCATTTGAACCACTTCCAGAGGCAAATATGGCAATTCGTTTGCTCATTTTTCTAATAAAATTGGGTTCAAAGATAAAAATAACACAAGAGATTTTGGCTTCTGATTAGAATCAAAAAATAAATTCTCTCAACAGATTGTTAATTCTAAATAAAATACTTGATTATGTTCAAAGAAATATTTTTCTTTGCAGACTGAAAAATAATTTAAAAACCCATTTAAAACAAAAAAACATGTCAGATATTAAAGGAAGAGTAGTATCAATTATTGTTGACAAATTAGGAGTTGACGAAAAAGAAGTTACAGCAGAAGCAAGCTTTACAAATGATTTAGGGGCAGATTCTCTTGATACTGTTGAGTTAATCATGGAATTTGAAAAAGAATTTAATATTGCTATTCCAGATGACCAAGCAGAAAAAATTGCTACTGTCGGAGATGCAATTAAATACATTGAAAACAACGCAAAGTAAGAAACTTAACAGTTTAATAGAAATTGCTTTGGATAACATTCAAAGCTTTTTCTGTTTATATTAATCACGTGAATCCTATCTAAATGGAATTAAAAAGAGTTGTAGTTACAGGAATTGGAGCCATTACTCCTTTAGGAAATAACTTTCCGGAAACATGGAACAATCTAAAAAATGGAATCAGCGGTTGTGCAAAAATTACTCGCTTTGACGCTTCAAAGTTCAAAACTCAGTTTGCTTGTGAAGTAAAAAACTTTAATCCTGAAGAACATTTTGACAGAAAAGAAGCCCGTAAAATTGACCCATACACCCAGTTTGCATTAATTGCTGCTAAAGAAGCTGTTGGAGATTCTAAACTCGATTTAGAAAAAATAAATCTCGATAGAGTTGGTGTAATATGGGGCTCAGGTATTGGCGGATTAAAAACTTTTCAAGACGAAGTAACAGGATTTGCAACAGGAGACGGAACTCCTCGTTTTAACCCGTTTTTTATCCCAAAAATGATTGCTGATATTGCATCAGGGATGATTTCTATGCAATATGGATTCAGAGGTCCGAATTTTACATGTGTAGCGGCATGTGCTTCTTCTACCAATGCGTTAATTGATGCTTTTAACTATATTCGATTAGGAAAAGCTGATGTTTTTGTTTCCGGTGGTTCAGAAGCTTCAATTGCTGAAGCTGGAATGGGTGGTTTTAATGCCATGCACGCCTTGTCAACCAGAAACGATTCTCCAGAAACTGCATCAAGACCATTTGATAAAGAAAGAGATGGGTTTGTGATGGGGGAAGGTGGTGTTTCTATTGTTTTGGAAGAATTGGAACATGCTGTTAAAAGAGGTGCAAAAATTTATGCCGAAGTAATCGGTGGCGGTATGTCTGCCGATGCTCACCACTTAACAGCACCGCATCCGGAAGGTCTGGGGGCAAAAAATGTTATGATTGCTGCTTTAAAAGACGCCGGACTTAAACCGGAAGATATTGATTATATTAATGTTCATGGAACATCAACTCCTCTTGGAGATATTGCAGAATGTCAAGCAATTACATCAGTTTTTGGTGATCATGCATTCAAATTAAATATAAGCTCAACAAAATCTATGACTGGTCATTTATTAGGTGCCGCAGGGGCACTTGAAGCAATGGCAACTTTAATGGCAGTTAAAGAAGATATTGTTCCACCAACAATCAACCATTTTACCGATGATGAGTCTTTTGACCCTAGATTAAACTTTACTTTTAATAAAGCTCAAAAACGAGAAGTACGAGCAGCTCTAAGCAATACATTTGGTTTCGGTGGACACAATGCTTCAGTTGTTTTTACCAAATATAAATCATAAATAACCCTTAACATCGGGTTGAAATTTAATGGCTCTCCGATTTCTAAAAAAAAAATCTGAATTTGCGTTCAAACTTGAACGCATTTTGGGTTTTTATCCAAAGCATATTACTTTATACCGGCAAGCTCTCACTCATAAATCCATTATGGCTGTTTCTAATAAACCCAGATACGAAAGTAATGAAAGACTTGAGTTTTTAGGTGATTCAGTAATAAGCACTGTAATTTCTTCTTATGTATTTAAAAAATTTCCATACAAAGATGAAGGATTTTTAACACAAACCCGGTCAAAGTTGGTGAATCGAAATTTTTTGAATGAATTATCGCTAAAATTAGGAGTAAATGAATTGGTTGATTCTTATCAAGTTAATGATTCTAAAATGATTCTTGGAGATGCGCTAGAAGCATTGATTGGTGCGATATATTTAGATAAAGGCTTTAAAAAAGCAGAAAAATTTATTATTACAAAAATGTTAGAATCGGTTTCTATTGATGATGTTTTGGAAATGGAAACTGATTTTAAATCCCAAACTATTCATTATGTGCAGAAAGGAAAGCACAAAATGGAGTTTGAAACCGAAGAATTTGAGGCGTCAAACAAAAAATATTATCAAACAAAACTGTTTATTGATAATCAATTGGTTGGAATTGGTGAAGCACCTAACAAAAAATTAGCTGCCAACTTAGCATGTGAGCAATTTATTCGAGAAAATTTTAAAAAAGAATGATTTTTAGAGTAACACAACCACTTTTGAATGGGGAGTTAACTTAAAATTTTCTAAGTCTAAGTTTTCAATTAGGTTTATACCGGGTTTCTTCCCAACTTCAATAGTTCCAAACTTCTGATGAATTGATAAAAGTTCTGCACCATTAACAGTAGCCCATTTCAAAAGAGTTTCCAACGGAATGTCAGGAAAATGTTTACTGATTGTTTTGAGTTCTTCCAAAACAGAAAGCCCGTTATTACTTGCAAGACTATCAGTTCCAATACAACATTTTTCGTTTAGAAATAACGTGAAATCCGGTAGTGTATTTTCTATATACATATTGGCATTTGGGCAAAATGTCCAATATATTGATGATGAGAAATTTTTAGCCCACTGAATATCTTGATAATCTGTGAATGTATTATGAATTAATGTAATTTTTGATTCATTTGAATATTTTTGTAAAAATGAAGGCAAAGCATTTAAGCCGCTCGGGATAAACTTTCCCTTAGTCTTTTCTGCAATTTTCAGAAATTCAAATAATTTTCCGCTACCGTTTTTGTGAAATTCGTTTTCGCTTTGAGTTTCCTGATTATGAATACTCAATATGCTGTTGCGTTTCACATTGTGTTGATGAATCAACCTTGAAAGTTCAGCAGAAACAGAGTAAGTTGCATGTGGAGTTATTGAAACTGCTGATGAATTAAAATAGGTATTGAATAGATTTTCTGAATGACTAAAAGCATCTTTTGCAAGATTTGGGTCAGAGCCAAAAACTTCAATAAATGTGTGGTAATAAAGGCTGCTTTTTTCTTTTATTGAAAATGTAGAACTACCGTTAGAAATATCACCAACAGCAACAATTCCATTTTTTATCATTTCGTTTTCTGCTTGAATCATAGCTGACTCTCTCTCTATTTGGGTGAAATTTTCACGGACAGACATTAAATCATTAATAAAACCGTGCAATTGAGTGTTGGCTTTTATTTTTCCTTTTAAGTATGATAATTCCAGGTGGCAGTGTGTATTTATAAAACCAGGACAAATTATTCCACGGTAATGCCTAATTTCTTCTCTTTTAAGGTTTTTTGGTTTCGATTTAAAAACTTCCAATACCAATCCATCGTTGTTTGTTGCAACAATTCCCGCTTTAAGGAGAGGTCCATTTCCTGTAAAAATATAATCTGCCGAAAAATAGTGCATCAAATGTTTTTTTTGTTATAAATCAAGAGAGTATTGAAAAATACATACAAGGTAATACCAACTTGAGTGTCAAGTGTATCTTCGGTCAACATAGAAATGCACATTACTATAAAAAAGGCGATATAGAAAAAATTGTCTTTTAAACCCAATTGAAAAAAGGGGGCAAAAATGAACACAAAAAATAAAATGCCACCAAATATTCCAAAAGTTGTGAAAGCTGTAATAAATTGGTTATGAGCTCTGAGTCGGTATTTTGGGGATAAAATGGATTTATCTTTTTCGTATTGAATATTGAAAGCATCTTGTATGTCGCCGGTTCCAACTCCAAATAAAATATTTTCTTTGAAAATAGAA
This sequence comes from Flavobacteriales bacterium, assembly GCA_020853105.1. Lineage (GTDB taxonomy): Bacteria > Bacteroidota > Bacteroidia > Flavobacteriales_E > Vicingaceae > Vicingus. Next base: position 17,773 of record JADYZM010000046.1, on the reverse strand, counting down.
AATGCTGTTTTCCAAAAAACCAATCTCATTACTATTGAGTGCCCATTATAATTTCCACCTTTTCGATAGTTTTCAATTTCCCAAATGATATCTTGTAGTCTGCGATTAAACATGTTTAAGTTCATGTTGTTGACATTGCAAACTCCATGTTCAATTGCTTCAACTTCTTCATAGGTAAGGTTCATCACAGCTTTTTGATTTTTGTATTCGCCCTTTGAGGTTATGAAGCGTTTTAAAGTGGAGGAAATTGGTTGCCCTTTTAAATCTTTTTCTTTGAATCTAATTGTGCTAACTTTATTCCAAGAATATTCCAGTTCTTTTTCAGCAATATTTCTGTAAACAAAATTTCCATTTTCTGTTTCATTGCTTGAATAGTCGTGCCAATACTTTTCCCCGTATGGAGAGTAAATTTTTTCTTCAATGAAATAATGTGTTTTATGAAATAGCTGATAGTTTGTTTTTATGTAATAAACAAACAAGCCGACGAGTAAAATAGGAAACAAAAGAAGAAGGAATTTATATCCTAAACTTTTTGTTCGAGATAGTTTGAATAGTATTAAAAATACAGATGACAAGCAAAGTATAATAATTCCAGTATAAAAATTTACTATAAATAGAAATGAAACCAACCAAATAATTATTCCAATCAGTATGAGTTTACCAATAGTTTTTTTTTCTTTAATTAATCCGTAACCCAAACCAAATATGGAAAGACAGATTGCCAATCCAAAACGAATGTGTGAGTCAAATCTGGAATAGTTTCTTTCATCAACAATGGTTATACCAAGCCCTCCCAATTTAACGAATATGCTCCAGAATGAAGAAACCAAAACTGCCCCCACAAAACATGAGAATACAATTTTCAATTGCTTAGAAGAGAATGGTACTCCATATAACACAAAAGGTAATATAAAAAGGGGTAGTTTTCGTTTTACATCTGCAATGCCATAACTTAAGTTTTTAGAATACACCAGTCCCAGCACAGATACTACAAAATAGATTATCAGTATCCATGATGTTTTGTCTGAAAAAAATGATTTTATCTTCTTAAGGTGATGCCCTTCTATCAGCCAAGCCACTCCAAGTATTCCTTGCCCAATACCAATTAAAGGCTTTGAAAGTGAAAGTCCTACAGCAACAAAACACAATCCCAACAAATATATTGAGGCAGTGTTGAATTGTTGCAATTTTTGTGTCAACATCGTGTAAAGAGATGTTATTTTTTGATTCCTGATAAAATAGAGCGATACAGTTCTATGTCATTAATGGTTTTAATTGCTGAATTAATTTGTGGGTCATTTTTTATTGAGTAGGCTATTGCTCCTGTTTGGTAATAATATCTGCTAATAATTTCTGATTCCAATAGGATTAAAATCTCATTTTTAAATTTTTTGAGGTCATCTTTTTTGTGTGCATCCAGTTTAGATTTTAATTGGTCATATTCTGTTTTCACATCATCAAAATATTTTTCTTCTTTGGTTATTTTTTCAAGCTTTGCCATTAAATCTTCACTGTCTGTGGTGTATGTATAGTCTTTATCCGCAATAAAAGTTGTAAAATTAGAATAATCCGTATCGGTTAGTTTAAATTTAGTTATAGGGAGTATTGAATCAGTTTTGATGCGGTATTGAGTGGCAAATTAAAAAATCAAATTTTTTGATATTAAAATGGCAGAAATGTTACTAAGTTCAGTTTTTTCTACTGAAACATCAGGTGTTACACCTTTTCCGTCAAAAACAGGACGTTTTGAGTGGATGGTTTTAAATTCTCTAATCATGGAATCGGCAACTACATTCACTTTACCATCTTTTTCGCGGTGAGAATAATCTAGCTTTTGGATACACCTTCCACTAGGGGTGTAGTATTTAGCAACTGTAACTTTTAGTTTTGAATTATAGCTGAGAGGGCGGACAGATTGAACAAGTCCTTTCCCAAAAGATTGGTTTCCTAGGATTACCGCTCTATCGTAATCTTGTAATGTGCCTGAAACAATTTCCGAAGCTGAAGCTGAACCTTCGTCTATTAAAACAACGAGGGGAATTTTTATATCAATAGGGTCATTTAATGCTTTGTAGGTTTTGTCCCATTCTTTAATTTTTCCTTTTGTGGAAACTACATCAGAACCTTTTGGAACAAAAAAGTTAACAATATTAACCGCTTCGCTTAATAAACCACCTCCATTGCCCCTCAAATCAAGAATTAATGATGTAACTTTTTGTTCAAGCAAACTATTCAAAGCATTTTTAACCTCTTTACTTGCAGATTCTGTGAAACCGGTCAATTTTATATATCCAACAGAATCTTGAATTACTGAAAAATAGGGTACGTCTTTAATTTTTACTTCCTCACGAGTAACTTTAGAAACAAATGGCTCTTTTGTGCCGGGACGTTCAATTTTTAAGTTTACAACTGATCCGGGTTGACCCAATAGTACTTCTCTAATTTCTTCGGTGTTTTTCCCTTTAACTGATTTTCCATCAATTTCAATTAATTTATCCCCAGCTCTTAGTCCCGCTTTAAAGGCTCCAAATCCTTCGTAAGGTTCAGAAATAATAACAAAATCTCCTTGTTTTTGAATCAAAGCACCAATTCCGCCATATTGACCGGTTGTCATTAATTTATAATCTTCTATGTTTGATTCAGGAATATAATTGGTGTAAGGGTCTAAAGACTCTAACATAGCATCTATTCCGGTTTTCATCAATTTGCCAGGGTCTGAATCATCTACGTAATAGGTGTTTAGTTCACGGAAAAGGGTTGCAAAAATGTCGAGGTTTTTAGAAATCTCAAAATAATTATCTACATAGCCAACTGAAATGACTGAGCTTAGAGCAAGAGCAACAATGAGAGTGATTTTAGTGATTTTTTTCTTCATTCTATTTTATATAAAATTCTTCATTTTTAATTTATAGTTATGGAACCGGATCGTGTCCGTGTCCTCCCCATGGATGACAAGATAATATTCTTTTTAAACCAAGCCATCCTCCTTTTAAAACTCCGTGTTTTTTTAGAGCTTCAATTGTGTATTGAGAGCAAGTTGGGTCGTATCTACAATTTTGCCCCAAAATGGGGGAAATACACAGTTGATAAAATCGAACAAATAAAACCAAAATCTTACTCAGCACCTACTTTAAACATTGAATTTAAACGACTTAAAATTACTTTTATTTTATCTTCGATTGTATGGTAATCAAATATTTGTTTTGAGTTGTAGATAAATATCAAATTAATTGCGGCATTGTTGCTTCTTAGTGTTTGTTTTAATGGAGTGTTATTTAAACGATATGCTTCTCTCATTCTTCGTTTTAGCAAATTTCGGTCAACCGCTAGTTTTTGGATTTTTTTAGGAACACTAACTGTAGCACTTATCGTAATCTTCGTTTTGTCGGTTTTTAACTTATAAATAGCTTTTATAGGATTTTCATGGATAGATTTTCCTTCAGCAAATAACTCATCAATATCTTTATTGCTTTTAAGTTTTTCAATTTTCGGAAATTTTTGATTGGGCTGCATAACTGATGTCAAAAGTAAACAATAAGTGCTTGAATCAAATAAAATATGGTGTGTTTCATTTGGGTGAATATAATTGCTGGTACGATATTTAAAAGCCTTTTTAAAATTAAAAACACTTAACAGAGAGTTTTCGAGTTTAAATATTTTTGGGGAAGTGGGTTTATTTAATATATTTTTATCTAAAAAAATAGGTTAAAGTTTTTGTTGGTTTATTTATAATAATCAACTTTGCAGAAGAAATTCAAAACATATAATTAACATTAACAAATTAAATTAATTTAAAATGAAAAAAGTAACAAAACAAGTAATGGCATTTACTGTGATATTTGGGGCTGCAATGCTAATTTCATGTGGTGGTGGAGATAAAGCTCCTGCTGAAGAAACTGCTGCTACACCCACTGAAACAACAGTAGAAGCAGCTCCGGCAAAAGATGGTGCACAGTTTTTCCAAACAAGTGGTTGTGTGGCATGTCATCAGATGGATGCTAAAACAGTTGGACCTGCAATAAAAGAAATTGCAAAAGCGTATGCTGATGAGGCTGCTCTAACTTCATTTTTAAAAGGTGAATCAAAAGCTATTGTTGATCCTGCTCAAGAGGCTGTAATGGATCCTCAAGTTGAAATTACTAAAAAAATGAGTGCTGAGGATTTACAAGTTATTGTAAGTTATATCATGTCAAATAAATAGAATTTGACAACTTCATAAACAAAAAAAGGAGCTTTAAGCTCCTTTTTTTGTTTTAGTAATTTATATTACTGTTTTACATCATTCCCGGCATACCTCCACCCATGCCTCCCATATTTGGTGCAGCACCTTCTTCGGTAGGTTCATCGGTAATTACGCATTCGGTAGTTAAAAGTAATGCTGCAATTGAAGCCGCATTTTCTAAAGCTACTCTTGTTACTTTAGTTGGGTCGATAACGCCTGCAGCAAACATATTTGTAAATTCTTCGGTTCGTGCATTGTATCCAAAATCATCTTTTCCATCTCTGATTTTTTGAACAACAACAGCACCTTCACCTCCAGCATTTGTAATAATTTGGCGTAGAGGTTCTTCTAAAGCTCTCCTAACAATTGCAATACCTGTTGTTTCATCGCCGTTCAATCCAACAAGTCCGTTTAAAGCAACTTCTGCTCGAATAAGTGCAACACCACCACCAGCAACGATACCTTCTTCAACAGCAGCTCTTGTTGCCGCCAAAGCATCATCAACTCTATCTTTTTTCTCTTTCATTTCTACCTCAGTGGCTGCCCCAACATATAGAACAGCAACACCACCGGCTAATTTTGCCAATCGTTCTTGTAATTTTTCTTTATCGTAATCCGATGTGGTTGTTTCAATTTGAGCTTTTATTTGTCCCACTCTGCCGTCAATAGCTTTTTTGTCTCCTGCACCACCAACTATTGTTGTATTGTCTTTATCGATAGTAATTTTTTCTGCAGTTCCGAGCATTGCTAGTGTTGCATTTTCTAATTTAAATCCTTGTTCTTCAGAAATAACAGTGCCACCGGTTAAAATAGCAATGTCTTCTAACATAGCTTTTCTTCTGTCGCCAAAACCGGGAGCTTTTACAGCTGCTACTTTTAGCCCGCCTTTTAGTCGGTTTACAACCAATGCAGTAAGTGCAGTACCATCAACATCTTCGGCAATTATAACTATTCCTCTTCCCGATTGAGCTGCTGGTTCTAATATAGGAAGTAATTCGTTGAGGTTTGATATTTTCTTATCGTGGATTAAAATATACGGATGGTCAAGTTCGGCAACCATTTTTTCTACATCAGTAACAAAGTATGGAGATAAATAGCCTCTGTCGAACTGCATTCCTTCAACAACTTCTACTGTTGTTTCAGTACTTTTTGCTTCTTCAACGGTTATCACACCTTCGGTTTTTACTTTTTCCATTGCTAATGCAATTAGATTTCCAATTGTTTCATCGTTGTTTGCGGATACAGTTGCAACTTGTCTGATTTTTTCGTTGTCAGTACCAACTTCTTTAGATATTTTTTTTAGTTCTTTAACAACTTCAGCAACTGCTTTATCAATTCCTCTTTTTAAATCCATAGGATTTGCTCCTGCTGCAACGTTTTTTAAACCTGAAGTTACTATTGATTGTGCTAAAATGGTAGCAGTTGTAGTTCCATCACCTGCATCATCTGCCGTTTTGCTGGCAACCTCTTTTACCATTTGGGCTCCCATATTTTCAATAGGGTCTTTCAATTCAATTTCTTTTGCTACAGTTACACCATCTTTTGTAACGTGTGGTGCTCCAAATTTTTTACCGATAATTACATGTCTCCCTTTTGGACCTAGGGTTACTTTTACTGCATTTGCTAATTTATCAACACCATTTTTTAAACGGTCTCTTGCATCAACATCAAATTTTATATCTTTTGCCATAATAGTTGTATTTTAATATTAGATTATTGCGAATATATCTGCTTCTCGCATGATTAAATAGTCTTTTCCTTCAATAGTAATTTCAGTTCCTGAATATTTACCATATAAAACCGTATCACCAACTCTGACTGTCATTGGTTCTTCTGGTTTTCCGTTGCCAACAGCCATTACTTTTCCGCGTTGTGGTTTTTCTTTTGCTGTGTCAGGAATGATTATTCCTCCTGCAGTTTTTTCTTCCGCTGCTGCTGGTTCAATAATTACCCTGTCAGCAAGTGGTTTAATGTTAATCGACATAGTTTATAATTTATTTTGGTTAAACTTTTTTTATGAACTAACTAAATACTATGCCATTAAGAGAAAAACAATTTTTGTCTGACATTTTTGCAGGCTAAAGATTGTAATCGAGGCATAGTAATTTTTTATTGATATGATTATCAGTTTTTTGTAAAAGATAGTAAATCAATTCCAATATCTTTTCGATAGTATTTTTTGTCATATTTTATACATTCAGCATTTAAAAATGATTGTGATACAGCCTGTTTAATATTTTCTCCAAGTGAAGTAATTGCCATCACTCTACCGCCATTTGTTATGATTTCATTGTCTTTTTTTGTTGTACCTGCATGAAAAACAATACTGTCTTTTACCAAATCTAAATGAGTAATTTTTTTTCCTTTTTCGTAATCTTCAGGATATCCGCCAGATACCAACATAACGGTTGTTGCAGTTCGAGCATCAACTTCAAAAGATTTTTCGTGCAGATTTTGATTGGCAACCCCTTCAAACAAGTTCATCAAATCTGATTTTATTCTAGGAATGACAACTTCAGTTTCAGGATCACCCATTCTAACGTTGTATTCAATGACAAACGGGTTTCCACCATCGTTCATTAAACCAATAAAAATAAATCCTTTGTAATCTATTCCATCTTTAATTAGCCCGTTTATGGTTGGAACCACAATTCTATCCTCTACTTTTTTGATGAATTCGTCTGTCGCAAATGGGACTGGTGAAACTGCCCCCATTCCCCCTGTATTTAAGCCTGTATCACCTTCACCTATTCGTTTATAATCTTTTGCAGAAGGTAAAATTTTATAGCTTTTTCCATCGGTTAGCACAAAAACAGATAGTTCTATACCTGTTAAAAACTCTTCAACAACTACTGTTGATGAGGCTGTTCCAAATTTTTGATTTTCTATCATCATCGATAGCTCATTTTTAGCCTCATTCAAATCGTTAAGTATTAACACACCTTTACCAGCAGCTAATCCGTCGGCTTTTAATACGTATGGTGGTTTTAAACTTTCCAAAAAGCGATATCCGTCGGTGATATTTTCTTTTGAGAAGCTTTTGTACTTGGCAGTCGGTATGTTATGTTTTTCCATGAATTTTTTTGAAAATTCTTTGCTGCCTTCCAATTGAGCACCGGATTTTTGCGGTCCAATAACTGGAATTTTTTTTAATTGTAAATCAGCCAAAAAGTAGTCGTGAATTCCTTTTACCAGAGGATCTTCGGGTCCAACCACAACCATATCAATACTTTTCTCTAGCACTAGAGTTTTTATAGATTCAAAATCTGTTGCACTTATATTTACATTAGTTCCAACGGTTTCCGTACCAGCATTTCCGGGTGCAATGTATAGTTTTGTAACCTTTGGACTTTGTGAAAGTTTCCAAGCAAATGCGTGTTCTCTGCCTCCTGAGCCAAGTATTAATACTTTCATTTTAATTTTCTTGCAAAAGTATTAAAATTAACTAGCAGAAACAATTTGCAACCTTTTGTAAACTATCTTGCTAAATTATTTTGTAAGGGAATTAAAAAATTTTATTTGATTATTTTAAATATTTCAAAATTATGTTAGCTTTGCACCGCATTTATGACAACAAGTCAAGATAAAATATTCTCAACATCAATTCATTTCTCCAGATGGAGGATGAAGAATATGGTCATGCCTATTTGCTGGAATTACCCTACGGGTATTCATAAATAGATAGTCGTTCGCTTTTAGAAGCAAAATCAAGTTTAAATATTTTACAAAACAAGGAGATAAAACTCCTGAAAAACATAATGTTATGTCATTAGTTACAGATGCAATACTAGAGAAAATAAACAGTTTAATTGTTGTTGTTAACCAAACTGGAAGCGTTGAATACGTTAGCCCTTCAGCAAAACGAATTTTGGGGTATGAACCCGAACATTTGATGGGAAACGGCTGGTGGGATTTAACTCGAGGAAAAAATCCGCAGACCTCTTTTGTAAAGCAAATGATTTTAGACCAAATGAAGTTGGAGTCAACTTTAGAAATTGCTCCACAAGAACGTTTATTGAAAACAGCTTCGGGTGGTGATTGTTGGATATTGTGGGATATTTCAAAAGGTCCGTTAAATACTTTTGTTGGAATAGGGCACGATATAACTTCAAGAAAAACTGCCGAACAAAAATTGGTTGAAAAAAATACAGAGCTTTTGCAGCATAACAAAGACATGTTGGATAGTATTCAGTATGCCAGCAGAATTCAAGAAGCCATTTTACCCGATGTTCAAAAAATCAAGAATTCATTTCGCGATGCTTTTGTGTTGTATCAACCCAAAGATGTGGTTAGTGGGGACTACTATTTTTACTATGAAAGCGGGAATAAAGCAATTGTTGCAGCTGTTGATTGTACTGGTCATGGGGTTCCCGGTGCATTAATGAGTTTTATTGCAAATGCGGCTTTAAAAGAGGTGATAACAAAACGAGGTGTTGAAGAGCCTTCAGAGATTCTGTATGCATTAGATGAAGAGCTGTTTTTAGCACTGAATAAAACAAAACAAGGCGAAGTTAATTATGACGGAATGGATGTGGCAATTGGAGTTTTTGATTTTGCTGAAGAAACATTTTCATTTGCGGGAGCATTCAGGCCGGCAATCCTTGTTCGCGATAATCAAGTTATTGAGTTTGAAGCGAGTCGTTTTCCTATTGGGTTCTATGCGGGAGTTGAAAAGAAATTTGAAACGCAAAAAATTCAAACTAAAATTGGTGATACGTTCTACTTTTTTACTGATGGGTATTGCGACCAGTTTGGTGGTGAACGTAATAAAAAATTTACCAGAAAACAGTTTAAAGATATTTTAGTGATGATTCAAGATATGGAAATGATTGAGCAGGAATCTTACTTGCAATATGTTTTATTAAACTGGAGACAAGAAGAGCCTCAAATTGATGATGTTTTAGTAGTTGGAATTAAATTGTAAAAAAAAGGCGAGAAATTCTTCTCGCCTTTTTACGTAGAATTAATTTACTTCTTAATATTTTTAAATACTCCGGAATTGATTTTGGTACTATCCAACATTGTTGCAGTAAATGTTCCTGTTACCCCATTAATTGTGTCAAGTACAGATACAGTAACAGAGCCATAAGCTACAGACACTGCACCTCCGGAAGCTGAATAATATTCTAAATCAGCATCTGTTCCATTTATGCTATAAGTTCCTGGAGTTAATGAATAGATATCAAGTTCTACTTGTTCATAGGTAGATGAAGCTCCTTTTTCCCAATATACTCTGGTTCTGTTTCCGTTTATTACAAACAATTTTCCAGGACCACTCTTTGTAACAGTACCATAATCCATACAAAATCCGTCATCACCATTACATGGATCTAAGGCTGGAGGTGTCGTTGGTGTGGGTGTTGCTGCAGTTGGTGCGGGTGTGCTTTCTTCCTTTGAACAAGAAATAATACCCATTCCAATAACTAAAACCAATAATGCTTTATTAAAATTCTTTTTCATGTTTTTCAATTTAAATTTTGTCAAAAGTAAGCGGTTTAATTTTTTTTTCAAATACGTCAAATGACGTATAATTATTTTGTTTTCACCACAAATTCCACTCTTCTGTTTAGCTCTCTGCCTTCATCAGTTAAGTTGCTGATAATTGGTTTTGCTTCACCAAATCCATTTGAGGAGAGTCTATTTTTAGAAATTTTTAATGATACTAGGTAATCTACAACTGCCGAAGCTCTTTTTTGTGAAAGTATTAAATTGTCGGTATCGTTTCCTACGTCGTCTGTATGTCCGTTAATTTCTATGGTTATTGTGGGGTTGTCTGATAGTAGTTTTGCTAATCGGGCTAACTCTGGAAATGATTCTTGCTTTAAATCGCTTTTTCCAAATTCAAAGAAAATATTATTTAGCCTAATGGTTTCATCTTTTTGAATAGGTGCTAAAAACAAATTTACTTCCATTTCTTGATAAGCGTCTAATTTACTCAAGTCTAAACTCTGTGTAACAGAATAAAAGTTGTCTGCAGATGCCATAAAGCCATAATTTTTTCCGAAAGGCAAAACAATTTTATAAATCATGTCTTCCGGGCTTGTAGAAGCTGTTCCTACTTCTTTACCTTCCGGTAATAATTCATAGCTGATGTTTGCTTTTATGGGTTGGTTTGTTTTTTGGTTAAAAACTTTCCCATAGATTAAAACTACAGGATCAGGCTTAGCAGCTTGAGGCATTTTAATTCTGTTTATATCACTTTTCCCGTAGGAGTTTTTATCTGTTGAGAAATAAGCATACTCTCCGGCAGCATCTATACTGAAATAGGCATCAAACCCGGGTGTGTTTATTTTATTTCCCAAGTTAACAGGAGTACTCCATTTTGTCCAAGTTTCATCTAAGCGTTTGCTCATCCAAATATCTGCACCACCAAATCCATTCGGAATACCTTCTGAAACAAAATAAAGTGTTTTATCATCGGCGGCAAGAAATGGAGCAAACTCATCGCCATTGGTATTTATAGATGCTCCTAAGTTTAATGGTTTTATCCAACTGTTTGGATCTTTTGGGTTTCGAAATGAAACGTAAATATCTTTTTTTCCAAATCCTTTTTTCATTTCTATTGCCATTAGAAGGAATTGACTACTGTTAGAAAGGTAATAGCTTACATAATTACTAAGATTTTCATATTTATCAATGAATTGTTGTTTTGGGAAGTTCCACCCACCTCTTGCTCTTGCACCAATGGAACATCCTCCCCCGGTTATACTACCATCAAAATAACGATATAGGTTTGATAGTAATACTGTGTTTCCATCGGGTGAAATAGATTGAACTGAAGTTGATGACCCGACCACATTAAGTGGGGCACCAATATTTTTTGACAATGACCATTCACCATTTTCTTGTTTTGTGGAATACCAGATATTATTTGCCCCATTATTATCGTCGGGATAACGAGTGATAAATAAAGTTTTACCATCGGGTGAAATTCTTGGAGAGAGTTCATCAAATACTGAATTAACGAGTGGTCCCAAGTTTTCCGGATTGGAATCAAAAACTATAGGTTCTTGGGCAGCACAATAAGTGCTAATGAATACGATAAGAGTATAAACAACTTTTTTCATAATATCGACTTAAATAAAAATGCCTGTTATCTACAGGCATTTTTATAAAACAACTAACTATTTATTTATTTTGTAGGGTCAAATTTTCCAAACCAAAGGCTATTTCCCCAACGCTCATTACCTTTTATTCCTCCTTTGCGCTGACGTGCAACGTAAACCAACTGTTTTCCTCCGTTGATACTGAAGTAAGGGCTATCTTTTCCTTTTCCGTTGTCTTCTAAATCAACATACAAATAGTATTCTTTTCCTCCAAAAGTGGTAAAGTCGGAAATTGTTCCTGATGCCAATTCTATTTTACCAATTCTTCCTTGATATAATGGGGTATATACACAAGTTGTTGTCGTGGTTTTCGTTCCGGCTAAATAATTTGTTGAAGATTCTGAAGAACAATCAACATCAACATCACCAACTAAAAATACATTCCAGAATAAATTTTTTCCATCTGGAGATTCGTATAAGGCAAATTCAGAAGGATATGATTTTCCACCACCACCACCAAATATTCCAGATGATTTTGCTGTATTTTCAACACCATAATAACGTTTGAAAGTACCTGTTTTATCAAATTGAAACATCATTAAGTCTTGGTATGATCTTACACTATATTTTCCATTGGGAACCATTTTAAAATCTTGACCGGAAATAAAAAGATCACCGTTTGAAGTTAAATTAACACCGTTTAGTATGAATTTTTTTCCATCAAATTCGCGTAGTTTTTTCTGAGAAGCAGGTTTAATTCCTTTTGCATTTATATCAGCAATCGAAACTGCAGAAACAAAATCTGCTTTACCGTTACTGATTTTGGCAACTTGTAAATAGCCAAATTTCAACGCTTCAATCTGCGCTTCTCTACCTGCGGCATCTGCTGGAGAAGCCATAGCGTCCATAGAGATACAGAATGGGAATTTGGTGTAATTTTTTTCGGGTTTGTTGATATTTCCTGCACCATAAATGAAAACTTCATTACCAATAGTATAGATATCCGAAATAGCCCATTCGTTACATTTTGTATTGAAATTAAACCGTTCGACAACATTTCCCGCTTCATCAATTCTCATGTAGGTCAACTTAGTTGGGTCCGGATCTTGAATTTTTCCCATTCCCTGTCCGCCATAAGAAGCGAACACCATAATCCAATCTCCTGTTTCTTCAACTTCTTTTGAATATAAAAGTGCTTGAGGGTGGTCAAACTTTACCGGTGTTTTTTTAATGATATTCAAATCTTTATCAATATGCATCAACAAGTATTCTCTGCTTCCTTCTTTATACATATTCATTATCCCTTTATTGACTAAGGCTAATACCAATAGTTCACCTTTTTCTGTTAGGTCTTTATGTGATGTATAAAAAAGTTTACGGTCTTTTCCGTCTCCATCTCCACTGATTTCTTTTGGTTTTTCTTTATCTAATACATTTTTAGTGATTTCATATCCACCATTCCACCAGTTCCACTCATATACATATTGAGTTTTTGTCAAAACCAATTTCCCCATCATGTTTGGAGAAGCAGTAACACCAGTAACTTCCCAATAATCGCCTTTGTATATTTTAGTTTTGTCGCGTTTTGATTTTAATTTACGCTCTGATTCTTTAAAATTGTTTATCAAGTTAAAATCGTAGTCGAATTGATACACTTCGTATTCTACTTTTTTGGCTTTGTCTTTTGTAACAAAAACCATATCGAACTGTTGTTTAACGTCGTCAACCACAACATTTCCTAAATATCCTTTATTTTTTGATTTTCCGGTTAGTTCTACTGTTTTTTCTTGACTTATTTGAGCAGAAGCTCCTAAAGTCAAACTTAAACACAACAAACCTGTTGTAATTTTTTTATTCATATATTTTATATTTATGTGCAAGATTTACACAAAAATAACTACTTTACTTTGATTAATCAATACGTCATTTGCCGTATAATTAAAGAATTTTTTTAAGAAAAAATATCTACTTTTGAAGTATACTTAACATAGGAAGCATACAATAACATTTAATCTTCTAATGTAATTAGATGTTAGTCAATTCAGAAAAGGAGTATATTTTTATCAAATCATTTGTCAAGAACATCAAATCTTAGGAAAACAAATTATTCAATAATATCTCCTAAAACCTTAAATAAAATGAGAACTGTTATCCTTACCTTAATTTTGTTTGTTTCCAATTATTGTTTAGCACAAAATTGGGGAGAAAACAATTCCGTCTGGCACTATGAACAAATTGATGTTGAGCCCCCATTCAACGATGATTTTATTAAATTTTCAACCATCGGAGATACTGTTATTCTTGGTGAAACCTCAAAAATAATTTTGGAAGAACTTTTTACGTTGAGTGATACCATAACCGATACCATTTTTATGAAATCGGACAATAACAAAGTGTATCTTTTTTCTTCATCTTCAAATTCTTTTAAACTAATTTATGATTTTAGTGCTTTAACCGGAGATACTATCGAAATCTATAACCGTTCGTGGGCTATAGATTCAACTACAACCGTTGTTGTTGATTCGGTATCTACAATTAACATCAATGGAACTGTTTTAGGAGTTCAGTATGTGAGTCAACCATTTATGCAAGAATTTTATATGTCTGGAACAATCATTGAAAACATTGGTTGGACTGAATTCATGTTTCCTTTGCACTCTTGGGCTGATCCTCCTTATGGTGGAGAGTTAAGGTGTTTTCAGAATGATTCTATTGGACTTTATAATCCATCAGGAGTTGTTTGTGATTTTATTACGACAGAAATCGAATCTATAAATAATACGAACAACTTTAGTGTTTATCCCAATCCAACCCATGGTATTATCACTATTTCAATTCCAAATAATGTCAGCTTAACAAATACAACAGTTTCTTTAAGTGATGTTTCGGGAAGAGAAGTTTTGAATCATTTTCTAAACAGCAGAAAAACCGAACTAAATGTTAACCACATGCCTAATGGTATTTATTTTCTAAAAATAAATACAGTTAAAGGAAATTTGGTTAAGAAATTGATTTTGACTAATCACTAAATTTTTATATCGAACTTCCGTTCAACTAAAAATACTTGGGCATTGATTTTTCTTTATTTTTTACAATATCATACCTCAACATAATTTCGTGGCTGCCTGTATTGTATTTGAAAGTAGTATTTGTGTAGGAAAAGTCGAATGAATAACCAAATTGTAAGAAATCTGTAAAGTTAATACCCACTAGGAATCCCAATGCATCTCCTGTTCTCCAAGATAGCCCTGCAGAGAGTTTGTCTTTATAAATAACAGAAGAGCTTATGTCCATTTGAATTGGAGCACCACTCGTAATTTTAACAAACGAAGTTGGTTTTAATTTGAATACTTTATCTGGAGTAAGATTGATTATTGTTCCTCCAATTAAAAAGTAATGGCGTTGCTCTGTTAAAATAGCGATTGAATTTCCTGCCGGACTACTTGCGTCAAAACTATTTTGGAGAAGTTTTGGAATTGACAAACCGGCAAAATACTTTTTTGTGTAATAATAAGCTCCAAAACCAAAGTTAGGAATAGCATTGGTGCTAATGTTTTGAGAGAACGAAGCATCACTTTTATCAATAATATAAAGTTCTGTTAAGTAGTTTGTCATATAATTTAAATTGGCTTTTAGCCCCAATGATAGTTTATCTCCCTTGTCGTTGACTTTTATTCTGTAAGCAAAATCACCCGACACTCCAAAGTTTTGTGTAGGTCCTATTTTTTCATTGGTTACAGATAAGCCAATTCCAATGTTTTTGTTCGAAATTGGCATGTGAGCAGTTATATTTTGAGTAGTTGGAGCTCCTTTAAACGAAACCCATTGTGCTCTATTTATTGCTGTGATGCTAATTGCGTCAATAGTACCGGAATAACCAGGA
Organism: Flavobacteriales bacterium; assembly: GCA_020853105.1. Taxonomy (GTDB): domain Bacteria; phylum Bacteroidota; class Bacteroidia; order Flavobacteriales_E; family Vicingaceae; genus Vicingus. The sequence continues at coordinate 2,622 of JADYZM010000046.1, read as the reverse complement.
TTTATTGATGACTTGTTGAACATATAATGTGTAAACGTCGGGTCTTGTTGTGCAAAACTAGTGCTTATACAAGAAATAATTAATATGAAGGAAAGTATATGTCTCATAGTTATCTGTTGATGTAAATATATCCTTTAATTTCTTGTGAGCCTGTTGGTCCTTTTTTACCTAAATCAAGTACATAAAAATAGGTTCCTGTAGGTAATTTTTCTCCGATTACCAATCCAAACTGACTTGTACCGTCCCAGTCGGATTTGTAAGGTGATGCTTCAAATACTTTATCGCCCCATCTGTTTACAATCAAAATTTTATTTTCAGGGAATTGGTTTATACCAACAATTTCAAATACATCGTTTACTCCGTCACCATTTGGAGAGAAGCCTTCAGGAATTTTAAATTCTGAATTAATAGTAACAGTTATGGTGTCAGAAACTATACAACCGTTTAAGTTAACTTCAACTGTATAAAGTGTAGTTTCTTCTGGTGAAGCAACTGGATTCGGACAAGTTGAGCACGATAAGAATGTAGATGGTGTCCATGAATATGTTCCTCCACCAGTAGCTGTTAGTTGTGAGGATTGTCCAAACAAAATTTGTTCAGGATCAGCAGTTAAAGTAACAACAGGTTGTGGATTTACAAACAGTGTCGTATTTACAATACTATCACATCCACCTGATGACACAAAATTATCTGTGTAAACACCGGCAGTGGTTTGGTATGCTCCAGATAAGTAAATACTATCGCCGGCACAAATGGTGTCTGATATGTTTACTAAGAAGCTATTAACAACACTTAATGTAGTTATAATTGTGCTATCGCAACCTAAACTTGATGAATAAACATCAGTATAGATACCTGAAGTATATTGATAGGCTCCGCCCAAATAGATGCTATCCCCACTGCATATTGTTGCTGTTGTGTTTTGTGAATACGTTGGATTTACATTCAATGTCTGATAAACAATACTATCGCATCCGTTAGAAGCTCCATTCGGTATAACAACTGAATATGTACCTGGTAAAGTTTGATAATTTCCAAATATTAATGCCGAATCGTTATCACAGATTGTTATTGATGCCAACGTGTTTGAAGCGATTGGTTTTATTCCTAAAGTAGTGTTAACGGTACTATCGCAGCCTAGTGAAGATATAAATATATCAGTATATACTCCGGCAGTTGTTTGGTATGAACCACCCAAATAAATACTGTCTCCTTGACAAATATCTATAGCTTGATTGGTAACAAAAGTTGGAACAACACTTAAAGTTGTGTTAACGGTACTATCGCAACCATATATTGAAGTGAAATTATCTGTGTAGATTCCTGCACTATATTGATAAGAACCGCCTAAATAAATACTGTCTCCTAAGCATATTGTTGCTGTTGTGTTTGTTGTATATATTGGATTAACTGCAAGAGTTGTTACTACAATACTGTCGCAACCAAAACCACTTTGTAAAGTATCATAGAATATTCCATTAGAATACTGATAAATTCCTCCCAACAGAATACTATCGCCTTGACAAATTGAAGCCAATTGTGGTATTGTATAGTTTGGATGAACAATTAAGTTTTGAACTAAAATACTGTCGCAACCTGTTTGTCCTGTAAGTACTTGATTATACGAGCCTTGGATGGATTCGTAGTTTCCAAAAATTAATGCACTATCACCTTGACATATTTCAACATCATTCAAGTTGGTGTAAACAGTTGGAATTACATTAACATTTATTGTATCTGACGTAGAACAAACGCCAATTGTAGCCACAACATAATAGGTTCCTGAAGTTGAAACTGATAGCGTTTGGTTCATGTATCCAGGTAGTGGAGTACTTTGCCAAATATATGAATCAGCACCTGCTCCTGCATCTAATAAAACTGATGTGTTTTGGCAAACAGTAGTATCGTTTCCTAAACTAAACACATGATACGGGTTAACGATTAATTGCTGGGCTACAATACTATCACAACCATTTATTGTAGTTGTTGAATCGTAGTAAGTTCCAGAAACAGTATAATAATTTCCGAATATTAAAGCACTATCTCCTTGGCAAATAGATATTGGTGTTAAGTTGTAATTATATATTGGATTAACTATCAAAGGCTGAACAATTATACTGTCACAATTTGTGTAAGAAATTAACGTGTCAGAGTAATTACCTGTTGAATATTGATAATTTCCAAAAATTAGTGCACTATCGCCTTGACATATCGAAATTGTTGATAAATAGGTTGATGGGATAGAAATAACAGCAACATTAATAGTGTCAGAAGCTGAACAAGCCCCTACATTAACAGTTACAAAGTATTGACCAGAATTTGAAACAAGATAGGTTTGAGTTGTTGTGCTACCATCTTGCCACAAGTATGAATTACCCGCTCCAGCATCGAGTAACAATGTATTTCCTGCACAAATTGAAGTATCGTTACCTAGGTTCACGCTTGAGTTTGACAAAATAGCAAGTGTTTGAGAAACAATACTGTCGCAACCGTTAATGCTGGTAAGAGTATCAGAATAAGTTCCTGCAACAGATTCGTAGTTTCCAAGAATCAGGGCACTGTCGCCTTGACAAATAGAAACAGTACCTAAATTTTGGTTGTAAACTGGGTTAACAATAAGCT
>JADYZM010000045.1 GCA_020853105.1 Flavobacteriales bacterium | reverse complement strand
TTGTCCGAAAGTTTGTCAAAAGTCGGGTTGTCAAGTAGTAAGTTGATGAGTATTGCTACACCAACGAAAACTCCAATTGTTATTAAGAATGATTGTCTCACGGTCGTCTGTTAATATTGCTGCTAACGGGCTTGGGCTAAAAGCTGGAGGGCATTTAAGAACTACGTCATTGTCCACTACCACAAAAGTAACTAAAAAGCACTAAAGTTTAATAACCTACAAACGCCCACTTGATTTTAGCCCATGTTAGCAAACGTAAATTATTTTCTCAGAGCGTTTTGGCATAAGGCTCTTTTACATTTTTGACAAGAGCAAAAGCAATGAGCGAATGTAAATGTGCCTTATTTTGGGTAAGCCATCTTTACTGATAAACAATTTTTTCAACTGTCATACCATTAGTTGTATTCACTTTTACAAAATACATTCCTTTTGAAAATGTTGTCAGGTCAACTAAAGATTTGTTTTGTGTTAAACTTTGTTTTGTTATTAACTGTCCTTCAATGTTGTAAATTTCTATTGTTGTGTTTTCAAATTTGTCTATGGCAATTGTAAAACTACCATTGTTAGGGTTGGGGTAAATGGTAAAAAAGTTATTTTCTTTTAATTCATTGATTCCTACCACGCCACAAGTGTCTGATTGATTACCTCCAATCCATTTAGCAATGTACTTTACAGGTTCTAAATCCATGCTGTCGCGACAGGAAACAATCAATTCATTATTATATACAGCTATTGCTTCTGCTGTACCGTTAAAATTGTTTCTAAAGTTACACCATTTAGTTCCATCCCATTTAGCTATATTCTGAACAGGAAAACCATCGGCTGTAAGCATAAACCCCACAACAATTAATTCATCGTTATAAATTACCATATCTTTAATTTGAGCTCCGATTCCAAATGTTAAACCATTGTTTAAATCACTCCAAGTTGAACCATTCCATTTCATAATACCATTACCTGAATTGCCGTCAGATTTATGGAACTGTCCTGCTACATATAATTCATTTTTATAGACTAACATTTTATCAACCCACGCATCACCTTTTATTCCTCCTCCAACACTTACCCATTGGCTACCGTTAAATTTGGCAATTTCCTCTACTCCGTTTGGTAAATCGAAATTACCACCTACATACAATTCACCTTTATATAATGCACTTGGTCCGACAAAGTCACCAGATGAGATAAAGGAAGCAGTATCGAATTCACTCCAATTTATACCATCAAATAGGGCTAAGTTTTTGGCATAGATTCCTCCGATAGTATCAAAATGACCTAATACTAATAACTTGTTATTATACTCATAGAACTTAAGAATGGGATTGTTAGCATTTCCAATAGACTCCCAATTAACACCATTAAAACGAGTAATAAATTTTGTATTAGGAATATTCTTAAAAGTAAAAAAATCACCTCCAACATAAATATTATTTTGATAGGAATATATTGATTTAATTGGATTGCAATTGAAAGGACAGCTAGTGTTCCCACTGTCTAAATCATTCCATTTTATACCGTCCCAATAAGTTACACCATTTACAAGCACAGTATCATCAGCATACGTAAAATAACCGATTGCATACAGTCTATTGGTTACTGTATCGGTATAGAACTCTCGTGTTAAAAAATCGAGTCCATTTCCTAAACTTACCCAATTTTGAGCAGCTAAATTGGTTCCTCCTGTAAGGCAGGAGAAACCAATTAAACACCCCATTATCTTTAATAAATAACGCATCATTTTATTGCTTAATAAATTTTGCAGAATAACTTTCTAAACCTGCTTGAAGTTTGATTAAGTACATTCCATTTGGAAAATCGACGGCATTAACAATTATTTCATCAATTTGTTGATTGAAAAAAGGTTTCTTATAGGTCAGTTTTCCTAAAATGTCGTGTACCTCAAGCATTACATCCCGACCAAGCATTTTTTTATCTAACCTTACGGTAATATTACTATTGGTAGGATTTGGATAAATAACCATTTCATTTTTCAGATTAATATTATCCTCCACACCCACAAACCCTTCTAATCTTAATTGGGTGATAAAAACATCGACACCACCTTGAAAAGTTTGCTGACAAAATGGGTTTGGGAAAAGAGCGGTTGGACAATTAATAGGAAAATTTATTGCACTTACAGTACCTCCCGTAACATAAATCCTACCCTGAAAAGCTGTAACATTGCCAATGTGGTCTGTTCCTTTTCCACCAAGATAAGAACTATACATGAGTTCGTTGGTATTTCCATCAAACAAACTAACATAGGTATCGGTTAACGCTGCACCTGAGTTATCATTATGGTTTGCCGAAAGAAATAATGAAGTATTTAAATTAGATATAGGAAACGGAACAGTACTTCCTGATGTACCGCTTAACGTGTTTCCAACAGCAATAATATCATTATTGCTGTTTACAACAATTTTACTGATGCGATGAACATCGCTGCCAAATAATTCATCCTTGTCCCCCCCTAAAAAGGTTGACCAATTTAATCCATTGGATTCGTCAAAACGAGCAATGAATGAATCGTAAGATGTTCCATTTTGATTTTGACTGTAAGCAGGTAAAGAGGAAGCACAAAAAGGAAATCCTCCATTAGTTGGTGTTGTACAAGTGGGGGCTCCATTTTGAAAAGTATTAGAATAACCTGTAACATAAGTATCTCCAGTAGAAGTTACCGCAACTCCAGTTATAGCATCATCTCCATAACCGCCAAAATATGTAGAATAAACTATTCTGTTTGTAGTATTAAATTTGGTAATAAACCCATCTGCTACACCTTTTAAGTCTTGAAGAAGAAATGCACTTACACTACCTTTGTTGCAAATAGGTAATGATGTTCCAGGACTACAAGAGGCAGCACCTATTCGTGAACTTTTTGTAAATCCACCTATTATCAGGTGTTGGTTTTGTTCATCAAAAACTACATCATAAATTGCATCGTCGTTATTACCACCAATAAAAGTACTCCAAGTTAATTCATTGGTAGCATTAAATTTAGCGATAAAACCATCACCAAAATTAAACCCTCCGTTAATCCAAGACTGAATATAACTACCGTTGTTGGAGTTACAGATTGGGAATTCATAACTAGTAGGAGCAGTACATCCAATACTAGGTGAATTGTAATTTGTGGAGTATCCAACAACATACAAATTACCAATATTATCTGTTGCAAGTTTGGTAGGTATTGTATATGCCCCTCCGAAATAAGTTGCCCACTCTCGAAGACCTAATTGATTAAATCTTGCCAAAAATGTAGTGTTGTAATCTACTTGTGTCGACACAAAACTATTTACATTAGAGGATTGTGTTGTTATATAAGGCGGTTGTGGATATTCTATTTCTCCTGAGATATAAATTTTATCGTCAAATTTAGAGTAAGTAAGAGCCCTGATAGGTTCATCGCCACCCCCACCATAGTAAGTGGAGAATTTTCGTTCGTAGTTCACGTCAAATTTAGCCAAAAAACCATCTTTACTACCCAAATTAATTCCTTGTGAAGCTCCAAAAGATACTGGAAAATTGACACTTTTGGTTTCTCCAACAACAAAAACATTTCCATTATTATCGTTGGTAATATCATAACCAAAATCATTACCGCTACCTCCAAAATAAGTACTCCATTCAGGGTCGGAAGGTCCTTTTAGGCTATGTCCTCTGTCTATTTGAATAAAAAGAGGCATAATAGGGTCGTAAGGATGAGTTTTAAATTTAACTGTATTTGCAGAAGCAGGAATAGCTTCAAACTTTGCCTGCCAAGGCATCGGAACAATATTCCCTGCTGGATTAACTCGATAGGCGTGTGGTGGCTCAAAATCTAATGTGCCTATACTCGTAACAATTTCTAATCCTCCTGTTGGAGTAACATTTATAGCTGTTGCACCATCAAATTTTAAAATAATATTGTCAGGGTCGCCACCTGGCTTTACAATAAAATAGTATTTTAATCCTTTTGGGTTACTGTAATATTGCAAGTCGATATTAGGGTAAACCTCATTACAAACAACCCTTGAATACGATTTATTGTTCGTTATTCCTTGTGGTATATGTCCTAAATAATAGTTGGTAATTCCTGCTGTTTGCTCCGTTTTAAATGCCTTGGTAGGAGTGGAACCCACTAAACTTACATCCACTCTGTGTAAGGTGTCGGGTGAAGTGATACTAGTGTCTATTCTTGAAAATACATAGGAAATTTTATCATCGGCAATATAAACAGCGGGGTTGGTTTGGTCGTTGTATAATTTAATTTGTGGTACAGGATTTCCGTTTACATTAACCAATTGCCCTCTGTTAGTTGTATAAGCATGGCTGATAGCAGGTAGCTCCAATCCAAAATCTTTTGGAATAATAACATTGATGTCCTGTACGCAAACATCAAAAACAGTGGGGTCGGCAGAGCCATTACTTGTACATCCTGATTTATCACAAGAAGTATGTGTCGCTATCCTTGAAGCTTTTAAGTAGTAAGTTTGCCCAATAACCAAACCCGAAGCATTTAAGTCAATGGCTAACTCTTTTGCATCGGCAACAAAAGGCAATTCATCGTCTGCCACTAAAATAGGGCTGCTGCAATTTCCTGAATACAAAGCCAAATTATGAATATGCGTAGCATTAATACCAAATTTAACGGTAATTAAGGAAATATTTACCGTTGGACTTGTTGCTGTAAATTTTAGCCAGTATTCAGTTCCTGTCGTTATGTGTGTCGAATAATTACAAGTACTTGCGGAGGTTAAATTAAGAGACGTAGCACAAGTTTGTTGAGCTTTTAAAGCTGCTAAACTTGAAAAAATTAAGATAAAAAGTATAAAATTTTTCATGATAATAAAATTTAAAGTTACATAATAATTGATTTAAAGTTATAATAAAAGTAAAAATTGAAGTCAAGGTGGATAGTTTCGTAAGATGTCGAGCAAGTCAACCCACACGAAGTGGGAGGGCAAAAAAGCATAAGTGTACGAAGTACTTTTATGCTTTGAGCGTTTGCCATACTTGAATCTTTCTGCCATTTACCGTTAGATTTTATGTTTGCTAACGGTTTGGGGCTTTGCGAGGGCGGGGATTTTCTGCAGAAAATCTCAACCGAAGCCGAAAGCCACAAATATAGCGAAAAAGCTCCAACGGAGCATTTTCGCCCCGCTCTCGCAAAACCCGTGTTATAGGCAGGCATATTATCGGTTTATTATTTCAATTGCTTTTTCCAACACTTCGTCTTTACCCTTTTTAATTCCTTCAATCGTTGGTTTTACAATAACATCGGGTACAATTCCGATTCGTTGTGTTTCTGTTCCGTCCGGATAATAAACTCCAATTCCTGAAATCATTGTTCTTAATCCTCCGGGTAATACTATTTCAGATACATTTCCGTCCGCTCCTGCTGTGGTACTTCCCACAATTGTTGAATTTTCTACAGCTCGAAAAGCCATTGCAGTATATTCCGCTTGACTTTGTGATTTTTCATTGACCAATACTACTAATTTTCCTACGTATTTGTTTTTATCGTTGTGGATTTTTGTTCCCTCTCTAAAAGTAAATTCTCCAGGATTATTTGGATTTGCTTGGGTGAATTTTACAAAATCGGTTGGTTTTGAGACAAAATAAGAACCTAAAGCAAAGGGAACAAATGTGGACGGATAATTTCGGATGTCGATAATAATTCCTTTTGTGTTTTTAAACGATTTTTTGATTTCAGCAATATCTTCCTCTTTGATATTTGCCAAAGTGATGTAACCAATATTTCCGTCTAAAATCTTAAAACACTTTTCTTCTTTGTTTACTTTGTACCAATGATACATATTTAACTGTTCCCTATCATATAAGGTTACATCTTGATGTTTAGTTTTATTTTCAGAAATATAGGTCAGGCTAATTGATTTTTTTGTAGAACGCAATAAGTCAGCCGAAATATCTCTTAACATAGAAGCCTCATTTGAAGAAGGATAATAGCTTTTCAAGCTATCTACAATTGACTGAACAGGTCTATTCTCGATATGAGTGATAATATCTCCAACTTTTAGATTTACTTTTTCAGAAAATTCAGGGTTGTAATAATCAACTACAACATATTTATTTTCAATAAATTCAGCTTTGAAAGGTGCAAAATTATTTCCTCGCAATTCAGCAATCTTATCTCCACCTCCCCATAAATTTGCGTGAGTATCGTTTATTTCTCCAATAATTTGAACGGCAACAAGTTCGTATTCCAATTCATTTTTCGCATTGATGAATTTAGGAATGTATTCTTTTAATACGCTATTCCATTTTTTATCAGACAAATGTTTGTTTGGAAAAAAATACTCAATCATATTCCAATACTTGTAAACAGACAGCAATCTAAAACCATCATCAGGAAAAGACATATCGGAATAAGGATTTTCATTAGTGAAATCAGGATTTCCTACATTTGGATGAAGTTTGATGTAATAATTTTGTCCTTGATTTCTGTTATTGTAAATTTCTTGCAATGAAACTTTTAATGTCGTTGATATATTTGAATTTTCAATCCACGATAAATCAGGTTTTAAAACTGCATCATTTGGTGTTGATTTACATTTTTTGCAAATGGTCAATTTTCCATATTTTCCAATCCAGTTTGTGAGTATTCTATCTCTTTCTTGGTTGGTTTTCACGTTTAAATAATCAGGTAAAATTCTAAATAGTTCGTAGTCCCAATTATAATTTCCTTTTGCTATTTCAGGATGATGATATTTCAAGAAACCCCAAATTTTCCCCAATAATTCCAAATTATCTATCGTTTCATCAGTTAAATTGGAAAAAGTAATGTTTGAACCCTTGTCAAATTCTTTATCTTTTTCGGCTGGTAGCATTTCTCTTGTATAGATTTCAAGATTTTTGTTGTCTAAATCTTTGCCGTCTATTGAAATTTGCAAATTATCTAACCACATTTTTCCTTTACCAACCAATAATCCACCTACAACTATTTTATCCGATTTTTCGGGTTTTAACGGTAAAATCACTTCGTATTCTTTCCAATCAGTTGTACCTGTAATTCCTCTATCATTCATATTATCAAACCCGATTTGTGGGTCGATACGCATCCACAATCCTGCATATCCATCCGTTACATTTTCGGTTTTGATAAATCCCGATAAACGGATAAACTTTCCTTTGTAGTTATTAGGCAAATTTATAGCCAATGCTTTAAATTCAGATTTATCACTATTGTTTTCAATCACTGCCGAAAACTTTCCGTTTTTCGCATTTGTAGAATCTATGTAGATTTTATAATCATTATTTCCGAAGTTTTCCCATTTTTCAGGATAACCGTTGTTATTCTCCTCAAAATCAAGATTTAATTTTTGAATTTCAGATGTTTGTGCACACCCCACTATTGAAAATAAAAACGTAATTAAACTTATGGTTAGTTTTTTCATATTTCTGATTTTTGACGGCTCGTGAAAAATGCTTGCCTATAACGT
>JADYZM010000044.1 GCA_020853105.1 Flavobacteriales bacterium | reverse complement strand
GAATTTCATTGGTAGAATCCGCATCTGCATCGTTGATGTTCGCATCAAAAGTGATAGGCGTACCGGTTTCATCGGTATAAGTAAAAGTACCGTCAGCATTATCTACAAGAGTAGAAGTAGTTTCTGTAACAGTCAACGGATTACCGGCAGTACCATCACCGGAGATGTTTGTACCTGATGTGTTCACCACGTCAGTACCCCAGTTGTCAGCAGTTCCAGAAATTATAGTTGATGGGTCAGTCCATTTTGCTTGGCCAGTACCATCATTAGCCAATATCCAATTCGTATTAGCAGCATTTACTCCTAAAACATATAGAGAATCAGTTAAGAAACTACCTTGATTGATATGGATTATTTTACCAGTAGGAGATTGATTAAATATAGTATCAGTTCTATTGTAAATCAAATCCTGTATTTCGTTGGTTAATATTTCAGATTGGTTTACAATTGCTTTTTCGGTACTGAGTATTATATTTCCTCCAATTGTTTTGTTATGTAGTGTGAAATTTTTACTCGTTGGATCTAAAAAAATAAAACTTGAAGTATCGGTTCCATTGTAGAATATTATTCCTGTTGCAGCTCCTAAATTAGAATTTGCAACAGCTATAGCTGAAACTTGAGGATTAGTACCTAGGAATCCTGCAATAATTGAATCGTTTGATAGAACTGATAATTTTTGTGATGGGATATTTATACCAATTCCTACATTTGCAGTATTAGAATTGTAAATATTACTACCATTCGCTACCCAATATCCTCCAGCACTAGGAAGAGGAGCGAAACCTCCATTAGATAGAAAAATGGTATCATTTGAGATAGAAAGTACTTGAATCTCGTTGGTAGCCGAAGTATCGTTATCGATAGGAGCACCTGTTAAGCTAGAATATTGACCATCGAAACCTGAAAGCGGAGTTAAAACTCCATCACCAGTAATGGTAGTTCCATCAACATTTACTGTTTGAGTACCCCAGTTGTCACCGGCAGCAGGCGGAAGAATAACATAACCACCGTTAGTTAAATAGATAGTATCGTTAGAGATGCTAAGCATTTGAATTTCATTAGTAGGATTTGAATCTGCATCTCCTATATTGGTAATAGTGTCTCCACTAAGTGAAATCCCGCTACCAGCATAATATACAGTTCCTCCAGTTCCATTAGAACCATTACATACATCAAAGGAAGAGGTAATCTCTGCGGGATCTAAAGCTCCATTATTGTTTGTGTCTAATCCCATATTTACAGTAATACCACCATTTGGGCATGCTGTTGCTATTGCTGTTGAGGATAAAGTATTGAAACCATTATTTCCATTGGCACCATTAGTTCCGTTAGTTCCGTTAGTTCCATGGCATACGTAGTAGGTATAATCAATTTCAGTAGGTTGAAGTATATTATCTGAGTTGTCATCTAAACCTCCGTCAACCTGAGTGCCGCCGTTTGGACATGATGGTCCGGTATAAGGTGTTGAACTGGAAATGCTATTTTTGCCTGCTGGACCATTGCCAGACTCTTTAGCAAATAAAGCATAAGGCACTGAAATTAATTGGGTAACTCCCATTGGATCTCCGTCAACTTCAACATACAAATAAAATGCACTAGATCCCCAAGAAATACTTGGAAATGATCCAGAAATTGGCGTTCCTGCACCAATTTCAGCAGTAAATAAACCAAATTGATTGGTTGTAACAGCATGATTTTCAGCATAAACTACCGTTCCTGTTGAAGAACCTTGTCGGATTTCATATTTAACAGAAATTGCTTGGTTTACTAATGGGGTTCCTGATAAATTTCTGGCAACAGCTTGATAATTTATTTTTTCTGGAGCTTGTGCTAAAATAACAACCGTTAGCAAGTTTAACAGAACAACAAGTGAAATTTTTTTCATAAAAAATGAATTTTAAATGTATCTACACAAAAAACAAAAGACGCAACTAATAGTTAAAAGGTTGCTGTTTAGTCTTTAGAAATTAGTGATTGGTCGAAAATAAAATCGACTCAACCGACAAATGTAATAAAAATTGTTTTGTTAGAATTTTTTTGAATTTTTCTTGATAAAAAATTATCAAACGATGTGAAGACCGATGACAAGAATATCATCTACTTGCTCTAAAGATCCTTTCCAAGCTTCAATAGTATTGTTTAACACAGATTTTTGAGTATCCATTTTTTTACCTACCAATTCGAGAAGATCATCACGGAATTGTTTATACATGAATTTTTTACCTTTTGGACCTCCAAATTGATCAGCGTAACCATCTGAAAAAATATAGACATAATCACCCTTTTGAAGTTGAATGATATTGTTTGTGTAATGTTGTGGTTCTCCGTCAAAATAAGCTCCTATCGGAAATTTATCTGCTTTGATTTGTTCAACTTCGTTGTTTCGTATCAGGTACAGCGGATTAAAAGCCCCTGCAAAATTCAATTCAAGGGTTTTAGGGTCAAATGAACAAATAGATAAGTCCATTCCGTCTTTTGTAGTACCTGAAGCTGAATTTCTATGTAAAGTTTGACTAACTTCTTTATTGAGATAATCTAAAATTTCCGATGGTGTTTCACATTTGCTAAAAGCATTGTTTAATGCGTTGTATCCAACTATACTCATAAAAGCTCCAGGAACACCATGTCCTGTACAATCAACTGCAGAAAAGTATGTTTTTCCATTTTTTTCATCCATCCAATAAAAATCACCACTAACAATGTCTTTTGGTTTGTATAATACGAATGAGTTTGGGAGCAGTTTTTTTACTAATTCATCCGGTGGAAGAATAGCTTCTTGTAATCGTTTTGCATAACGAATACTATCGGTCACTTCGGTATATAGTTCACTGATTTTTTCGTTTTGTTTTTCAATTTCTTCTTTTTGTTTTACAACTTCGGCAGTTCTTTCAATCACTTTTTGTTCCAATACTCTTTCATTTTCAGCTAAATCATTACGCATGATTAACAGAGCATGTCCAAGTTCATCTTCATCACTCAAAGGTGCATATTCAGAAGTAAAATGACCACTACCAACTGCATTTGCAAAATCTTTGGTGCTTTTTAACCCAGAAACAAGCTTATTAAGAGCACTAGTCATTTCTCCAATTTCATCGCTTCTTTCCTTCAATTTACTTTTTGGAAAAATTCCTTTACCTAGGTCTAAAATAATGAGCCTTAATTTATCAACAGGATTAACAATTGTTCTAGTTGTGAAAATAGCAATCAAAATACCTCCAACTACTAATGCAACACCTAAAATCTTGAATAAATTTTTTAAGAAGCTAAATGAGGACTGCATTGAATTTGTAACTGACAAGGTTTCAAATTTTTGATTGTCAATCAGGTCGTTTAACTGAAATAATATTTCGTTAGTTTTTGTATAGATGTCACCATCATCACCAACCATAAAGTTTGCTAAAAATTTGCTTTCAGCATCTTCGTAGCTTTCCCAACTGGGTAGTAAAGTTTTTACTTCTTCGTGTAATTCAAATAATTGTTCAATATTTACAAATACAGCTTCAATTTTTTCTTGGTCTTTTTTTCCCCAGTTTGGAGAAAGTTCTTTGATTCTTTTTTCAATGAAAGGATATTCTCTTTCTGTAAGTTGTAATAGTTTCTTTTTATCTGGGTGACTAGGTGCAGACTGTATGTATATCCAATTAAAAATTAACATTTTTGAGCGTACTATCGTCTGTCTTAATTCCTCAAGAGAGGAAACAGAAGGATTGTTTATATTAATGATGTCATCATTGATTTTAGTGCTTGAGTTAAGTGTTTGGTAGGTTGAATAAAACACAATGATTACAAAGGCAATTAAAATGCCGAAACCTGTTCCAATTTTTTTTCCTATGGTAAAACGAAAAGCCAACTTTTTATTTATTTTGTAGCTCTAATGCTTTAAGTTCGTTTTTATATAATTCTTCTTTTTCGGTATCATTTAAACCATGATAAATGTTGTTTAACCCCAGCAGAGTTTCTTTTAAATTGTATTTCAACTCGTAGCACTTATTCATGTAGGGTAAAGCTTTTAAAAACAATTCAGTACAGATGTCTTGGTATTTGTTAAGCTGTTCTAAATCCATATCATAATCTAAATTATTAATGATATCGGCAGATTCGTTATAATAGATAATTCCTAAACTATAGTTTGCACTTCCATTGTTTGGGTCTATTTTCAAAACAGATTCATAAACATTTTTAACTTCATTAAGTTTTGTTGAATCTTTTTTGTTTGTCTGTTCAAGATTTTGATTTAACATGGAAGCAAGTGCCAAATAGAATTTAACATCTTGCTGTATTAAATCTCCACCTGACTTGGCCAGTGTCATCAATTGTTTGTATTTATTATATCGTTCAATCGCTTTATTATACGAGTTCGGATTCAATGAACGAGCTGCATCATTATAAAACGTTGAAGCTAAATAAACCATCATTTTTTGTGAACTTTCAGTAAACTCATTGGTTAGGTCTAATTGACTTAATTTGTTAAGTGCATCGGCAGCATTTTGTCGTAAAGGTGAGTCAAAGTTGTCTTTTTCATTAGCTTTATATAGGTCTTTATAGATTAATACTCTATAATACCATGTTTTTGGCAACTCAGATGTTGAAGTATCTAGAATTGCTTCATCAATGTATTTTTTTGAACTGTCGAGTTCATTTTTTTGAAGATAAAACAATGCTTTTGAAACACCGTCTTTACCAATAAATTGTCCAAATCCCATCCCGGAAATTAGGAACAATGCTGTTAATATGTAGTTTCTTTTTGCCATTTATTTAACGGTAAAAGCCAGTGATTCTAAATTTGAACTTACTTTGAGTTTGTATTTTTCTACATTTCCTTTATTTAACTCAAATTTTTGTTTGTTTTCCTTAATAATAAAATTGATGCCAGACCCTTTGTCTGCTAACCCATTTTCTTCAGTTATTACTAAGGTGCTGTTTGATTTTACTTTTTTCAACACGGTTGACAATTCATCGCTTTTATCTTTACAAACGTAGATAACATGACATTTTGAGATTGTGGTAGAGTTTTGAAACCGAATTACGTCAAGAGTTTGATTTCCAACTTTTTTGGTTTCAGCCATTTTTAATAATTCTGAATAGAGTGATGATTCACCAATAAAACCAATGATGAAATTTCCTTCTTTGTAGGCTTGAGGCCATTCAATATACTTGGTAAAGTTGTAGATAAAAACGGATTTAATTTTTGCATTGGTATCAATAGTTGTATTTATTCTGAAGCTGCTGTTCAGTATAAAAAAACAAATGAGTATTGATAAAATTTTTTTCACAAAAATAAAGGTACTATAAAATCATGCCAAAATTTATTTCAGCATGGAAATTTACAATTTTTTTTTAAAAAACTAGAATTGTGATTAATTTGCAAAAGTTATTGTTTTTCTTTTTTTCTGCCTTTGCCAGATTTTCTGCCGCCACTTGAGGTTGAAGCTCCATCTTTTTCGCTGTTTTTAGGTCTAGCGGTTGTAGATTTGTATCTTCTTTTGGTTGAAGAAAATTCAGAATTTTTATTTTTGAGTTTTACATCTTTTTTAGATGTGGCGTGCATATATTGTTTCGACTTTGACTTTGAACCAGGGCTACCGGGACTGTTAACATTAGGACCTTTTTTGTTTTTACCTTTAAATGAGTCGGTAGTGCCAGATGTACCTCCACCAGAACTGTTAGTAGCAGAAGCAGAGTTTTTCTTTTTTCCAAAAAGTTGAGCCGAAGCTGTGTTGAAGCTTAGAGTAAATATGCAAATCAGGAAAGAATAAAGTAAAAATCTCATAAGTATTTGTTAAAGAGAATAAGTTGTTTGTTTTGTTTTAGTATCAAATAGTTCTCAAAAATTGAGCCGTAAAAATAATTATCTTAATTGTAGCATTTGAGTAAAAGGGCAAACAAATTATTAACAATTTTTTTGTTGTCAATATTATGCTTTTGTCCCCGTATTCGATTGAACAGTAATTGACTCAACATCTCTGTCAAACATATACAAACCACTCTTGTCAGAGCCTATCATTTTGAGTTTGTCTAATATTGTACGAGCAAGTGCTTCTTCTTCAATTTGTTCGGAAACATACCATTGCAGAAAATTATTTGTAGTAAAATCTTTTTCCTTCAAGCAAATTTCTACTAAGTCATTGATTTTTGAAGATACCATTATTTCATGCTTCAAAAGAGTGGCAAACATATTATTTAATGTTTTGTAATCGCGACTTGGTGCAGACAAAGCCGGAATAACAGCATGACCACCTCTTTCATTGATATATTGAACTAATTTTAGCATGTGAATCCGTTCTTCATCAGAGTGTTTATAAAGGAATTGAGCAGTACCACTCAACCCTTGGGTTTCAGCCCATGAAGCCATGGCTAAATATATTTGCGACGACTCTCCTTCAATTAAGAGTTGATTATTTAGTGCTTTTTCTACTTTAGTTTTTAACATAGCGGTTTTATTAACAGACACAAATATAATAAAATACTTTATAAAACATATTTTGTTTATTTTCTTAGGGTAGAGGGGTAATTATCAATTTCAGTTCACTTTTTGTATAGGCTCCAAAGTACCCGACAACATTATCTCCAATTATATTTGTTTCTGGATTACCGGGGACTTCACCATTTTGAGAAGAGCTAATTGCACTAAAGAACATATAAATTTTTCTAAAAAATAGCTGAAAATAATGTGTGAATTGAGTCTTAATACAGAACCACTATTCTTCACATTAACCCAAATATTTCCCAAAATGTGAAGGCAGCACTGGTGTATAGTATAATTGCTTTAGTTTTCGTGCAAAAACTATTTTTATTTTTATTTATCCCATTTAAATAACTCAAGTATAATAAACTGCATGAAATTAACCCACATATAATAATAAATATCGAATCGGAGTACTTACTATTAAAATGATTAAATAAAACTACGGAGTTATACATCTCTGTTAATTCTGGGATTTTAGAATTAGGGTGAAATACACAAATATAAATCCATCCTAACTTGGTATAAAGTGGAATTAACGAGAGCAAAGATCCTAAAATTAGAAGTATTGAGTCATATTTCTTCATGTTTTTATAATTATTCATCTTTACAATGCTTTCCACAGTACCAAGTTGACCAGCATTTCCAACAGGTAAGATCATGGTGCAAACAAATAGGATGCCAGTACCAGCAGCATCCAGAATAATTTCCACAACATTCAAGAGCACCACCTCCTAAACAATTAATACTATCTATTGCATTATTATAATCATCTGGAGTTATATTGCCTATTTTAAAGTAGAGTTCTTCGAATGAAACTATTGAATCAGTCTGAGCGTTATAAAAACTCAATAAATTAGTAATATCACTTTCTCTATATATTTTAATAATTTCTTCGTTGTTATTTTCTAACAATTGAATTGACTCTACTATATTGAAATACATATCTTTCATGCACATAAAAGGTGTTTTACTAGTAAAATAAAAAGGAGAAGGTAGGCAGTCACAAGGAGAGTTATCCCTTAAACTTCTTTCAATAGTTTTATAAATGGACAAATGAAATGCAGAAGATCTTCCTAATTCTGAATCAAAAACTACTAAATCAGTAGTCCTAAAAGTTAAAAGAAAGTCCTCATAAATAGGAATAAGTTTTTTCCATTCTTCATGAAGCAGGTACGATTTATATGTATTTGCTTTTTCAATAACATCCTTATGAGTACTTAATTTATAACTCTCCAGATTTGTCATATTCTCAGTAAATGAAGTGGATAATATGTTAGAGTGAGGGAGGTTTTGAGTATTGAAAATATCAACTTTTGAAATAATCTTATTATTTACACCAATTGCTCGGTAAATTATCTTTATGTTATTTTTAACATAGGTAATCACCAGCAGCTTTTCTCCAAAGGATTTAATACAAAAATTCACACAATTATTCGAAGCATTTTGCTTAAAAGCAAAAATTATTCTACCCAAATTCATTTTTATCACCTTAGCTTTATTTTCATCTTGAGAGGGTAAAATATCAAGTAGCAAATCTTCATCAAGATTTAATAAATTTTGATCGTAAAGAACAGTTTTATAGATTTCACCTGTTGCTAAATCGTTTATTACTGCATAATCTTTTTGCCCAACATTAATAACTCCTAACACCTTTGCGGAATGGGTGGACTGTGATTGACTAACAAAAAATGTTAAAACGAAGCCCAGTGTGAAAATAAATTTTACTTTTTTCATATATTGTTTATTCGATTAATAATAACAACAAAGTAAAGTAAAGTAAAGTAAAGTAAAGTAAAGTAAAGTAAAGTAAAGTAAAGTAAAGTAAAGTAAAGTAAAGTAAAGTAAAGTAAAGTAAAGTAAAGTAAAGAGTTATTAACAAACTAAGGAAGGTGAGTAATTATCAATTTCCGTTCACTTTTTGTATAGGCTCCAAAGTACCCGACAACATTATCTCCAATTATATTTGTTTCTGGATTACCAGGAACTTCACCATTTTGAGAAGAGCTAATTGCGTTAAAGTATCTGTAATTTGCTTCGTCAATAGTTAAAAGTTGAATTACAGCTGTATCACCCTCATAAAAATCTGTTCTAAATACCGGAATCACTGCAATTCCACCGTTTAATAAGTCGTCGTTCATAACTATAAACCCTTTTGCCTGAACACCTTTGTTAAAAGCTTTGATTCTGTAATAGTTTTTTATGTTTGGCATATCAAAAAAATAGGTTCTTAATCTATAAATTGTAGGGTCGTTTGGATTATTTTTTGGCATAATAAATTTTTCGTGAGAAAGGGAGTCAAGATTTACTTTAGGATACATAAATGATGCAGATGAGAATTGCTTTCCATTTGCGTTTACACTGAGTTGATAGGTACGTCCTGAAATACCACATAAACTATCGCTTTTGTAATAACCTGGTTCAGTTTCTAAAAGTGTAAAGCTGTTTCCAAAATTGTCTGAAATTACAACTGAAGCTCCTGAAACAGCTTCAAATCCACCTGAATTATCATTAAAAGACTTAGATTTTGTGATTTTAACAAAATTATCACCTAAACTATCATGAACAATACCTTCAATAACAATCATTTGTTCGGCATCCTCTAAATCTAGTTCAACCACTTTTTCGCACGATATCAACAGTACTGTTGAGAATATGATTGCTGAAATATAGAGTAAATATTTAATTTTCATTTTATTAAAAATTGAAATTATAGCTAATTGATGGAATTATTTTAAACAAAGAAAGTTGCACAACTTCTGTTTGATTCGGGTTGTCTTCTTTTTCTCTGAAAGAAAAGGAATACGCATTTTCTCGGGCATAAAGGTTGTATATTGAGAAATTCCAACTGGATTTGTATTTTCTGTCTATTTTTTCTTTTTCGCCGGTTTCAGGATTTAGTCTTATTTTATAGTTTTTCCCTTCAAGTGTAACACCTAAGTCCATTCTGTGATAATTTGGCATACGTGATCCGTTTCTATCGGAATAAAGGTTAATAATTTG
>JADYZM010000043.1 GCA_020853105.1 Flavobacteriales bacterium | reverse complement strand
GGATTCGTTTCTGAATGACCGTAGGTAAAAGAATTTTCAAAGCTCCAAAAAATTTCCTTGCCTCCTGATTGCTCGAAAATGTTTTGCTCCGTGTATCTTCCAAAAGTTTCATCGCCTGAATTTCCTTTTGTTGTTCAAAAAGAATTTTTTGCTCCTCGGTTTTTATGTTCTGTTTGGATTGCTCCACGGCTTTCAGATTTTCTTCAACATTGCCGTTGGAATTATCCTTTAATGTAAACGGATTTTTCTTTTTCGGCTTCTGTTCAGAAAACTTAGAAAGGTAGTTTTTCAGCTTCTCTAATTCTATGTCGGATTGTTTCGCTTTTTCATTCGTGTTGAAGGTTTCATTTTCATTTATTTTAATCAGGTTTTGAAATTCAACAGAATTTGCAATCAGTTCAATGGTTTCGTTGGCTTGTTCGGTCAAAGCGATATTGCATTGCGGACAAAAATCAAAATGGCTTAATCTTCCGCACGAATTACAGGTAATGCCTTCCGGTGGATTACCACATTCGGCACAGAATTTTTGACCTTCTTCCACATCAGCATAGCAAAAATTACATTTGCCTTTCAATTGCCACTCGCCACAATTCTCACAAATATCGGCAGTGGCAGAAACTCCCCAACCGCAGTTCTGACATTTGCGTTGTATAAGTGCATCATCAGAACCTATTTGATTTTCATTTTGAAAATCAGAATTGGTTTTCTGTTTCTGATTGTATTTATTTTCTTCTAAGCTGCTCATTTTTTTCTAAACATTAAAAAGATTACAAAGTAGCCGATTAGAGCCAACAACAGACAGCCAAAGTAAATAAAATTGACTTTCATTTGGTCGAGATTTCCGCCTGACTGTTTCCAGATGAAAAAGTATAAACTGAAAAATGTAAACGCAACTGAAAGAATACTGCTCAAACTATTTACAAATGGAATAAGAATAATCAGGATGATTGCCCACTGAAATTCTATTTGTCCTTCCATCTGATAGGTTATGATTGTCAAAGTTTGTGTCGCAATTCCCGCCACTATAAATGGATTAAAAACTTTGAAAAGATTATTACCTGAACCACCTGACAAAATTCCTCTTGCGATTGCCTGACAAGCAATTAACGAAAGTAATTCAATGGCTATCCAAGCGGATTGGTCTTGATTGAAACCAAAATTAAACCCGATAAAAGTAATAAGCGTTGCTAATGCAAGAGGTATTTTAACCCAACGGTATGCAAACACTGCAATGATAGCCGCACCGCCAACCATAATGATTGCTGCTAACTTGAAATTAGGAACTGATTGCTGTGAAAAAATTTTCAGAACCAAAATGCAAAAACTAATCAGCGTTGTGATGTCAAGTGCAAAGTAGATGTGTTCCCAAATGGAAACCGGATTTTCTGCTTTTGTTTTGGAGCTAAACATCATCGTTACAGAACTTTTATACAAGAATATAATATTGGGATAAATTTAAAGCAGGGGAAATTTGGCTCTTTTGGTTTTGCGAAGGGTCGGCTTGCGTGTCTGGCAAAACCAAATGTGCCAAATGTGCGGCTGCCATAAAATTAAAAAACAAAAAATGCGGGTCGGCAAAAAATAAAACTTCTCTGCGTTGGCTGTCATGTCGGGCAGTCCGTTCGTTTAGTCTATGTAAAAATATTCGTCTCATATCCGTCTGTTTATGGTTGCACGGTCGCTCGTAGGGTTTCCGATAACGGTTTGCAGCTACCCGAAGGGCGGGACTTTTACCACAAAACTTGATTTGAAAAACTAATGTTTGATTAACCACAAAACTGTCTTTAGAACACGAAACCCCGCCTTTTGGGTAGGTGCGGTTATCGGCTGCTCTTCTGTCAACCGTTTATTATTTTTGTCACATCGTCTACCGATTTTTCAATGTCAATGAGTGTGCCGTCAGACATTTTTATTCTTGTTAAAGGTTTGCTTCCTGTAGAAAGTAATTCTTCAACTTCAATAACATTGTCAACATTGATATGTCTTGCTTCTGTTTTGCTTGTGATGATGTCATAAGCGTCAACTTTGATAATTTTAGCCATAGTATTTTATTGTTTTGCGTTTGCGATTGAATAAATGATAAGTAAGAAAATTAAAATGAGAATACCGTTGGCAATAATATAAAGTGGAACGGAAAAAGTCACGAAAGAAAATATCAAATTGCTTACTAAAGCCACAGCAAAGAATATCCCAGAAACAACTCTAATGTTAGTTGTTGTTCTTGGAAGTTCAAAACTTGCTCCGATAGTCATAACCAATGTTGTTGCAAGAAATACAAAACTACCTGAACTTAACAGTATTTTATTTTCACTATCGTGAAAACTATATAAGCCATAAGCGATAAGTAAACTTACCGCTATGGCTATAATGGTTTGTACAAAATTTATTTTCATAATCTTATGGATTTTGTTGAAATGGTGGTGGTGCTAATGCAACCAACTTTAAAATCTCAGGCAATTTTTCAGCAATTTCCCATTTTGGTAAACCTGGTTTCCAAATGTATGTTTCCTTAACAACTTTTTTATCAGTTATTAAACGAGATAATTCCTGCTCTGAAAAGGGGCCTGCTTGATTACCTTCAATCATCGCATAGTAAAATTGTGGTGGTGGTGATTGCATCGGATTCATAGAACCCGGAACGTGCATATTAGTCATTGCACTATTCATGGTTTTCACCATTTGTTGAGCAACAGCCAAACCCATTCCGAATTCTACTAACCTGTTTATTGAAAAAAAACTATCGTCATTCATATTATAAGAATTTAAAGTTTAAACAACTGGTGGTGGTGGTGGTGGCGGTGGAACTGCTCCAAATAAATTTCCAAGTTCTTGAACATTACCTGCTATTTCCCAACCTGCCATGCCTTGCTTCCAAACATGAGTGTTTGGCGTAAGTTGACCGTTTTGAACCATTTGTTGTAATTGTTGCAAATTAAAAGGACCTGTTGTTTGTCCGTTTACTGATACACTATAAGCAATAGTTGGCGGTGGTGGCGGAGTGTTTTGTTGATTTTGCATATTTTGCCCCATATTATTCATCATTCCAGCCATTTGATTACCCATTGCACCGCCCATCATCATTCCTGTCATCATTCCAGCAGGGTTCATTCCGCCTCCGCCTCCTAAATCCATATTACCCATGTTGCCAAGGCTTTCAGCGCCAGTTTTTAAAACATCTGTTTGTTGGTTAAGTGCATGTGCCCCAATAAAGTTGGTTTCAGTTTGAAGTTTCTGTGCCCTTTGTGCTTCTTCTCTTTGAATACGCAAAGTTTCTTCCATGTTCAATGCATTTATACCTTGCATGTCTTGCATGTTTTTGATATTAACATCCGTTTGAGCAACCGTGGTTTTTGTAGTTTGTTCGGCAGTTACTTTTCTTAATTCTGCATAGCCCTGACTTTCCTTATCAACGTCAATGGTAGCTAAATCAAAACCTTTCATATTTACACCAAAATCATTCTCCATTCTTGGTTTTAAATATGCCGCAATTAAGTCGTTTATTTCTAACAACTTCTTCTCCATTTGAAGTACAGGAATGCCTTTGTCTGATGGGATATTAGTAATAATACCTTTAACATATTTTGTTACAGCGTCTTTTATTTGCTTGTTAAAATCATCTAACTCAAAATTGATTAGTCGATTTAGCTTAATAAATCCTTTGTAGTCTGTAACGTTAAAAGTAATTGTACCCCTTGCAGACATTGGTACTGCAAAATCTAAAAATCTTGGATCAAATACATCAAAGTATGGAATACCGAATTTTACTTGAATGTTTCCCGAAAGATTAATATAATAGATTTCCGCCTGAAATGGAGAAGCGCCACCAAAAGCAGCTCCAACAATACTTGATAAAACAGGAAAGTTTGCTGTTTTTATAGTTTGGTCATAAGGACCAACTATGAAATCTTGCATTGCTCCGTCTTTTTGTTTATAAACAAAAACAGCAACTTCACCATCTTTTACTCTTAAGCTGCTGCCATAACGGATGGCGTTTTCTTTATTTGTTGAATTTGCAGCACCCGAAGGTCGCCATTTCCAAACAAGATATTCTTGTTCGTCACAGCGGATTATATCCATAAATCCGCCTTCTTCTTTTTTCCCAAATAGTCCCATGTTTTTTTACTTTTTTATGTTATTTATTTAAGGCCTAGTTCATTAGCGTATGACATAATCTCTTCTAGTGTTTTTTTATCATCTTTCATAGAGAATTTAGCCTTCATGATTATTTGTTCACATTTTGACTTCCATGTTGGGGCTAAATCGTTGTGAGATTTGTTTTCTGGTTGCTGCTTCGTGAACATATTCCCTTTTTGTTTTGCATTAGGAATTGCAAGTGATAAAAATTCTAAAATGTCATCTTTAGTGTTTGGAATTGGGAAGCCTGAAATAATGGATTTCTTTTTTTCTAAAATTTTATCTCCACCACCCACGCCATAAGCATTTGCGAACATACTCCCAAATGCCTTACCTACAGACATGCCTTCATCTTTTCTTTCATTTTCGCAAGCATTTAGCATTTCAAACAATTTACCTATTGAAACGTTTGCACCAATATTACTGAATTCGTGATCACAATCAGAGCATTTTGTTTGAAATGATTGCGCTATTGCACCACATGCTGGACATTTTTTAACATCGCCAAATTTGTCAGATTTTGGGGCTGCGACTGATGGAGCAGCTGCTTTTACAGTTTGTTGTTTTTCAAACAACTTAGCATCAAGCACCATTTCAAATTCGTCAAGGTCAATGCCTGCGGCTTCTGCTTTTTTGAAAAGAATTTGTTTTTCTTTTTCTGTCAACTCGCCATCTGCTAAGGCAAGGTTGATTAAGTTTTCAATTTGTTCGTTGTACATTTTAATATGAATTATTTGTTGAAAATTTCCCTACTCGTTTGGCTTTTCGGTTCCGCCTTGTTTTTAAAGTGGTTTCAAAACTCCACTTGGTAAGTGTAAATAATATTAATTAACGTCAAGAAGTGTCGTGAGAATTTAGTGGCGGTTCTCTCGTCTGTTGTTGTTTTTTTATTTTCTTGTTCTTCATTTTGTCATTGTTCGTTAATGGTTACACTGTCGTTTTTAGAGTTGCCGATAACGGATCGGGGCTAAAAGCTGGTGGGCATTAAAAACCACTTCACTGTCCGCCACCATAAAAGTAATTAAAAAGTAAAGAAGTTTCGTTTAGCACTTCTGCCCACTTGATTTTAGCCCATGTTACCAGTAGGGCGTTCTGTCCACCGTTGTTTGTTGCTCTGTCTGTCAAATCTTTACCTACTAACTTGTCTATGCTTCTCAGTCCCATTGTCGTTGGGTTGTGGGTGGAAAGTTTAAATTTTTAGAGAGGGAAATTTTTATTTTTTATTTTTCGTATTTGTATAGGTGTGATGGAAAAATGGTAAGCTTATCCCGATTTTTCTCGGGATGTGCTTGACATTGTGGGAGGGTAAAACTCAAATTTTAAAACCAATAACCAAAACATCATCTGTCTGCTCTGTATTTTTTTTCCAATTAGTAAACTTTTGATGTAATTCTTCTTGTTGCTCGATAATTGGTTTATTTTGTATAGAGAGCAATAATTCTTTTAATGGTCGATACATAAATTTTTTGCCTTTTTCTCCACCAAATTGGTCGGCATAACCGTCTGTAAAGATGTAAACAGTGTCGCCTTGTTGTAAGTTAATGCTATGTATTGTAAAAGGTTTCGGATTATCGTTTTGTCCAATGGGTTGTTTGTCTCCTTTTATTTCAAACAGGTTACTTTCTCTGATGTACCATAATGGATTATTTGCACCCGACCAAAGCAATTCATTGGTTTTTGTATTTAAACAGCATAACGAAATATCCATACCGTCTTTTACTTCTTCGTTACTTTTTTCAAAAGTTTCTAATACCAATTCTCTAGTTTTGTTTAATATTTTTGCCGGTTCAGTTATACCAAATTCTTTTACTGCACGGTTAAGGGCATTGCTGCAAACAACACTTACCATTGCTCCAGAAACTCCGTGTCCTGTACAGTCTGCTGCTGCAAACAAAACAAGGTCATTCACATTTTCGAGCCAGTAAAAATCACCCGAAACAATATCTTTGGGTTGATATAAAACAAAACTTTCGGACAAATGTTTTTTCCAATAGTTTTCGGGGGGTAATATAGCGGTTTGTAGGCGTTTAGCGTAATGGACATTGTCGGTTATTTCTTTTTGTCTTTCTTCAATAATTTCTTTTTGTTTTATAACTTCTGCTGTTCGTTCTTTTACCTGAATTTCTAATGTTTCTTTTTGTGATGAAAGTATTTGCTGCTTTTCTTTTTCCTGTGCTATTGTTTTAGCTGATAAACTTTCTACTTCTTCTAATTTATGCTGAAGGTTTTTATTGGTCAAGGCGAAATCACGAGCAAGGTGAATACTCATTGACAAAGGAATACTTATAATACAAGCTATCACAAGGGCTATGAAAAATACAGAAGTTGTATTGCCAATCGAGAGATTAAAATTACCCATAATAAAACCAGCAAACATAAGCGTTACAATAAAAAGAAAGAAAATTAATACTCCTGCTCCGATAATTTTAGCACCGGGTTTTTTATTAATAAAGCCTACCCAAACCGAGCGTACTGATTCTATTGATGTAAAAAGGATAAGTATTATTAGAATAATGCCGTTATAATCAGAGAGGCTTTCTACCAATATTGACAGCAGGGCAATTGTTACCAGAATTATTTCTATGATAAATAATTTTTTTGCGTGATTAGGTTTAAAAAGCGAATGTAAGCAACCAACAATACTTGGGAGAAAAAAAACAGTAGGAACAATGTAATAAAACTGTAATTTAAGATAAGCGGATGCCGAATGTGAATGTGATAAAATATAAGGGGTAATCGTTATTATTGAAAAAGTAAAGACGAATATCGAATAAAACAAATTCTGTTTTTGTTTACGGTAAAAAAGGTAAAGCAAAAAATGAACAAGACTCAACGTAAGAAAAAAACCAAACAATAAAATAAAGGTAAACCAAATTTCTTCTCCCCGAAACCGTTTTACTATGTACTCATAAGGGGTATCGAGGTACGAAAACCTGATTCCAGCAATTTCTTCCGAGTACTTTTCTTTGTTATCTTGAAAAAACTGATTGGAATATCTAATAGCAAGAATGTGTTTGAGCGTATCTCCTAAAGAAAATACAACAGGCACATCAGGAATAAATGATTTCTCATTTTGTTTGTCTGTGGCTACTTTCCCAAAAGCAATAATTAAATTACCGTCTAAATAAATTTCAGAAGCTCCGTAATGGTGTAAATAAATAGCTGTTACTTTATTTATCATTGAGGAGTCAATCGAAAATGGGATGCGAAACCAAGCTATCCCATTAAATAAATTTTTTGGGATTGAATCTAAATTTAAGTCGGGGTTAATACTTCTCCAAAGATTATCATTGTAAGTGGATAACGCCCATTCAAGGCTATCTCCTGCATGGTATTTCCAAAATTTCGGGAAAGGATTTAAAACATCATCTTTGTTTTCGGTTGTATGTTTTACTTCAATTGATTTTTTTTGAGTACTATTTTCCTCTTTCTGATTATACCAATGGTCTAAAACAATAAGCACTAAAAAAAAAGAAAAAAATATAGCACCTATTAGTGTTACTTTTTTTAATATTGTTTTTGACATTTTTTTCATACTTATGAATTTCTTCTTAGATATTTAATAATAAATCGTACTATTTTTTTTTCTTGTTGAGTTTTCAAAATAACATTTGGGGAAATCCCAACATTGTCAATTGGTTTTTCTTTAAGACGAAAAGAGCGAGATGTCGGAATGAGAACTCCTCGTTTCCCTGATGGCAGGTATTCGGGATATAAATTAGAATAATCCAAAGCTCCCATAGTATTTTCTTTACCAAAAAGAATAGTTTTTTTACTCTGTTTTGCTGACAATAAAAATTCTTCTGAACTGCTGGCATTGTATTTATCAATAATAATAGCCACATTTTTCGGATAGGAATAGACAGTATCATACCTTATCATGAAAGTATCTGTTGATGTCATCGAAACAAATTTATTAGGATATTTTAAAAGGGAATCTGATAGCGATTCAAAGAACTTATGATCTTGTTCTTCTAAATCTTTTTTCATAGATAATTGTTTATAATATTCTGTATTATCCCTTGAAGCCCAAAATTCAACATTGTAAACAATTATAGGTTGAGTGTAGATGTATGGCATTAAATTTCTATAAGAAGCATCTGAACCACCACCATTTCCCCGAATGTCTATAATTAAATTAGGAGTAGAAGTTATAATCTTATGATTTGCACTTAGAATACTATCTATGATTGGGAGAAAAGCGTAGTCAAAAGAAGGGATTATTAGTAATAAAGTTTGATTGCCAACTATTTTCAAAGACGGAGGAAAAAGAGATTTATATTCAGTTGGTTTATCAATTCCTAAAACTAAATGGTGGTCATGAAAAAAAACAAGCCAATTTTTTAGTATTTCGGTGCAACTGTCAAAATCACAAGTATTTTTAGCTATTTGCTCTATGGCAAATGAAAATTCCTCATAATTTTTAAGCTGACTTTTAGGTACTTTGTTTTCAAAGCCTGCATAATTTTGTTCAACTTGATGTTTTAATGCCTTTAAATCTATATCACAATTGCAGGATTGTGAGTAGCATGGAAAATAAAAGCAAAAAAAAAAGAAAATAATATTTTATTCATTGGGAATGTTTACAAATTTTCCTGCATCTGCATAAGGGGTTACCAAGTTTTCCAATTTTAAAGATTCTATAGGACACATTTTATCTTCGGCAAAAATCCACTTTTTTAGCTTTCGTTGATTAATGTCCATTGTACCGTCTTTATTTATTTTACCGATATTGTTTATATCACTATTCAGAGCAACGGTACATTTCTGCACTACTCCATTCGCCCTAATAACAAAACTATTAGCTTTTGCTGCGTAACACATTCCATTTTCATCATGATTATCAAACTTTAGTCGTTTTGAAGTCGCTAAAGTTTTCAATTCGATTATTTGTTCTTCTTTAGTTAAAACTAATTTAGGCATTCCAAATATTGGATGAAAATGAAAAGTAAATCTATCATCATTCGTAAAAGGGATAGAATTTTCTATAATAAAAGACTTAACAGATTCAAAATTTGAGTCAGCAATATTAAATCTAAAAGTACACCAAAAGTTTTTTTGGCTGTTAGCCATCACCAATAAGTTAGAATATATCTTATCAAAGGTGGACTTGCCATTTACAGTTGGTCTTAATTTATCGTGAGTGTTTTTTTCACCGTCAATTGTAATTTGAAAAGCTGTTACACCGCTATCGAGGAGACTTTCAAAGATGTTTTTATCAAGAGAATAGCCATTTGTAGTTATATCACCTATGTATGTTATTTCTTTATCTTCACAAAATTCTTTAGCCCATGAAGAAATTTCAATTACTGCCTTTTTATTTAAAAGTGGTTCGCCACCAAAAAATGAAAGATGTAAAGAACTTAATTCAGATGCTCGATTGATAATTAGATTTTTAATACCTTCAACCACACAATCCTCTATTTTACCTAATTTAAAATCTTCGTAACAATAAACACACCTAAAATTACATTGCTCAGTAATAAACAATATCAATCTCAAACTTTTGTTTCCAAAAGTCATAAGCCAACTTTTATTTTGTTCTTCCGTCATAATTTTTTATTTAAAGCAATATACTTGATGTAGTATACAACATATTGAAGTACTAAAAACTCTTATAAAGAAAGCAAAATAATGTACACACTATTAGTGTATCTATTAGTGTATCTAAAGGTTATTTTATTATCTTAGCTAAACCTGTTTATGCAACAGCTTTTGGAGGACAATATAAATTAGTGGCACACTTTACACAATTTACATTTACGTCTGCTCTCAAAGAATCAGGAGCTCCAATTTCAATTGCTCCCTCAGAAAGTAATGTTTCTTTAATAAAAGTATTCGCATGAGAATCCGCAATAGTAGCTCTTCCCTTGTCGTCAAAATTCACACTTTCCGCTTTGACTGTTACTGTTGATGTTTCTGTTTCTGTCATGTTTTTCGGTTTTAATAATGTTTAAAATTTAATCCTTCTTCAAGAATAGTTATGCCACTGCTTTCGGTGGGCAATAAATATTTGTAGCACATGATGAGCAATTGACATTAACATTACCTCTTAAAGACCCGGGTTGTCCAATCTCAATAGCCCCTTCGACTTTTAGGGTTTCTTTGATAAATTTATTTGCGGTATCATTTTCAATAACTGCAAAACCTCTGTCAGTAAAGTGAACCTCGCTTTCTTGTACTGTAACTGTTTGATTTTCCATAACATTAAATTTTGATTAAAAATTGATTATTGGTAAGCAAAGATAGAATAATTCTTGTAAAGAAAAAGTTTCTGTTCTTTAAAATATTTAATTTAGACTGATTACAAATAAGGATGTGTCAAGGGAGTAAATTACAGCTTTTTTGTAAGCCTTTGGTTGTGAGATGGCTGGTGGGGGCTTACAAAAGTGCTGTAATGTGAATGGAAAATCGTCTTTAGCGAAAAAAAATAAAAATGTGAGAGGGGTAAAAATTTAAACTTAGAGGCGGTCGCTGGTGTAGTTGAAAAAAAGTCCACCGAGTTGTTTATTTGAAAACTAAAACTTACTTGTCAACAGAAAAGTTGTCTATGGAAAACGGTTTTTACGCCTTACTGGTAACG
>JADYZM010000042.1 GCA_020853105.1 Flavobacteriales bacterium | reverse complement strand
GTTGATTACTCCAAACTTAAAGAAGAACTTTTAAAAGTTGGAAAGAATCAAGCCGATGCATTTGATTTCAATTCTTGGGAACTCGGTTTCTTAGCTGATTATATTTTAAACACTCATCACAAATATGAGAGAGAAGTTACGAACTTACATTCAATATTCTGATTATTTGGAAGAATTTACTCGACAAGATATTTCTGAACTTGTGGGTTAAAATCCAAATCAAGTAACCAAAATACTTACAGAGTTTAAAGAGAACAACATCATTGAAACCGATAAAAAAATAAAAATTATCGACCTAAAAAACTCAAAAATTATTTTAATGTAAAAATATGATGTTTATCATATTTTTACATTCTAAAAAACAGATTTAAAATTGATTAAAATCAAAGCTACAAATAGGAGAAGTACTGTACTTTTACAAATTAAAAGACAATATTATCTGTTATTAATTACTAACTAAAAACTAAAAAAAAATTATGTTAACAAAAAGTCAAGCAAAATTGTTCTTCTTAGCAGGAACCATTATCTTCTCAGTATTGTTTCTGGGGTTATCTTATGACACACATGTAAACCATGTAGCAAATCAACCTTATGAAAAAACAATAACACCAGCAGTAATAGCAGGTAAACACTTATGGGAAGACAACAACTGTATGGGGTGTCATAGTATTTTTGGAGAAGGAGCTTATTACGCTCCAGAATTAACAAAAGTAATTGACCGAAGAGGCGAAGGCTATGT
This sequence comes from Flavobacteriales bacterium, assembly GCA_020853105.1. Classification (GTDB taxonomy): domain Bacteria; phylum Bacteroidota; class Bacteroidia; order Flavobacteriales_E; family Vicingaceae; genus Vicingus. The sequence goes on along the minus strand of JADYZM010000042.1, from coordinate 5,988 downwards.
AAAGGGTCTTTTAATGTCGCCAACCCCATGGGGAGAACACACAAGCGGCAGAAAAATGGTTGCTTATGGATTTTCAGATGAAGACGCTCAAAATTTAGTTGAATATTTTAAATGGGCTGGTACAGTCGATTTAAATGGTTTTCCAGCAAAACCTAAATATAAAATTGAAGGAAATAAATAATTAACAACCAAAAAAAATATATATAGTCATGAAATTTAAAACACAAAAAATAGCCTACTGGTTTTTCTTATCAGCATTAGGACTTTTAACATTACAAATTATTTATGGTTTTATCATGGGTTTTGCACACATGGGTATAGACGGCTTGCATGGTATTATTCCATTTAATGCAGCCAGAGCAGTTCACACCAATTTATTGGTATGTTGGCTCCTACTTGGTTTTATGGGATCTGCATATTATATTATTCCTGAAGAATCTCAAAACGAATTGTTCTCACCAAAATTAGCTTATATACAACTAATCAGCTTCTTAGCTGTAGGAGTTACTGCAGTTATTGCTTATCATTTAAACTGGTGGGAAGGAAGAAAATTCTTGGAAATTCCTCGTCCATTAGATTATTTAGTTGTTGTTAATGTATTAGCTTTCTTATACAATATCTTAATGACTTTATTTAAAGGAAAAAAACAAACCACTACCGCTTTAGTATTAGCAATGGGTCTATTATTTTCAGCTTTACTTTATTTACCAGGAATGATTTGGTTTGATAGCCAAACTTTAGATTCTTTTTACAGATGGTATGTTGTTCACCTTTGGGTTGAAGGAGTATGGGAGTTAATTATGGGTGGTATTTTAGCATTCTTATTAATTAAAATTACAGGTGTTGATAGAGAAGTTATCGAAAAATGGTTGTATGTAATTGTAGGATTAACCTTTTTATCAGGTATTTTAGGAACAGGTCACCACTACTATTATATTGGAGCTCCATCATATTGGTTATGGATTGGAGGTATTTTCTCAGCATTAGAACCTCTTGCTTTCTTAGCTATGGCTTTATTTGCTCTAAACATGTATAGAAAAGGAGAAAAAAAACATCCAAACAAGGCTGCTTTAAACTGGACTTTAGGTGCTGCAATAACTTCTTTTGTTGGTGCTGGTTTATTAGGAGCTGCTCATACTTTACCAAACGTGAACTTATATACACACGGTACTTTAGTTACTGCAATGCACGGACACATGGCTTTTTGGGGTGCTTATGCAATGATAGTGCTTGCAATTATTGCCTATGCTATGCCTAACATTACAGGTAGAAAACTATACGACAACAACATGGCCAGATACGCATTTTGGTTAAGTAACATTGGTATGATTGGTATGACTGTAGCTTTTGGTGTTGCTGGTGTTGCACAAGTATATATGGAAAGAATATTGGGTGTTGATTTTATGGAAACACAAAAAGAAATAGAACCACACTTTTTAGTTCTAGTATTATGTGCTACTGGCTTTACTACTGGAGTTATCTTATATATTATTAATTTCTTTCAACATGGAAAACCAACTGATGAAGCATTAGTTTCAGAATAATTTTCTAATCAAATTCATTTTATGAGGGTTGGAAAAATATTCCAACCCTTTTTTTCAACTAAAATTAAACCAGATGCAAACAACATTTTATAAAACAATAGGTAAAGAGCAAGAGATTTTTGAACATGCCAACCAAAACAAATTACCATTGCTTTTAAAAGGTCCAACAGGAACAGGAAAATCGAGATTTGTAGAGTTTATGGCTGAAAAAATGAGTAAAAAATTATATACCGTTGCTTGCCACGAAGAAACCTCATCAACCGATTTAATAGGAAGATATATCATTAAAGGCAACGAAACCGTATGGATTGATGGGCCAATGACTAGAGCCGTTAAAGAAGGTGCATTTTTATATTTAGATGAAATTGCTGAAGCTAGACCAGATATTATTGTTGCACTACATTCGCTAACCGACTACAGACGAACACTTTTTATTGATAAAACCGGAGAAACCATTGTTGCCAATGAAAATTTTATGTTAATAACAACATACAACCCAGGTTATCAAAAAGGGTTTAAAGAACTAAAACCTTCAACTCGTCAAAGGTTTATTTCACTTTCATTCAATTACCCAGAAATTGAAATTGAAAAAGAAATTTTAATTGGTGAAACTGGCATTGAAGAAGATGTTGCTAAAAAACTGGTTAAATTGGGAAGTAAAATAAGAAACTTAACCGAACTAGGTTTAGCAGAAACTGTTTCAACCCGATTATTGGTAGATGCTGCATTATTAATAAAAAGTGGTTTGCCTCAACGTCTTTCGTGCGATGTGGCAATCGCAGAACCACTAACAGATGATCAAGATACGCTTACTGCTTTAAAAGATTTAATCAGTTTAAGTATTTAATCAATATTTATGAAAAATTATTTTCCATATTTATTATTAGTAACCATATCTTACGCTGTAATTATCTCGTTTTTGTTTTTAAATAAAAATGAAGAAAAATCATTAGAATCAACCAAGCAAACTTTTCTAGACCTTAGTAATTATTATATTGGGCACACTCAATCTCCAATAAATTTACTTACAAGTAGAGCTAAAAACGAACAACATTCACTTGAAATAAAAATTAACGATAAGGTAAAAGAAATTGAGAATGAGGAACATACTGTAAAACTAGAATTAGAAGAAGGCAATTACATTGAATCCGACAACAAAAAATACGAAATATTACAAATACATTTCCACACACCTTCTGAACATCATATTGATGGAATTGAATACCCGATGGAAATGCATATTGTGAGTGCTGAGGAAGGAAAAAACAAAAACAAAAAACTATTGGTTTTAGGCGTTTTTTTTAAAATGGGTAAACAAAACGAATTTATTGAAGATTTTATAAAGCTAATTCCAGAAAAAGAGCACGACAGAAAGGTTGTAAAAGAAAAACAATTTCATTTAAAAGATTTTTTTTGTAACGAGAAAAAAAGTTTAGAAAAAATATATCATTACAATGGTTCATTAACAACAGAACCTTACTCTGAATGTGTTGAATGGTATGTTTTATCTCACGTTTTTGAAGCTTCACCTAAAGAAATAGACAGGCTAAATAAAATTATTGGAAAAAATGATAGACAAATTCAGGAAAAAGATTTGCTAACTGCATCATTTAATCATTAATGGAAATAGACCAACTCATATTTAAAGGCATATACGACTTCTACAAAAAACTAACTGTTAAAGTTGATGAGGAAGTTGTTCAACGAACTGTTTTTCTTGAACCTTTAAAACCTCGATTAACCATTTTATTGAGAGCATTAACCGGAATGCAAAACGAAATAGTTACTTCAGAAAGAGAAGGTGGTTGGTCAGGCTTAACTATTTACTTACCAAAATCCATTTCATTTAATCCAACCATTGAAGATAACGTAAATTACTACCTTTTTAGGGTGCTTTATTTGTCGGTTCAGCAAAAATTGGATTTAAATTGGATTGACAACGAAAATCATAAAACAACCGAATCACAACAAAAAGCCACAATATTTTCTGAACAAGTTTTAAGTCAATTATTTATCGAATATCCGAATACTAAACAAATCTATGAAACTCAGAAAAACAACTTAATTGAGTTCTTTTCCAAACAAAAAAAAGAACCCGATTTTACTTGGCTTTTTGGCAGATGGATGAAAAAACATCCTTATTTATTTAATGCTAACAGTAATTCATTAGAAAGCGACACCAATGAATTTGAAAAACCAGCAATAACCACTGAACTTGATGCCAACGCCAGCGATGAAGTAGAAACGGTTGCTATAAACCAAAAACAAATGGAAGACAATGTGGCAACCAATAATTTTGAAAAAGTTGACACCCTTTCGGAATTCAATGGTACATTTAAAGAAATGGACGGTGATGATACCCTAAGCGATGATGAAGAAGCTATTAGGGAACTAAATTTAAAACATACGGTAAGAACCGACGAAAAAAATCATTCGGTGTATAAAGCAGAATTTGTAAACAGCAAAGCAAACATTATCGTTGAAAACAAATTAGATGCTGGTTACTTTTTACATTATGATGAGTGGGATTACAAAAACAGAGTTTACAAACCTAATTTCTGTAAAGTTTATCCAAAAAAGGTTGGTGAAAAATTTTCGAACTATGCTTTAAAAACACTTAAAGAAAACGAAAAAACAAAAAAAGCTTTATTAAATCTTTTTACAAAAATTCATAACGAATATGAAAAAGTTGAACGAGTTACTAGTGGAGAAGAAATTGATTTAGATGCTGTTATTGATGCTTTAACTGATTTGTATTCAAAAAAAACACCATCAGATAAAATATATACCACCAAACGTAAAAAGAAAAAAGACCTATCAGTTCTTATTTTAATGGACACAAGCCTTTCGTCGGAAGGTTATACCAATAACGAAAAAGTATTGGATGTAGAAAAAACATCCGTTTTGTTGTTTGGAGAAGTGCTAAATGAGTTTGGAATTTCTTTTCAAATCGATACATTTTCTTCACGAACAAGAAACAATTGCTCTTACAAAAGTATTAAAACATTTAACGAAAATTGGGTAACAGCTCGAAACAGAATTGGAGCCATAGAAGCAGAAGATTACACCAGAATTGGTACAGCACTTCGACATGCAGGAAAACTTCTTGAAAAAGAAAAAACCAGCAGAAAATGGATAATCCTTCTATCAGATGGAAAACCTAACGATTACGATACCTACGAAGGAATTTATGGAATTGAAGATGTAAAAAAAGCACTTCAAGAACTAAACAATAAACATATTCATTCATTTTCACTAGCTATTGAGGCACAAGCAAAATACTATTTGCCACAAATGTTTGGACACAACAATTACAACATCTTACCCAAACCCTCCGATTTGCCTTTTGCTTTTGGAAAGTTTTATAAAAAAATTTTAAATAATTAATTATTATGTCAGAAATAACCATTACAGATAAAAAGTCAATTTATTACCCACCTGGAGGAATCCTCATTTGGTTTCTTATTCTTTTAGAAATTTTTACTTTTTTAGGTGGCATTTTCGCTTTTCTTTTATACAGAAAAGATGCTTTTGAAGAATTTAAACAAGCACAAACTTTGTTAAATCCATTAATTGGAACAATAAATACCTTAGTTTTAATTACCAGCGGCTATTTTATGGCAAACAGCATACTTCAACTAAAAGGTAATAAAAACTTACAATCAAAAAAATCGACACAAATAGCAATGCTGTTAGGCGTTTTGTTTTTAATTATTAAAAGTGTTGAATTTTACGGAAAAATAAGCGATGGAATTGGCTTTACACACAACACTTTTTTTACATTTTATTGGCTAATGACAGGGTTTCATTATGTTCATGTGTTGTTTGGTGTAGGTTTATTAGCTTATATGCAAAAAGCAGTTTCTAATAAAAAATACAATGCCGAAAACATGTTTGATGTAGAAAGTTCGGCTACTTATTGGCATTTGTGCGATTTAATTTGGATATTAATTTTCCCTATACTTTATCTTTTATAAAAATGAACAAAGAAATTAAAATAAATACCACAAGTTGGTTAATATTAGTAGCACTAATTGTTGTGAGTTTTTTTATTGCAGAAACACATCAAACTCACTTGTTTTTAATCATTAGTTTGCTTTCAGCAATAAAATTTGCAACCATATCATTTCAATTTATGGAAGTTAAGCATGCTCACCTTGTTTGGAAATTTGTTTCCATTCTATTCATTATCATATACTTATTAGTAATTTTTTTAATTTCTTAGTAAAAATGCATGATAATGTACATAAATTTTTCTTCTAAAAAGCACAACTTATATTAAGTTTAATCATTAAAGGAATAAAAGACCTCAAGTAGGATTTAGCAAAATTTATTAACAACACGCTCTTAATTTCCAAAATTTGTTAAGAGAGAATAACGAGAATTTTTTCGACGAATAGTTAAAAAAAAGAATGTCAACATCAGTTAAATTAAAGAAAAAATG
>JADYZM010000041.1 GCA_020853105.1 Flavobacteriales bacterium | reverse complement strand
TAACCTTTTGTTAAAATACTTTCTTCCCAGTGAGGTTTAATATGTTCAGTGTGACAGAATTTACACTCTTCTGTGGTAATTGGTAAACCTTCTAACCCTTTAGATTTTAGAAATTCATTACCGTATTTGAAAATTGTTTCTTTATCCTTCATTTCTTCAGGAACAATTATATCAAAATGCATGATATTGCTGTCTTTCTTGGGTACGTAGGTGTCCCATATTGCTACTCTCATAGTTTTTAGTTTTTCCAAAATTCATCAGTCCAAGTGTCGAAAAATTTAGTGTTATGTGCTTTTAAAACAGTTGCTAATTCTTGTTCAGATGCTTTTTGTTGAATTTCATTAAATAAAATTCTCTCTTCAAAGCGAATGTGTTTTTCTAGTTCATCTTCAATCGATACAAATATTTTAGAAAGATGTGATTTATTTTCGAAAAGACTTTTTAGTCTTTTGTGCTCAGAAATAGCTTTTTTACAATTTTCGTTGTCGTTTCCTAATATTGGAAACAATAGTTCTTCTTCAATTCTAAAATGCTCTTTCAAATGATTTAACCAGAACCAATCCAAATATTTTTTTATTCTTTCAGGTTCTATGCCAGCTTTTATTCCTTGTCTTATTTTCCAGCAAAGTAACAAACCGTGATAATGATCTCTGCTTAATTCTTTGAGCGCTTCTACACGTTTTATCGGAGTAGGTTTTTTACTCATTTTTTTCTTCTGATTTTCCACAAGTCGGGCAAGAAATGGTTTCGCCGTGTTTTAATTTGATTCCGTCCACATGATGTTTTACAAAATCTTGTATCACTGTATAATTGTCTTTGTGATTGTTTACGTCAATTTGCTTGTCTTTGTATAGGATTCGAATTTTTTTATCGTATTGCTGATAACCCCAACATACAGGGCATAAGCCTTCTGGAGTTTTGTTTTTTGTTTCCTCTTCAGGCATTTTAAAAAAATCGACTAACGTTTTAGTAATATCCATAGTAATCAGGTATTTAGTTTAGAAACCATTTTTGAAGATAAACTTACGGAGTATAAGCCGTAACCATTTACAAGAACACCTTTTACGTTATAATTTTTAGAAGAAATAGCATAAACAATCATTTCATCTCCGGGATCGGATAGCCCATAGAAACGGTGGGATTCATCAACCTGAAAATCATCAGGTGATAGCTCTATTTCTGATTTATGGCATACCAAACAATCTTTTTCAGACAATAAATTAAAGTCTATGGTGTAGCCGCGCTTCTTTAAATCAGTAAGTGCTTCTGTAACGGTTTCATATTCTGTATGTTTATTAAAGCTGTTTAACATGGGCAAATTCATTTTATAAGATTAATGAATTGATTTTAAAACGTTTAATAAAACTAAAGCATGATTTATTAAAGGATTTTTGGCAGCATAGAGAAGAGTTAAGTTTTCAGATTTTGAAATGTTTTTAATCCGACTTAACTCTTCTTTTTGCTCATTTAATTCAACAGTATATAATTCTGAAAACTGTTTAAAATTTTCAGATTTGTGGGCAAACCACTTCCGCAATTCAGTTGAAGGAGCGATAGTTTTGTTCCATTCATTAAGCATGGCATATTCTTTTTTCACACCTCTTGGCCAAAGCCTGTCAACTAAAATTCTATATCCGTCATTAGAATTGGGTTTGTCGTATATACGTTTTATTACAATCATTTTATAGCATTACTTTTTCCAGTTCAATTGCTTTTGGGAACAAGATATTGTTTTCTAAGTGAATGTGTAGATGTAAATCTTGTTCAAATTCTTTGAGTAAAGCAAAAGTTACACGATAGGTATTACAAGCGTCTGCAGGAGGATTATAGTTGTTGCTCAGTTTTTCGATTTCTCTAAATCTGTCACCTTCAGTTGTGTGATCATCCATCATGGCTTGAATTGGATTTTGAACCGATTCGAAACCGGGTCTTTCAACTACAGTTTTTTCTTGTTGGGCTTTTGCCATTTTTTTAATGAAAGGAAATAGTATTAGTTCCTCTTTCTTCATGTGCATAGAAAGTTCACTGGTTGAGGCAATAAAATGATCGTTGATTTCAAACAGTTCAGGATGTTGAGCTCCATGTACCTTGCAAATCTTATCAAGATATGGTTTTATTTCAACAGTTTTTTCTTCTACATATCTGTGGTGTTTTTTTTCGATGTAGTCTGCCAACAAATCCAGTGGCCATGAATTAAAGTCAACAGAGCCTCCGTTTGTATTTCCGATTATTTCTTTAATTGTTTGAATGATATTTTCAGCGTTGAGTTGTTTTTGATTACAAGCCTCAGCAATAGACCTGTTTCCGTTGCAACAGAAGTCAATTCCGTTTTTCTTAAAAACAGAAGCTGTTCTGTAATCTTGTGCAACTAATTCTCCAATGATTGTTTCTTTTGAAATGTTCATAATATTTATTTTTTATTAGTTTTTAGTTTTTTTCAGCAATTATTACAATAGAATTGATGTGTTTTTTATGGTTAACAAAGACTTTTCGCATTTCATTAATTCTTTTCCTTGCATTTGTGTGAAGCAAAATGTTTATTCCTATTTTTAAAGCTCCTAAAAATCCTTCGTCGTCAATTACTCGCATGGTTTCAAGCAGTAACATTCCGTTTGTATGCACTTGTTTTATTGTAAACCCTTCTTTTTCTAACAACGTTTTCCATTCACTTTCGGTTAGTGGGCGAGCATTCACTTTTATAGCCAAGGCAAGGTCTTTTTGAATTTCGCTTTTTAGTTTTTCATCTGCATCAATTAATCCCATTTCGTGAATTGCATACAAACCTCCTTTTTTCAATATTCTATGGGCTTCTCTGATAATTTCAGATTTTCTGTGATCTGCATGCATGGTCAGCATTGCTTCGCCATAAACTTTATCCTTGCTTTCATTTGGAAGTTTTGTTTCAGCAGCATTTCCTAGTATAAAATCAACATTATTTCCGTGAATGTTTTTTTTGAGTAAACGAATCGCATCTTCGTCAGCATCAACTCCGATATATGTTTTCGGTTTGTGAGCTAAGGCTAAAGATGCTGTATATCCCAATCCTGGAGCAAATTCTGTAATTTCATCGGTATGATTGATGTGCAAACCGGATACTAATTTTTGTGTGAGTTCTTTGCCACCGGGACGAAGTACTTTTTTACCCATTTTAGCTAAAATCCAGTGTCCTGGAGCTTTGTTTATGTCTGTTATTTCCATTGTATTTTTATAAAAGTGGTATTGATGGATTGTTTTTATAATATTCAATTTTTGAAAGAAACATATCAGCCATTCGTTGACCCTGCCATTTGGCACGTTCAGCTTTTTCTCCTTCAAAATAAGTGTCAACTGTTTCTGTAAAAAGTTTTATCCAATGATTAAAATGTTCTATTGAAACGGGTAGCTTAGCATGTGGCAAAAATGGACTACCATTATAGGTGTGTTCCTCTAATAACACTGTTTGCCAAAAACGATACATTTTCTCCAAGTGAGCAGGCCAACGGTCTTGAATAACCGAATTAAAAATAGTACCCAAAATATCATCGTGCTGTATTTTTGAATAAAATTCATCAACCATCAATTTGATATCATCAATGTTTTCTATATCTTTTTTTGGTTTCATTCTGAATAAATTATCTGCTTAATACTGTGTTACCGTTTTTAAAATTTAAAGCTAAACTGTAAATGTCTGTTTCGGTCAGCATTTTTTTTATGGATTCGCGTATTTCAAAAAATTTGTTGTGCATAGGGCATGGTTTCTCTTCATCGCACTCAGATAATCCTAATCCACATCCGTTGTAAATCGTATTTCCATCTATTGCCTGAACTATATCACTCATCTTTATGGTTTTCATTTTTTCTGTTTCAATATAGAATCCACCGAATGGACCTGTAAGTGAATGCACTATGTTATGTTTTGTTAAAGAGCTTAATATTTTCGCAGTAAATGCTTCAGGAGAACCTGAATTTTCAGCTACATCACCGATTTTCACACGTTTTCCATCTAATGATTGTGCTGCAATATAAATTACCGCCTTAATTCCGTGCTCGCAAGTTTTAGAAAACATAAATTTCTTTTGGTCAAAATTACTAATTATTTTATTTACGACAAAATAGTCTTAAATATTATGTTTTTATAAATAAAATTTGTAATACACGAAAAATCAATCAGTTGTGTTGATTTGTTATAAGAGCATAAAAAAAAACAAAGGGGTTTAGGCAGAGTAGTAATGCTTATTCAAAATGGTTTTTGGCTCATTAATAATTTTACCAAGGAAGAAAAAGTGTGTGATACATACAAAAAAAAACAGGGCAATTGCCCTGTTTTTTTATTGAAGTTTAAGTTCTATTTGTGTTTGGGACCTGGTCGTCCACCATTTGGACGATTTTCTTTTATTGCCTCTCTTTCTGCTTTTCTTTTTTCCATTTTTTCTTTAACTAAAGCACGTTGTTCAGGAGTGAGTACTTCACTAATTTCTGCACGCTCAGTTTCTCTTAATGCTTTGAGTTTTGCTTTTAGCTCGTTTCTTTCAGTGCTATGTTTTTCTCTAATTGCTTTGATTTTTGCTTTTTGTTCGGGAGTTAGGTTTAGTTGGTCCTTAAAACTCTCAAAATGGTCTGGTTCATTGTCATCAGGTGCTGACAATTCCATAGGTTGGGCTTTAGATATATTTGACTGAGCTTTTACTGAATTAACAGTAAAAATAGAAACGACGAGGGTTGCGATAAAAGTTAATTTTTTCATAGAATTTTTTTTAATTAGTTAGAAATTCAATAACGAAAATTGTGCCAAATTGTTGTTTTAGAATTTGTATCGCAATTGTATTTTCACATCACTTTTTGTGTTTCCATTAATTTTTTCAAGCCCAGAACTAATTACATCTGCGTTTTCGTAATACGTAATTCCATATCTCAACCAGAGGTCAATTCCTTTGTTAAATTTATATCGGAGTGTTAAATAAGTTCGAGTTCCTTTGTTGTAGTATGCAGGAATTGAGTATGCATATAAAACATCGTTTTCGTAAGCATAGATTCGGCTTGTATATGAGTCGGTTTGAAAAATTCCATACCTGAAACTTATTTGAATTGGACTATTCAATTTTTGGTAAACAACATCTTGGTAAATTAAAAATCCGGTTTCGAAGGGTGCTCCAGTAATATCTACGTTGGTTAACTCTACTCTGTTTTTTAGTTTTAGCGATGGTGAAATGCTATAACTTAAATTGTATCTGTAGTTTGTTTGACTTTGTGGCGATATAAAATCTATTCCATCTTCCAGGTCTATTGGTGTATTTTTCATGGAGTTTCTATCTCTTACTCTCACATACATTTCTATTTTTTTTGATGGTTTATAGGTTAGTTGTGCTAAGTATTGAAAGCCGCTGCTGGGTGCATTGGTTTGATATTTGAGCCATGGAAAAACGTATTGGTCAAAATAAGCAGATAGAGTAAACTTGCTTGATAACAAAGCTGAAAATCCGATATAAATTCCTCTTTCATTTTCATTGGTAGTATTTTCACCAATACCTACACTATAGATAGGATGAAAGTTTCGTGCATAATCTCTGTATAAAACTGATAGTGATAAGTTACCGGTAAGATTAATTAAAGCTCCTGAAACCCAAGCAGTTCCTCCATTTATACTTTTTGAAAACTCTCCAAAAAAGTTATAATTTTTATAAACCCAATTGTAATCTACTCCAAGGTTGGTTTGCTGGCTGCTACTGTTTCTAAATTGATTGTAAACGTCAAGTGATGGTTTAAAAACTGCATCAATTTCATCATAAACACCGGTTACTCCAACGTTTAGAGTTCTGGTTTTGTATGAAATATGCCCGCCCATAGTGTTTTTAATTATGGCATCTTTGTCTTCAATTTCATTTTTAGTTCTGTGAAAGCCTGTGTTTTGAATTGAGGTAATTGAAAATTCGTCTTCTGTGGTAGATGTACTGTCTGCAACATCTATATTACCATCAATCCGATTACTGGAGAAAAACGATGTAACTTCAATTTCATCAAAGTTCAGGGCTATTCCGGCTCCACGTAAAAATAAATTCTCATCGGCAGATTTATAGGGTTTTAAACCTACTGCACTTCTTTTAACTAGCATAATATCCGCTGATTTTCCAAAAGCCATGCCTGACCAAAATGTTAATCCTTGTCCAAATTGTGCTTGATAGTCTCCCAAAGCCAATTGTTTAATTTTTCCTTGATTTCTCAAAAAGAAATGTGCTGAATAATAGTCGAAACCTTTGGTTTGACTGCCTTTAAAGAATTCTTCACCGGCATCTTTTTCTGCTGTTATTCCAAAACTTATGTGGTTTCCATAAGTATAATTGTAGCGAGTGTAATATTTATTTTTGTCGCCTAAATATCTTGAGTTAGGGCTGGCAAGCATTGCCGAATCGGTAGTTTCTGAGTAACCTTTTTTTTCTTCAAGCACTTGCTCCATTCTAAAGAAAACGGAATTATTACCATTGTTTATGAGCTCTTTTAAACTTAGTTGCGGATTGTTCACATCAAACGATACCCTAACAAAAGGTGAAATCATTCTTATTGTGGCTAAGTCAAAACCTTGAATGGTTTGAAGTTCCTCTAAAGTCATTAATTTACCATTTGTTTTTATGTGAGAAAGGAGGTTGTTTATTTGAATATCGTTTAACAAGGAGAGCTCATTTAATTCTGTAGCTGATGCGGAGTTTAAATTCAATGGTTTTTCATAATAAGTGTTGAGTTGCTCAAAAATATTGGTGTAGTCGGTTTCGTTTGATTCATCATTTTCAATTAAATATTCAACTCTTTGTTCAATAATTTGGTTTTTTAGTTCTTCGGTTTCTTGCGAAAACAAATGAAATGGAGCAATTAAAACAACACAAAACAGTATAGTTTTTCTGATTTCTGATGCTATTTTTTGCAAAAAAATCACTATTTACTTTTGGTATATATCAGTGAAATACTTGGTGTAAGCCCCAAAGTTTGATGAAACGATGAGGAAATATCCAATTTGAAATCTTTAAACAAAATACCGAACCCAAAAGAACTTAGTGTCGGATTTGTTGAAATTCCGCCTCTTAAATATAGTTTTTCAACAGCATGATATTCAATACCTACTTTTACAACGGGTAAAAAATCGATGTCTTTTTCAATTTCTGCTCCCATCATCACTTTTTTGGAGAACGTGTAATCTATTCCAAAACGCATGATTGTTGGTATTTTTTCGTTGGTATAGTCGGCTAATTTAGAACGTGTTGGGTTGTAAATGTGTGCTCCAACAGTAATCTCCGGAGATAGGTTTGCAATCAGCCCAATTGCTCCAGTAAAAGTATTTCGTTGTCCATATTCTGGAGTTAATCGTGTATTTAAAAAGTTGATTTGAATACCTGCCGACAAATGTTCGAAAAGTTTAAGTCCATAAGATAATCCTGCTTGATTTTGGTTGTATGCTTGATATCCAAATGAGGTTAAACTCAATCCGAAAGCTCCTTTTTTGAGTGGCATAACAAAAGCTCCTGATTTTAAACCGGTTTCTTTCAGTAGAAATCGGTTTTCATAGCAAATTCCTGCAGAAAGTTCTGTGATAAAACCTAGTCCGCCTTGATTGTTGTTTGATGACCATAAATCTGAGATTGTGGCTGAATATCCACCCATTCCTGTGGCTCTTGAGCCAATGATATCATTTGTAGAATGGGCTTTGGTTACAAAAGTTGTAAAAATTAATATGAGTATATGTTTGGAATATTTCATGCGCATGGAGTTATGATTTTAACCGTGAAATGGATCTTTGAATATATACTTGTGAAGTTAAAATTGAATCCTGAATACGTTTTGCATAATGAATACTGTCTAAAATTTCTTTTTGTTTGTTTTCTACTAAGTCTTTTTGTTTTTCAACAGTAATTTTTTGATTTTCAATAATTATCTTCTGTTCTTTTGTTATTCTAAATCTGTTATACATAAAAAGGGCAAAAATGCAGGTTAAAAGAAGCCCGAAAGCAATCGTATTTTGTATGGTTTTTTGCTGTGTTATGTTTTGATCTTGAATCCTTTTTTCTTTTTCGAGCAACTGTATATGTGATTCTTTTTTCTCGTTCTCGTATTTTGCGTTCATTTCCGATAAAATACGTGTGTTTTCTTCGTTAAAGATAGAGTCATTCACTTTATTGTGCAATAGAATATTTGCAAAAGCACTTTTCCAATTGCCTGTGATGGTATCTAATCTTGCTAAAGCGAAATAATTGTCTTTTATCAAATATTTACTTCCTACTTCAGTTGATAATTTCAGTGACTCTAATATGTATTTTCTTGCTTGAATGTAGTCATTGGTTAGAATACTGACTTCTCCAATATTCATGTTTGAAGTCGCCATACCTTGTTTATCTCCTATTTCTTCTTTAATTTTTAACGAAGCAAAGTAATTTTTTAGGGCTTCTTTATAATTTCCTTGGTAATCATAAACAATTCCGATGTTGTTGAAACTTGCTGCAACTCCCTTTTTGTCGTCTATTTCTTTCATAATCATTAAGCAAAGGGTGTAATTTTTGAGTGCTTCGCTATATTTTTGTTGATTTGAATAAATGTTTCCTATATTGTTATAGGTAAAAGCACACCCTTGTTTGTCTCCAATTCTAAGTTTGATTTTTAGTGAAGCAAAGTAGTTGTTTAATGCGGCATCTAAATTTCCTTGCTTTTTATTAATTATACCAATGTTGTTATAAGTGTCAGCCATTCCTTTTTCATCATTTAAAGACTGTCTGATTTTTAATGCTGCCAAATTATATTTTAAAGCATTTGGATAATCGCCTTTATCTTTGTTTGCTACTGCTATCACTGATAAAGCATCAGATTTTAGAAGGTTTAATTTGTTTTTATTTGTTGAATTTGAAAGTTTATTACATAAAGTAATGTTTTGTGTGGCATACTCAATAGCCTGTTCTAATTCGCCGGTTTTTATCAGATTTTCGCATAAAAGTTGAATAGTTCTTATTGTATTGGTATCTTCTATAGGTTGATTTAGTAGTAATTTTAATGAATCGATGTACTGTTGTTGACCAAAACTGTTAAGGCTCAATGCCAAAACAATTGTTAGAATAGTATTTTTGATAAACTTTTTCAGGGTTTTATTTTTTTAAATTACTTATGTTTCTTTCTATATAAGAGAATGGTGTTAACAGAGCATCTTGAATACGTTTGGCATACTTGATACTGTCTATAATTTCTTTTTGTTTTTCTTCTACCAATTCTTTTTGTTTTTCGATGATAATTTTTTGTTTTTGAGTAACTCTAAATCTGTTGTACATCAGTCCTGCAAAAACAATCACTAAAGATAACCCGCCATAAAGTGCAATTCGTTGAGATTTTTCTTTTTGGAGTTGTGCTTCTTGTTTTGCAATTGCTAAATCTTTAACTTCTTGTTCTTTGGCAAATGCAATGCTGTCGGTTAATTTTTTTTTGTTGTAATCGTAATTGATTTGCTGTGTTAAAAGATTTTTTTGTGTTTCCTGATTGAATAGGCTGTCGCGGAGTTTTATGTGAAGTTTAAACATTTGATAGGCTTTTTTTTCGTTACCCATTTTTTCGTAAATTTCACTTAAGATTTTTGTTGTTGATTCCAAGTTGGTCATAAATCCGAGTGTTTCAGCCATTCTATAAGATTTAAGTCCATATTTTTCAGCCTCTTTAATATTGTTTGTTAAGTAATTATAGGCAGCCATTTTCTCATAGGAATTTGCCAACCCCTCTTTGTCAAATATATTTTCTCGTATTTCAATTGCTTTTTGGTAGTATTCTTTGGTTTTATTATGGTTACCTATTTTTAAATAAAAACTCCCTAGGTTGCTATAGGATTGAGCAACGCCTTCTTTATTCTCTAGCAAATTTCTTTTTTCGAGGCATTTTATATAAAATTCAAGGGCTTTATCGTTTTTATCTTGTTCGTCGTAAACTTTTGCTAAATTGTTGTAAACAGTTGCAACACCAACTTCATCATTAATGCTTTCTCTAACTTTTAATGATTTTAAGAAAAATTCTTCTGCCTTTTTCAGGTCTCTTTGCATGAAATAGATACTTCCTATATTATTTAATGCATATCCTTTTCCGTAATCATTGTGGCTTTTTTCTTGAATTTCTAGTCCAAAAAAGGAGTGTTCAAGTGCTTCTGTGATAAGACCCATTCTGATATAAATCGAAGAATAGTTAGTATGAGTCATTTGAAGCATGTTGATATTGTTGGTTTTTTTTGAAATTTGCAATGCTTTGCCAAGTAGATTTAAGGTTGTATCAATGTGTCCCAAATCTTTTTCAATCATAGCAAGATTGTTGTAAGTCATTGCCATTCCGTTGTAATCTTTAATTTCTTCAAAAATCACCATGCTGGCTTTGTATTGAAGAACTGCTTTTTCAATTTTAGATTGTAAATGATACAAATAGGCAAGATTGTTTATTGCTGTTGCTTTTAAAGATAAAATGGAGTCTTTGTTGTCTTTATTTTTTGCAACAATTTTATCTGCAAGTTCAATAGCCTGAGTAGAAAATTTTTCAATTTCATCTATTTCACAAGCATCACTTAGCAAAACAAGTGTTTTCAGTTTTGCTGATTCGGATTTTGGATTTTTTAATTGCAGAATAAGTTCATCGTATTCTTGAGAGTATCCGTTGTTGAAAATCAGAAAAACACATAATATCAATATGTGCCAAAGCAACTTCAAGTATTAAATTTTGATACCAATAACTAAAACATCGTCAACTTGTTCTAAATTTCCTTTCCATTTTTCAAACAATTTATCTAGTTTTTCGTGTTGGTTTTTCATGGGTAAATTTGCAATATCCATTAAAATTTGTTGAAAGGGTTTGTATTTTAGTTTTTTTCCTTTGTCGCCTCCAAACTGGTCGGCAAAACCATCTGTAAAAGTATAAACAATGTCTCCTTTTTGTAAGTCAACAGCTTGTAAAGTAAACGATGAGGCATCTCTTTGGTATTTTCCAACAGGCATTTTATC
This sequence comes from Flavobacteriales bacterium, assembly GCA_020853105.1. Classification (GTDB taxonomy): domain Bacteria; phylum Bacteroidota; class Bacteroidia; order Flavobacteriales_E; family Vicingaceae; genus Vicingus. The sequence goes on along the minus strand of JADYZM010000041.1, from coordinate 24,318 downwards.
GGGTTTATATTCAATCATTTCTCCATTTCTGAATATCCAAAGGGGGTTATTAGCTGCTGCAAACTCCAGCTTATTTGTTTTAAAATCAAAAGAGCATAAAACACAATCCATTCCGTCTTTGTTTTCTTCATTGTTTCCTTCAGAGTCTAAGGATTCAATAATCCCTTTACGAACATTATTTAATATTTCGTGTGGTTCGGCAAGTCCTTTTTCTATTATAGATTCGTTGAGATGTGAAATACCCAACATACTCATTAGTGCACCAGGCACACCGTGCCCTGTACAATCTGCCGTACAAATATAAAACAATTCATTTTCTTTTGTTTTTGGTTTATGAGCAAGAGCCCAATAAAAATCGCCACTAACAATATCTTTTGGTTTATAGAAGATAAAAAAGTTATCATTTTCAACTGCAGTTTCCATAAATGTGTTTTATATACATGTGTTTGGACTAACTTATTAATTATTTTTTAAACGATGAATGCTTCTTTCAATATAGCTGACTGGTGTTAATGTGGCGTCTTGAATCTTTCTGGCATAGCGAATGCTGTCCAAAATTTCTTTTTGTTTTTCTTCTACTATTTCTTTCTGTTTTTCTATGATAATTTTTTGTTTTCTGGTAAGCTGTAGTCTGTTAAAGATTATGATTGCAAATAAAATAACCAAAAATAATCCTCCGTAAAGCCCATATTGTTGAATTCTCTTTGCATTTATTTCTGTTTGTTGTTTTTGTATTTCAATGTCTTTTATTTGTTTTTCTTTTTCGTTAGAAATACTGTCTGTTGCTGCTTTTTTTTCATATTCGTATTTTAGAACTTGTCTAATTACTTCGTTTTGATTTTCAACACTTCTTATGCTGTCTTTTGTCGCACTGAATAATTCATGCATTTGGAGTGCTAAATTATATTGTTTTAAAGCTTTATAACAAATGAATAATTGTTGTGTTGAACCTTCAATTTCTCGAGAGAATCCTCTTTTTAGAGCAATGTGAAGTGCCTGTTTGCTATAGTCTATGACGGTGAGTAGTAAAGTTCTTTTTTGTGAAGCATTTTCTGTAGTTTTTGCTTTTTCTAAATAAATTGTTCCAATGTTTACAAGGGCTCTTGCAATTCCTTGTTGATGTCCAATTTTTTGAAGTATTTCTAAGCTTTTAATATAGGAATCAATAGATTTTTTATAAAATTCGTTTCTTTTATTTTTGTTTTTTTCGATTTCACAAAGGGAAGTATAAACCAGTCCCATATTAGAGTAATTGTTGGCAATAGCCCTTAAATTACTTGATGATTGTTGAATTTCTAAGCTCTTTTCTTGATGAGATAAAGCTTGGAGATAGAATTTTTCTTTTTGAATGGTATCGGTTTCTATATGTCCTTGACTTCTATATGCGATTCCTAAATTACTGAGTGACGCTGCAATTCCCATCTTATCTTTAATCTGTTGTTTAATTTTTAATCCTTTATTGTGGTACTTGATTGCATTGTTGTATAAAATTCTCTTTTCTTGTAAATTATTAGTAGCATCTCCTTGATCTTTAAAAATATTACCGATATTTCCCAATGATGCTGCAATTCCTTTTTTATCGTTTATTTCTTCCCTTATTTTTAAACTGCGTGTATGATATTCGATTGATTTTGCATAATCGGTTTTAATAAAAAATGATGCTCCTTGTGTATTTAGTGCATCAGCCTGGTATTTTTTTAAATTTCTTTTTGTAGCGAATTCGTATTCTAGCTGTGCAAAATAAAATGCACTGTCGGGCTGGGAAAAGAGGTAACCTTCCCAGGCAATTTTTTTAATAGCTTCTAACCTGGCTGTGTCGTGTTGGGCATTGTTTGTCCAAACATTCCACAATGAATCGTAAACATTTTTTTGTAACGCACTTTGAGACAAGCAACAAATAGTTGTAATGCTTAATAGTAGTGTTGTTACTAATTTGGATTTCATTAGTAAATTCGTTTTAGACGATTTATATTTTTTTCGATGTAGCCAATTGGTGTAATAATTGCATCTTGAATTCTTCTGGCATACCGAATACTTGATAGAATTTCCTCTTGTTTTTCCTCGACTATCTCTTTTTGTTTTTCAACAATTAGTTTTTGTTTTTCAACTTCAATTTTTTGCTCTTCAATAATTCTTTTTTGTTGTTGGGTTACTTTTAATCGATTATATACAACTCCAGCAAATACAACAACTAAAATAATTCCTCCGATTAAACCGTATTGCTGATTTCTTTTTGCTTTTATTTCAGACTGTTGTTGGGCGATTTCGGCATCTGTTATTTCCTTTTCTTTTGCATTTGCTATACTATCTGTGGCTGCTTTTTTTTCGTATTCGTATTTTGATTTTAATTGAATACTATGACGGAAGTTGGATTCGTTTTGGACACTATCTCGCATTTGTATTTCTTCTTTAAAGTACTTGTATGCCAATTCATATTTTTTTTGGGTTTCATAAATTATTTTTAATCCACTAGCTGCAATTCCATTTACCTCTGGATTTCTAATTTTTTTGCTGAGTTCATAAGATTTAATGAAGAAAGCTTTTGCTTCATTATAATTTCCTTGGTATTTATAGATGTTTCCGATTACGTTATACAACTTTGCCGTATTCTGGTGAAAGTTGTTTTTTAAACTAATTTCAAGCCCCTTGTTTGCATATTCGAGTGCAGTTTGAAATTCTCCATTCTGGCTATAAATTGTAGAAATATTTCCTAAGAACAGTACAATTAAAAATGAGTCGTTTATTTCCTCACTCACTTTTAAACCCTGTTTAAAAGTGTTCATGGCTTTTGAAGTATCTCCAGTTGTGTTATAAATAAAACCCATGTTATTTAAGGCTAATGCTGCTCTGTTTTTATGATTGATTTCATTAAAAAAATCAAATCCTTTTTTGTAATACTCCAAAGCTTTTTCGAACTCTTCTTGTTTGCCGAAAATAGCACCAATATTAAGGAGAGCTACACCTATCCCCAACTTGTTATTTTCCTTTTCATGAATTTTTAGTGCTTTTTCATAGTTTTCTAAGGCTAGGGGAATGTTTCCTTGGTTATCAAGTTGGTATCCAATGTTGTTATATGCTTCAGCTAAATATTGCATTGCCACATTTACTTCTGATTTTGTTTTTTTTGAAACAATAACTTTCTCAGCAAGCAATTTCATTTGCAGATTGTATTTGGGCCAAACATCTTCTTCGTTTTCTATTTCTATAATGTGGCTTAAAAGTTGAAGTTTTATAGTATCGTTTTTGACTGTTTTAAGTTCGTTTTTTAAAGAATCCAAAGCATTTATGTCTTGGCTAAACCCGTTGTGAGTCCATAAAATGCAAAAAAACAATATGGTATATAATAAATGTTTCAATTCACTAATTTTTAAGCCGATTGATAGTTTTTTCTATGTAGTTGTGTTGAGGTAAAATAGCATCTTGTATTTTTCTGGCATATCGAAAGCTGTCCAAAATTTCTTTTTGCTTTTCTTCAACCAGTCCTTTTTGTTTTTCGATGACAACTTTTTGTTTTTTGGTTAACATCAGGTTTCTTGCTATCAATGCTAAAATAATGAGTATTGAAGTAATTGCAATTCCTAAAAATTGCATAAATAGTTGCTGTTGCTGATGTTCTAATTTTACCAAGGTTTCTTTTTTTTCCTGTTCTGTTTTTATTGCTGACTCTCTTTTATTGTATTCAAACGCCATTTCTTTTTTAGTCATTTCTTTGTTTTTTTCCATATTTAACAAAGATTCTTCTGCCTTTTTATACCCAATATAATAATTTAATGCTTTTTCATAAGATTGATTTTCCTCGTACAATTTACTCAATTTTGCTTGAATTTCAATAATCTGTTCTAAATAGTTAATTGAATTTGCTAAATCTAAAGCAGTGATAAGGTTTTTTTCGGCTAATTTGAAATTCCCCATCTGATTGTAAATTGTTCCTAGACGCTGAAAATGTGCCGACATCATTCGTTTGTCGCCTAACTTTTCGGAAATTTCTACTGCTTTCACGCAATAGGATAATGCATTTTTATAGTTTTTTTTATTGAGTTCCAATCCAGCAATCAGACCGTATGAATAGGAGAGAGGAGGTTCTAGCCCTAAGCTGTCTGCATAATAGATTGATTTTTTGATATACGAGTAAGAAAATTTATCTTCTCCTTTAAGTTTATATGCTGAAGCAATGTTATAATAATTATCAGGGATTTTTTGATAATTTTTGTGTTTACTGTTCAGTTCCAATGATTTTTTAAAAAATGAAAGGGCTCTGTCGTAATCTGATGTTGACATATATACATTACCAATGTTGGAGTATGCTGCTGCAAGATTTGCTGAGTCGCCTATTTCTTCTTTTATTTTAATTGATTTAAGTTGGTATTCAATTGCTCCAATCAAATCTCCTGTTGCATTTTTTACACCACCGATAACGGTTAATACTGATGAATATCGCTCTTTGTTTTTTGTTACTTGATAAATATGAAGAGATTTGTTTAATGTGTCTAATGCTTGATTGTATTCCCCTTTGATGTATAATAGAATGCCGATGTTGTAAAATGCTTTTGCTTCACCTTCATTGTAGTTGAATTTTTGTGCTAATTGTAAACTTTTTGATGCTGTATAATAAGCTGAATCTAATTTTCCTTTAATTCTAAAGTCTGTTGATTGGTCGTTCAAACGGTTAACTTGAGCAGTATCAATTTTCAGTTTGCTTTGAGCCAAACCGCTCATTACATTCAGTATTGTGATTGCAATGATTAATAAAGGATATGTTATAGTTTTTGACAATATTTTATCTTTTAAGTCGATTAATATTTCTCTCCATATAAACTACAGATGTAAAAATAGAATCTTGAATTCTTCTAGCGTAAATAATGCTATCCAGAATTTCCTTTTGTTTTTCTTCTACCAATTCTTTTTGTTTTTCAATGGTTTGCTTCTGTTTTTTTGTTGTTTTCAAGGCTTTATAAATAAGAAATACAATTGAAAAAACTGAAAGTAAGGCAAAAACCAAAAACCAGATAAACATTCGGTTTCGTTTTTTATCTTCGTTGGCGAGTATGTCTTTTTTATCTTGATTGGCTTTTAATTCAGCTTCTTTTTTTTCAAATTCATAAGTTAATTCCTGCCGAGTTATATCTTCGTGTTTTTCAATGTTAAAAATAGAATCTTTAAAGTGGGAAGATTGTTTATAATGAAAAAGGGCATTTTTAAAATCTTTGGTTTCTTTATAAAAATCACTCAAAAATTCATTCACCAACTTGAGCAGAACAGGAGAATTTATTTCTTCTGCCATTTCTTTTGCTTTTAACAAGTAATTTTTTGACAACTCATAATTTTTTAAAAATAGATACGATGAGCCTAAGTTGGCATAGGTGATTGTGAGGGAATTTTTGTCTTCGGCAATATTGGCAACTGTAATGGCTTTGTTGTAATAATCGATAGCTTTTTCGTGCATTTTTTTTTCGTCATATATGCCGCCAATGTTGATATAAGAAATTAATAGTGAGCGTAAGTTGTCATTTTTTACTCCCTCTTCAATAGCAAGGTTAATGTATTTTATGGCATTGTCATATTGGGTAAGTTCTTTATAAGCTACGCCTATATTGTTCAAAGCAGATTCAAGATTTTTATTTTTTGAATTTTTTTTCTTTAGTTCTAAAGATTTGAAAAAATAGCCTAGTGCCTTTTTATATTCTCCCATTTCTATATAAATTGATCCTAAGTTGGTATAGTCAGCTGCAATTGAAGCAATATCGTTTTTCTTTTCGGATATTTTCAGTGAAAGAAGAGTGTTTTCCAATGATTTCGGATATTTTCCCAATAGAGAATATATAGAACTTAAGTTACGATGTGACATACCTATTTCATTTTCATGGTTAATAGATTTGAACATATTTAGTGCCTGTTGGTGAAGAATGATAGCTTCATTTAATTTTCCTTTGTCTTCTTGTAAGTAGCCTAAAATTGTATGTCCATAAGCGATTCCTTTTTTATAGTTTAATTGCTGGGCTAGTTTTAGCGATTCTTTAGCAAATAAATCGGCTTTTTTTATATCCTTGAATTCAAATTCAAAGAAAAGTGCTTTTAACACTTTCACTTTATTTGTATCGTCTTTTGCTGTTTTAAAGACTGTTAAAAGGCTGTCAGCATATTTGTTTGATTGTGCATAATTGAAATTCAGTGATGAAATTGCAACAGTAAATATGATGAAAAAACACTTTAACATTTATTGTTGGTTTTTTAATCGGGATAAATTCCGTTGAATATAAATTTGTTGTGTTAATATAGCATCTTGAATTTTACGGGCGTATCGAATGCTATCAAGAATTTCTTCTTGCTTGTTTTCTACAAGCAGTTTTTGTTTTTCAATTATTATTTTCTGTTTTTTAGTTGTTCGCAATGATCGGAATATAACGAGAGTGATGGAAAAAACAAAGATTAAGATTATTACAATAATCCATATTATGAGTTGTTGTTTTCTGCTGGTTTCTTGATTGATTATTTTTTCGCTGTGTTGCTGTTCTTTGAGAATGGATTCTTTTTTCTCATACTCAAATTGCATACGTTGTTTTAGATTTTTTTTTTCGGTTTCTTGATTAGAAATGCCATCGCGAAAAAAAATAAATTTTTTATAATGTTCAAATGCACCAAGATTATTGCCTGTTGCAGAATCCAATTGGTAATATGAAGATTCAATTTTTTTAAGCATCTCCGGCATATTTATTTTGTTGGCAAAATAGGCGGAACTATCTAAATATTTTCTGGATAAATCATACTTGCCAGTTGAAAATTTAATATTTCCTAAATTTAAATATGCCCAAGAAATTCCATCTTCTGATTTAATATTTTCAAATATTTGCAAACCTTCTAAATACAACTTTTCTGCCTCTGTAAAGTTTTTCATAGATTCATAAACGGTTCCCATATTAATCAGAGTATATGCCACACCATTTATGTCGCCAATTTGATTTTGCAATACCTTTGCTCTGGCATAAAACTCAATAGCCTTTAAAAAATAACGTTCTCCTGCATAAATCACGGCAAGATTGACATAGGTTGAAGATAGTAAATACTTATCATCTATTTTTTCGGTGATACTGGCACTTTTAATGAAATAATCTTTTGCTAATTTTTTATTTCCCTCCAAAACATATATCAAGCCTATATTATTGAGCGAGTTTGCTATTCCCAATTGGTCATTTATTTCTTCGCGTAGTTTTAGACTTCTTAAATTTATTTCTAAAGATTTAACCAAGTCGCCTTCAAATTTATAGTGATAAGCCAAGTTGTTCAGAACAGTGGCGAGTTCTTCTTTTGAATTAAGTTTTTCAACTAATTCGAGGCTTTTATAAAATTGTTTTTTTGCTTCAACTCCATTTCCTTTGTTTTCATAATACAACCCGTCATCGTTTAAAGCTAAGGCGTAAGAAAGTTGAATTTTCCTTTGAATTTCTGTTTTTTCAGATGTTATAAGGCTTTTGGTTAAGGAAATAAGCTCTTTGTTGTATTTTCCCCAGATTTCATCTTCGTAGATGTTATCTACCAAAGATTTTAGAATTCGTATTCTGACTGTATCGTTATGAATGGTTTTGGGTAATTTTTTAACCCTTTCCAATTCATTTTTTAGAGAGTCAATTGTTTGTTGATAATTTTGAGCAATTGTGCCTGAAATTAAAAACAAAAAAACTGTAATTGTAACAAATCGCTTATAAAAATAATATGTATTGAAAATAGTCAATTAGCTGTTTTTTATGGTGTTCCATGTAGAATACATACTTTCTTGCGATGGACGGTTTGGTTCTTCTTCTCTTAAAGGTTCACATATTTTAAGAGTTTCGAAGCAAGCTTTCGGTAGTGTTTGATAAAGCAATGTGCCTTTTGTTTTCCACGAAATCATTTCATCACTCACTTGTTTGATGATTTGTGCCGGATTTCCAACCAATAAACTTCTTCTTGGTACTTCCATTTTTGAAGGAACCAAGCAAAGCGCTCCCACTATGCATTCTTCTTCCATAATAACATCGTCCATCACCACACTATTCATGCCTACCAAACAATTTTCACCAATTACTGCTCCATGAACAATTGCTCCGTGTCCGATGTGAGCCCCTTTCTTTAAAAGTGTTGTTGTACCCGGAAACATGTGTATTGTGCAATTTTCCTGAACATTACAACCGTCTTCAATTATAATTTTTCCCCAATCGCCACGTATTGCAGCTCCCGGACCGATATAAACATCTTTTCCTATGATAACGTTTCCTGTTACTGCTGCTTGTGGATGTACAAATGCAGACGGGTAAATTACAGGTTTAAACCCATTATACTCGTATATTGCCATTATTAATTTTATTGTTTTGTAAATATATGTCGTTTAACGAATGAAGACAATAAAAAGTCAACATAAAAATCTGTGATTTTTACAATTTTTTTTAAGATAAGATATAAATAAAATTGGAACTTTTTTTCAGAATTAAATTATAATCTATTTTCCGTTGAAATCACTCATAGTTCTGCTCAGTCCTATTGTACAGAAACTTTTAATTGCTTCGCATGATTTTAGTAGCCGTTCAGGAAGTAAATGCTGTTCTTCATTAGTGAAATTGCCTAAAACATGATTGATTTGTTTTCCTTTTACAAATTCACTCCCAACGCCAAATCGAAGCCTAGAATAGTTTGAGTTTCCGAGGGTTTCATTGATGTTTTTTAGTCCGTTATGACCGCCATCGCTTCCGTTTCCACGAATGCGAATAGTCCCAAAGGGTAGGGCAATGTCATCAGTTAATACCAATAAATTTTCTTGCGAAATTTTTTCTTGCTGTAAATAGTAGTTCACGGCTTTTCCACTCAAATTCATATAAGTTGACGGCTTGATTAAAATAAAAGTTCGTCCTTTATACTTTAGAGTTGCGGTTGATGCAAGTTTGTTAGTTTCAAAAAAAATATTGGATGCTTTAGCTAAAGCATCCAATATCATAAAACCTATATTGTGTCTAGTATTTTCGTATTCAGAGCCTATATTGCCCAATCCTACAATTAAATACTTCATGTTTTATACTATTAAGCTGTTGCAGGAGCGGCAGCAGGAGCGTCTTCAGTAGTAGCTGATATAGCAGCTCTACTCATTTTAATAGCAACAACTACAGCGTTTGATGCATCTAAAAATGTTAATCCACTAACTTTTAAATCAGCAACTTTCACTGCTTGTCCTATTGCTAACTCTGTAATGTCAATAGGAATAAATTCTGGTAATGCTTCTGCAAGACCTCTAACACGTAATCTTCTAGTAACAATTCGTAGTTTACCTCCTGCTAAAATTGCTTTTGAAGAACCTGTAACTTTAATAGGGAGTGTGAGAGTAACAGATTTACCAGGTATTACTTCTAAAAAGTCAACGTGTAAAGCTTTGTCAGATGTTGGATGATATTGAACATCTTTGATGATTGCTTTAAAACTTGTTCCGTCAATGTCAAGATTAACAAAATATACATCAGGTGAATTGATGATTTTGTCAAAAGAAATTTCATCTACTGAAAAATGAATATTTTCTTTTCCGCCGTAAAGAACAGCCGGAATTTTTTTAACTTGTCTAAGGGTTTTAGCATCAGTTGAGCCTATTTCAGATCTTTTGTTACCTTTTAATGCTATTGATTTCATGGTTTTTTTTATAAATGGTTAATGATTAACAAATGAATGTATTACTTATTGATTCATGATGAAACACTTTTTTGATTATATCCGAGAATAAATCAGCAACTGTCAACACTTTTACTTTATCACTTTGGTGGAGAAGGGGGATAGTATCTGTTACTATAAGTTGAGATAGTTTTGAGTTTTCGATTCTTTCAAACGCTTTGCCTGATAGGATTGCATGGGTTGCAATTGCCCGAACGCTGGTTGCTCCGTTTTCAATCATGATGTCTGCTGCTTTTGTCAATGTGCCGGCAGTATCCACCATATCATCAACAAGTATAACATCTCTTCCTTTAACATCTCCAATCAAAAACATTTCTTCAATCACATTTGCTTTTTTTCGTTGTTTATAACATACAGCAACTTCAGCATGTAAAAATTTGGCGTAAGCATTTGCTCTTTTTGTGCCACCCATATCGGGTGAAGCCATTGTTAAATTGGGTAAGTTCAAGGATTGAATATAAGGGACGAAAATTGTAGAAGCAAAAAGATGATCTACAGGTACTTCAAAAAAACCTTGTATTTGGTCAGCATGTAAATCCATGGTCATAACACGAGTTACACCTGCTGCTGCCAACATGTTTGCAACTAATTTTGCTCCAATCGGAACTCTTGGTTTGTCTTTTCTGTCTTGACGAGCCAATCCAAAATAGGGAATAATGGCAACTATTCTTCTGGCAGACGCACGTTTAGCTGCGTCAACCATCAATAACAATTCCATTAAATTATCTGAAGGAGGACAAGTAGATTGAATAATAAACACATCAGCACCTCTAACAGATTCTTCAAATGAAGGCTGGAACTCTCCGTCACTAAAGGTGTTAATGATTACATTACCCAACTGAACACCATAAGCCTTAGCAATTTGTTCCGCTAGTTGCATGGTAGCTCTTCCACTGAATATTTTAACTGTTGGAGTAATCATCTATTTTAATGCTCAAAAATTATGAGGGCTGCAAATTTATTAAAATATTAATTCTAACCCAAAGTTTTAGCAAAAAGTATTGAAAAAAATTCCAAAAAACTTTTTATAATCAAAAAGGATTGAATATTTTCGCACTCTCGAAAGCGAGTTTAAATTATGCCCGAGTGGCGGAATTGGTAGACGCGCACGACTCAAACTCGTGTTCTAACGAGTGCCGGTTCGACTCCGGCCTCGGGTACTTAGTCAAAAGCCTCAGAATTTTCTGAGGCTTTTTTTATTGCAGTCAGAAAATTAAAGTAAAAGTTATGATTATAAAAAAAAAGCCACTGAAAGTGGCTTTTTTTTGCTCCCCCTGCTGGACTTGAACCAGCGACCCTCTGATTAACAGTCAGATGCTCTAACCAACTGAGCTAAGGAGGAATTTCCAATAAATTGGGCTGCAATATTAGTTGAAACTTTTTAAATATACAATTATATTTGCACAAAAAAATAGAAATTTTAATCTAAGAAATTCAAATTAATTGAATAATAAATTATTACAGATGGGAAAAAAATATAATGTGTTTGGAATAGGTAACGCTTTAGTGGACATTGTAACAGAAGTTGATGAGCAATTCCTGAAAAGTCACAATATAGAAAAAGGATTAATGACTTTAGTTGATGAAGAACATCAAACAAGAGTTTTTGATGCAATTCAAAATAGTGTAAGCAATAAACAATGTGGTGGTTCTGCTGCTAATTCAATTATAGCTGTAAGTCAGTTTGGAGGTTCAAGCTTTTACTCATGCAAAGTTGCAAACGATGAATTAGGTCATTTTTACATGAAAGATTTAATAGCAAATGGAGTAGAAACTAATTTGCGAAAAGAAATCCTCGAAAATGGAATTACAGGAAAATGTTTGGTAATGACTACAGCAGATGCTTCAAGGACAATGAATACTTTTTTAGGCATTACTTCAAATTATTCAAGAACAGAAATTAAAGAAGAAGCATTGAAAGATTCTCAATACTTATATATGGAAGGTTATTTGGTTACTTCTGATAATGGACTTGATGCGATGAAACATGCTAAGAAAGTAGCTGAAGAAAATGGAGTTAAAACCGCTATAACGTTCTCAGATCCATCGATGGTTAAATATTTTAAAGAACAAATGCAATCTGTTGTTGGGGCAAGTGTAGATTTATTGTTTTGCAACGAAGAAGAGGCAATGCTTTATACTGGAAAAGATAATTTACCTGAAGCTCGTGAACAGTTGAAACATGATGCAAAACGATTTGTAATTACTCGTGGAAAAAATGGAGCAATGATTTTTGATGGTGATACATTTATTGATATAGAGCCTTATAAAGTTCAAGCTATTGATACCAATGGGGCAGGCGATTTATTTGCAGGAGCATTTCTTTATGGAATTACAAACGGACATAGTTTTGCTGACGCCGGAAAATTGGCGTCATTAGCTTCCTCAAAAGTTGTTACTCAGTTCGGACCTCGATTGGAATGGCATCAAGCTAAAGAAATATTAAATAAACTGAATAAAGTTTATTAATTCACTACAGAAATAATAGCCTCAATCAAACCGTCGATATTATGAATTTCGGCTGTGGAATCAATCGTCATGTGTCTTTTTTCTGCAGTACTTGTGGTGGATGGTCCAATTGATACTTTTTTGATATTTCCGAGTTTTATTTTGTATTTTCTAATCAAGTCCATGAAACTATCAACAGTTGAGCCGCTTGTAAATGTAATTACATCAATTGGAGTATTCAACACTTCTTCTATTTGCTCCTTTGAATAATCTACGGGAGAATTGTCGTAAGCTGTAATAGCTATAATGTTTTTGTTTTTAGCTCCTAAAATTTCAACAATGGTATCTTTTGCTATTCTTGAACGCGGGATTAATACTTTTTCGTTTGATTTTATAGGAATTTCTTTTGCTAGTTTTTGAGCAGTTGCTGCCGATGGAATAAAATCTACTTTAAGTCCTAACGATTCTAAATTGGCTTTAGTTTGAGTGCCAACAGCTGCAATTTTTGAACTCACTTTCTTGGGCGAAATCACATCAAAAAAACTCTTTACTGCAACTGAACTTGTAAAAATCAACCAGTCAAATTTTTCGTTGCTGTAAGTGGTTTTTAATAAATCAGAGTTGACAGGTTTAACTTCAATGAGGGGAAATACCACAGGGACAGCTCCTAATTTAACGAGCTTATCAACAAAATCATTAGATTGTTCAATAGGTCTAGGGATTAAAATTTTAATATCATTCAGTAGTGATTTCATTGAGTTTATTTTTAGCTATAGTTTCTTCAATCTCTTTTTTTAATTCTAAAGCAAGAGTTCTAGCAAGAGTTCTGCGTTCTTTTACATTGCCTGTAATTGATTTTCTTGAAAAAAGTGTTCCATTTTCGTTTGTAAAAACACCGTCGATATGAATTTCATTGTCTTCAACATTTGCATAAGCTGCTATTGGAAGGTTACATCCTCCACCTAAAGCTATTAAAAAAGCTCTTTCAGCATCAGCTGCGTATTTTGTTGGATTATGACGTAATTTTTTTACCAAATCTAAAATATAGCCCTCTTTATCAACTATTTCAATACCTAGAATACCTTGTCCAACAGCAGGAAGCATTATTTTTAAATCTAATATTTCTGTTGCGTAATCAATCATGTTGAGTCTTCTCAGTCCAGCAGCGGCAAGAATAATAGCATCATATTCTCCACCCTCCATTTTTTGAATTCTGCCGTCAACATTACCTTGAATAAATTTGTAATCCAGGTCGGGACGAATTTGTTTCAATTGGGCAGTACGTCTCAGACTCCCGGTTCCTATAACTGCTCTGGAAGGTAATTCCATTAACTTTTTTCCGGATTTGGAAATTAATACGTCTCTGAAGTCTTCTCTTTCTGTAATAGGAATTACTCTGAGACCGTTAACGTCCTCAGTTGGAATATCTTTAAAACTATGGATTGCAATATCAATTTCATTTGCTAAAAGTGCTCTTTGCAATGCAGAGGTAAATGCTCCAACAATATTAATGTTTCCTTCATCACCACTGGTTTTAATAATTTTAGTTTCAAATTCGTAGTCGGGTTGAAGTGATTTTAACTGTTCAACTACCCAGTTGGTTTGGGTAAGTGCAAGTTTACTACCTCTAGTTCCTATTGTAATTTTACGTTTTGGAACAAAAATTTCAACATTTTCAATATCTAAAATTTGTTTGGCAGTATTGATTGGGTTGTCTTTAATATGAATGTTTTGAGCAATATTTTTTATTCCGTCGATGGTTGGGCTTGAAATTTTTCTAAGCAAACGATGTGTAAATCGCATCAATAATTCTTTTTGATGGACAGATAAGTTGCCCATTTTAGGAAATAACCATTCCAATTCTTCATCTCTCATGTCTTCCAGATTTTTCCAATAGGCTTCAATAACAGGGGCTACTTTTCTGTTTTTGAGCCAAACCATAAACCATGCTAACTCTTGATTAACAATTTTTTTAGCTAGGGGAATTTCATCGTATCTTTTTAAGAGTCCATCATAAGTAATCTTTTTGATGTCATCTAAATCGTATAATGAGATGTTGTTATGATTCTTTAAATCTGGATTGAAGTTACGTGGTACTCCGAAATCAATAAATAATTTACTTCCCCCTGTTTCTAAAGCAAAATTTGCACGAGGACATTTACTTGTAGCCATTGTTTCTTCGTGAAGAAGGTTAATTTCACCTTGAGTTCCTCCAATTATTACATTTGCTTCTGCAAGTGCTTGGTGTATATTGTTCATATCAACTGCGGTACCACCCCATTCTTTTGCCATTTCTTTAGCTCTTTCTAAATCGTGACTGGCAACATAGAGCTTCTTTATTGATGTTCTATCTAAAATGGTCGCAACCAAATTTGCCATGTTACCTGTACCAATTACTAAAAATGTAGCTTCATTTATTAGATAACCGTGAGTAGTAATCAATTCAAAGCCTACAGTTGCTAGTGAAGCAGAAAATTTACCGATGTTGGTTTCTAATCGAACTCGCTTTCCGGTATGAATGGATTGTCGGATTAGTTCATCTAAAACCGGTCCTATTGTCTGTTCTTCTCTTGCAATATCTAATGCATCTTTTGTTTGACCTACAATCTGGTGTTCTCCGATTGCTTGAGATTCTAATCCGGCTGTAGTCGAAAAAAGATTAATAACAGCAATTTCAGTATCAGGTAATATTGAAAGGTATTGACGATAATTCCCAAAAGTATCAAAGAAATTAACTATCTCATTATGACTGGTTCCGTAGGCATAAACAGATAGTCTATTGCATGTTGAGATGATAAAAACTTCTTTGTAGTATTTTTTTAATTTTTTTAACGCTTCTCGCGTTTGTTCTTTGTTGAGTGCTAATCGCTCTCTAACGGAAATGGGGGCAAAACGATGACTTATTTCAACTCCGACAATTTTATCCATGGTTTCTATTCACTGTTTCTGAGCAAAGTTAACAAATAAATTTCCCTTATATTTGGAATGGTTTAAGTTTTGTTAATCTATAAATTTAACAATATTTTAACACTTGAGGTAAAAAACAGCCATTTTAGGAAAAAAAATTAAAGTATTTATATATTTAAAATTCAAAAAAATATATAAATAATTAATTATCAGTCGATTAAAATTTTATTTTTTTTATTCAAGTTATTTAAAACATGGTTTACATTTGCCCTACCTAAAATTAATTAATAACTAAAGAAAATGAAAAAAATGATTTTTTTACCACTTGCTGTAATTGCAATGATGGTTGTTGCTTGTGGACCAAGCGCTGAAGAAATTGCTGCTCAAGAGAAAGTTGTAGCTGACTCAATTGCTGCTTATGATGCACAAGTTGCTGCTGAAGCTGAAGCTGCTGCTGCTGCTGAAGCTGCTGCTGCTGATACTACTGCTGCTGCTGCTACTGAAGCTGCTCCTGCAAAATAGTTTGAGCAATCAAAAAATTAAAGGGAACCATTTGGTTCCCTTTTTTATTTTATATTAAATTCATGCAACCAGATTTGATAAATTCTAAAATATTCTAATATGGAAAAAGCCTCATTTTCATTTTTGATTATGATTTTACAATTTGAGTTGTACTTTTTATCAAGATTAACTGAGATAGAGTCTTTTAACTTCATTTCATCTAAGTTCATCATATAATTCATTATCCTTTCAGGGGTTCGTCTTTCTAAAATATTACTTAAATCTGGGCCTGAATTTTTATATTCCATGGTGTGGCAAGAGCTACAATTTTTATCAAAAAGTTTTTTTCCTGTTTGCATAATTGAATCATTGATTTGTGATAGAGAAATTTTTTGATAGGGACCAATTCCATATACAGAATAAATTTTTTTCTCCTCACTTGAGTTCGTGCAAGCCAATGATAGAAAAATTAATACGGTTAAAGCAAATAGAAAATGTTTCAAAATTTACAAACGTTGAATTTCAAAGGTTGGATACCCTTTTTGACCAAGGTGGTTATAAAAATCAATAAATCTCATTTTATAGAAATAGCCTTTTGTAGTTTTAACAATATAACTTTTATTTCCATCAATTGTAAAGGAGTTGTTTGTGTTGTTTCGAATTTTCCAATCATGACCAATTTCATCCCAATTGTTCGTAAATGAATATCGAAGGGTATCTTCCAGTTTAATTTTTGAAAAGTTATTGTTATTATCTTCTGCCACAAGAACACCGTTGTGTTTGTTTGTTAGTGTCTGTGTTAATACAAAAGGCATGGTTAAATTATCAAACTTGTGTTGGTGGTTGGTAAACAGCAAATCCCAAGAGTTTTTTTCAGGTTCAAGTTCAATGGTTTTTCCGTTGTCTTCAAAACTAAAATGGACAAAGTTTTTTGAGTAGTTTTTAGAAATTGTATAGGTTGTTTCATTTGTTCCATCTAGGTTTGCGAATTTGAAAGTATAAGATATATCGGTTACAGTTATCAATTGAAATTTCATGTATCCCATGTGATTTCCATTATCGTCATATTGTCGGTCGATTATAAAAACTTCATTTTTGCCTATCCAATTTCCAATAGCAGTACTGTTTAAATCTCCATTTGGATTATCCCATTGCCAACTTGCACCGGATATTGAACTTATTGAATTGAAATCTGTACTTCCCATATTAGCCGCATACATACCTACTGCTGTATTAAGCAAAACATGATACCCTGAAGTTGAGCTTTCAAAAGATAAATCCCAATCGTACTTTGTGTTTTTACTAACAATATTGTTTGTTTCGCAATCGTAATAAACCTGGTTTAGGTAAGGAAATCCAATTTCTATTACAACAGTTTCTACATTGCCGGGTTTAGGTTTGGGTAAAGGTGTTTCTTCTTTTAAACACGATGTTAAAAATGGTAAGATAAACAATAGATATGGAAAAGCAGTTTTCATTTATATCTTGAAATTAAGTGAAAAAAAGTAACTTCTACCCCATAAAACATTTAGAGATGAAGCGTTGCTTTGGTTTGAAACTCCATAAACATCACCTATCATAGGAACTTCTTTAGTGTCAAAAATATTTTTTATACCGAATGAGAAAGTAACTTTTTCTATAAATAAAAGTTTGGAAACGTTTAAGTCAAATGTATGATAGTCTCCAATGTAGCTTTCTTTCACAAATTTTTGATCAGTTATGTAGCTGTTTCGTATCAAACCAGTGTATTTATAATTGAGATGAAAGCTCATTTTTAAACTGTCCAAAAATATGTCTATACCGGAATTGGCATCAGATGTATAATGAAACTTGTTTTGAAAGTTTGGTTCATCAAACAAAGAGTTGTAGTTTCCAAAATAATTATATCCAACGTTAATCGCAACTATATTAATTCTATAATTCAGGTTAATTGATGTGCCTCGAGTAATTAAATAGTCAATGTTTTGATATTTCCAATCCACATCTGATATTTGAGTTAATCCAATTAGGTTATTAATTTTTGAATAATATAGTTTTGGAGTAATTTGAATTTTATGTTCGCGAATGGCTTTTGAATAATTAACCGAGAATTGAAAATGATCTGAATTTTCGGCAGTTAACTTGGTGTTTCCGTATAAGTTTATTGTAGAGCTATAATGAAATTCCATAAATAATTCTTTTAAATCGGGGGCTCTATATCCTTTTGCTACGGAAGTTCGGATTTGCCAATTTTCATTAAAATCATACAGGATGTTCAACGAAGGAACCAAAGGTGCTGAATAGATTGTATTGTATGCATATCTGGCTGCAGGCTTAATTGTTAATTGTTTTATTGGTTTATAATCAATTCCTGCAAAGATGGCATAATCGCCAACCCATTGATTATTATTTTGAATTCGTTGAGCAAGAATTTCATCTCTTTTAAGCTCTATTCCATACATATAATGAATTGGATTACTGTCATTTTTGTGGGTAAAAACTCCTCTGAACAAATAGGTGTTGAACTTAGTGGAATCTTGGTCATTTTCTGAGTCTGTTTTGATTTGATTTAGAGTTGTTAAATCTTTAAAGTAAATATTTCTTATCCGATTATAGTACGAATGAGAAAGAGCTAGATCTAAATAGTTGTTTGGTGAAATTCTTCCCGCAAGTAGAACTTTATTTGAGATTCGATTCGTTAAATAGTATGTATCAAAAGCTGTAACGTAGTAGGGTGGGCGACGTTCTCCTCGACTAGTCATAGTTTCATTAAATCCTTCTAATATATAGGTTAAACGAAGATGTTTAATCTTTTTACTGTATTGAAATGAGCCAAAATATTGTTCTCTTGGTTTCCATGATTTAAAACGACTGGTATCGGGATTGGCAAAACCGTCAAAAAAATTTCTCGATAAATTTAGTTTAAATAGATTTTCTCTGAACTTATATCCAATTTCTGCACTTGCATTATATTGTCCAACGGTTTCGTAAAAGCTTTTTAAATGGACAGCTACTTTTTTATCTTGATTTTTTTTTGAAATAAGGTTTATTGTACCCCCCAAAGCATTTGTACCATAAGCAACAGAAGTAGGTCCGTCAATCACTTCAACTTTCTCTATTCCTGATAGATTAAGTTGAGATAAATCAATACTTTCATTCAAACGTCCTTCAACGGGAACACCATCAACCATAATTTTTATATGATTTCCGGATAAACCATTCATATTTATTGAGGTTTCATTTGCATGACCGTTATTTGTCCTAAAATTCAACTCTGTATTTAGCACTTCTCTTAAATTTTGTGCCCCTTTTGAGGATATTTTTTGTTCGTCGATTACTTGTATGTCATAGACAGATTCTTTGAGTTCAATTGGAATAAAATTGGCTGTAATAACAAGTTCAGATAAGCCAAATTCTACTTTTTTTAATGAAATATTTTGAGTTTGTGAGCTTGGTACAACCTCAATTATTTTTTTCTCATATCCTGTATAAGATATCTCAACAATTGTAGAATCATTATATGGGTTTAAAGCAAAACCATTCTCATCACTAACTGTCCATTGAAATTTGCTTGATTTAATATTAGTAAACTTAATGTGGGCTAAGTAAATCGGTTCTGAACTTTTCTCGTCAATCAATTGAATTTTTGATTGGGAAAATACTACCCCAGTTTGTAAAACTATACAAACAATTACTCCAATTATTTTACTCCAATTAATCACAATTATTGTTTACTAAATTTACTTGATACAACCATATTGTCTGTTTGAATCGATACTATGTAAATACCACTTTTTAAACTACTGATATCCAATTGCAGTTGATTGTTAAGTCCACTATCTGCTACTTCTAAAACAATTTTACCTGTGATATCTGCTATTTGAATGCTTGATTTTGAATTGGTAATATTTCTTATATATACAGTAAGTTCATTTTTTGCAGGATTCGGGAATATTAATAAATCTTTTTCATTTTGTTGTTCCTCTATCCCAATTGCTTGTATCAATTCTTTTGTAAAATAAGTTGTACCGTTTGATGTTCCTCCAAAACCTGTGAAAACCAATCGATATAAACCCGTACTATCAGAATTATACAAAAAGTAAGCAATACTGTCATAAACTTGCCAACCGCTCCCTGAAGTGAATTTTTTCCATTCTCTTCCAATGTTATCAATTTTTTTTATAAATGAAGTTTGTGGTATTGTTGATGTTGAAGCAGCATTGTAATCAATTTCATAAGATTTTGCCGACCACACTTTTTTGTTGCTAAAAATACTAGTTACAGCAACATGTACTCCAGGAGGATTAACAAAATCGCTATGTTTTAGAAATGTTAAATCCCAAGAATTATTAGCTGGTTCTCTATCAATTAGCTGGTGAGAAAGCATATCATAATAAATAAAATTTCTGTTTGGATAGGAAGATTTGTTAAAAGTTACGACATGCTCGTTTGCTCCATCAATATCTGCATATTTAAACTCCCATAAGCCTGTTTTGAGACTGACAACCCACAGTTTTTTATAAGAATTATCTGATAATTTAATTAGATAAAGTGAATCACCAAAAATCCAAAAATTATTATTGGGGTTTAATATTCCCCAACCCATATCAAAAGCACCTGCAGCTCCTCTATATTTGTTAAAAGCACCGTTTGTCCATGTGGTGTCGGTGTTTAATAATTGTTCCCATGATAAATGGTTAGAAGTGTCAAATGTTGTCCATTGAGTATTTGAACCGGGATAAGCCCAAAGTTGTGAAGTGGCTTCATTCAAAATAATAGAACTTCCTTCAGCTCCTGTATTGCTTACGGATAGTGCAATTGTCCAGTTTTCATTGTTGACAGAACTTACAACGCCATTTTCCAAACTATAAAAAACTTGATAGGTGTAGTTAGAATTCATGGATACAGAATCAATATTTTGTTGCGATTGTAAAGTTTTTAGTAGAAACAATACAATGGTTAATACTATTAGTTTTCTCATAACTTATGTATTTAATGCAAAGGTCATTATGTTTAATTCTACATAAAGTGACTTTTATCTTGTTTAAAATTGTTTTTTGGCAAAAAAAGAGGGAGAAAATTTCCCCCTCTTCATCTAAAATTAATTAACCAAAACTATATTAATAAATATCATGAGTAGTGTTATACACATTAAATTTACCGGTTGGATTTTGAACCCAATCTCCTTTGATTATTTGTTTCAACTCAAGAGTTTTGTCGTTGTAAACTAAAATACCACTAGTTTTACCCATGAACACAGAAATCCATAATTCATCTCCGGCTTTGTTATATTCCATGTGAACCATTCTACCGTCAACACCTTCCGGCATTGTGATGGTTTTTTTGTGCTCTAAACTTTCAGTATCAAATACATCAACAACAGAGTGAAGTGCTGCATCTGGATTAAGAGTTCTGTCAACCCATAAGTGTTTAGATTTTGGGTGAGTTTTAACAAACAAAGCACCACCGCCGTTTCCGGGAGCTTTAATTTCTTTTACCACAGTCCATTGACCTTCTCCAGGATTTGTTTTGATAAAAGATATTTTGTTCTCTCCAAGGTGTGAAGTAATCCACAGGTTGCCTAATTTATTTTTGATGTTTGCACCTCTTCCTGGGTGAGGTTTAATACCGGTTTCTATCATTTTTACCAATTTTTTATTGGGCACATCAATTACCACTATTTTATTACTTGCATTAGCAGCAACCAAGAAGTATTTTTTAGATGAATCCCAGCCACCATCGTGTAAGAATCTGGCAGTTTCAATTTCAGTAATTTTTGGATTCACAGGATCAGTATAGTCAACTATAGAAACTATACCTCTTTCTTTTATATTACAAATCCAAACAGGGTCAGTGTGTGAAGCAACAATTGCTGCTACACGAGCCTCATCAATATGTTCTTTTTCACCATCGCAAGCTTTTCCTGCAGTTGGAGTAACACTGAGTGGTTCGAGAGTTTGAGCATCAAAAATTACAATTTGAGCCGGACTGTAACCACCAAATACTAAATATTTATCTTCATAACCTTTAAATTTTGACACGTCCACCGAACGTGCATCAAAAGCACCCCTTACTTCTGCAACAATTTGTGGCTTTTCTGTATAAGTATCAATCATGGTTACTCTACCATCTCTACCTACAGAATAGATATATCTACCAGAAGCAGATGTTCTTAGAATGTGAACGGCAAAACCAGTCGGTAAAACAGCCAACTGCTCTTTTGTGTCTCCATCAATAATTGCAACTTTTCCGGCATCTCTCATAATTACACCAAAGTAATTGTCAATATTGCGTTTGTGAACAGGTTTTGTAGGACGGTCAGCTACTGGTACAATAACTTTCCATGTTCCTTTTATCTCGGTCATTCCAAAAGGTGGAATTGCCGGTGGATCTACTTGAAGAAATTTAACCATCAAACTAATTTCATCGTCAGTCATAATGCCTTTCCATTCCGGCATACCTCCAGGAGTTCCGTTTTCAATAAATGCTCTTAGTCCAGCATCGCCCAATAAAGTTGTGCCCGGAGCTGTATTGCCTTCTGGAGCAATAGGTAATAAGTGAGGACCAGTCGCTCCATTTCTTGATGAACCGTGGCAACCGGCACATTTGTCAAAATACATCTCTGACGCTTTTTTCATTTCGGCATCACTAAGTTTAATGCCTTCTGTTTTTGTTTCAGTTACCTCTTCCTTAGGTTTTTCGTCTCCTCCACAACTGTACATCATCATTGAACCCACAATTGATAAGTACACTAAGTGCTTTGTTTTCATTGCTTTAAGTTTTTTATGTTAAGATTATTGATTAATTCTTTTGTTAAGTATGCATTATTAATACACACAACAAAGGTATTGAGCACGTGTGTTTTAATTAATGATGTTACTCAATGGCTGAGGTGCTTTTTGGAAGCGTTAGATGTGATATTAATCAAACTACTTTCTGTTTTTTGGAATTAATAAATATGATACATATCATATTTATTTTCATTTAGTCGAAATACAAATAAATTAAGGAAGAGTGTTATCTGTACTAATAGATTGACTGGTTTTGGGTTGCTTCTAAATAGAAACTATTTTCAAAAGTTCTTTTTTATTCAGGATTCGAATTTTCTTGTTTTCTGTTTCAATAATGCAATCGGCTTTAAACTCAGCTAGAACTTTTGTTACTTGATTAGAATTTAATCCTACTAATTCAGCAATATCTTGTCTGTTAAAATCTTCTATTTGATTAATTTCACCATCATCACTAGTTCCCATTTTTTCAGCAACCATTAATAAGGCTTTAGCAACTTTTTCGCGGACATTGAAAATTGCCATATCTCTCAAATTTGATTCTTTGAGGTTAATTTCATCAGCCAAAAACAACATTAAATTGGCTGTAAGTTTTGGTGTTTCTTCTAATATTTTTAAAAAGAATTGTTTGTTTACAAAACACAAAAGGGATTCAGTTATTGATTCAGCTGAAACAGGGTAACAATTATTTGTGGAAAATCCGCGATGACCTATAAAATCACCATCAGTAGATATTCTAACTATTTGATTTTTTTCAAAGGCTCCTTTTTTAAATATTTTTATTGTACCTTTAAGTATAAAGTAAATACCATCTGTAGGGTTTCCTTCATGAAAAATCATCTGTTTTTTAGAAAAACGATTGATGATTTTTGTTTTGTCCATTTCTTTCAACAGACTTTCTGAACAGTATTTCTTTATGAAACAATTGGTGTTTACGCAATCAAAACAGGAGGTTACGTTTCTTAACATTCTAATTTAGATAGATTTCTGATAAATGCTCTTCCTTCTTCTATTTTAGTTACTAAATCAACTATCTTTTTATCTCTAAATAATCTGAAAAGTCCGTCTCGATAAACTTTAAAATCATCGTGTATTGGGCAGGGATGTTTTTCAGAACATTCTTTTAGACCCAAGCCACAATCTATAAAAGCTGATATTCCGTCAATTGCATCAATAATCTGTAAAATTGTTAGTTCATTTGAATTTTCATTAAAATAAAAACCACCATTAGGACCTTTTATCGACCCAATTAATTTTCTTTTTGATAACGTTTGCAACAATTTACTCAAATAAAAAGAAGGCAATTCTAACTCAGAAGCAATTTCTTTAATACCGGTAATTTTTTTATCGTTAAATGAGTTATGACCAATATAAATTACAGACCGAATCGCATAGATACTTGATTTTGATAACATTATTTTAAATTTTATTATATTAATAATTCCTCTTCTAATGCTATGGACTTAGGAAACAAAATATTATTTTCTAAATGAATATGTTGAAAAAGGTCGTTTTGATACTCTTCTAATTTTGCATACAATGCTTTAAATGTATTACATGCACCTTCTGGTGGAGTGTGATTATTGGATAAGTCTTTAATTTTAAATAAAATTTCACCGGCATCGGTATGTTCCATTTCCATCATTCGGATAGGATTTTTAATAGTTCCAAATGGTGGAGGAGATAATGTAGTGCCGTTTTTCTTTGCATTTGCAATTTCTTTTATGAAAGGAAACAACACTTGCTCTTCTTTATGCATGTGCATATTTAGTTCGTTGGCAATTTCATGAAACAATTTATTTATTTCAATGGTTTCAGAATAGTGATGTCCATGAACTTTAGCCACTTTATCAGAATACTGAATTATTATATCATTTGCCTCTCTCACATATTTGTGATGAGTGTTTAAAATATAATCAGCTAAGAAACCGAGTTCCCAAGAATTGAAATCAAATGCATCGGCTTGATTCTTTCCAACTTTTAAAAGTTCTTCTTTAAGTTTGGAGTAATCAAC